>NZ_JALDXU010000015.1:0-46627 GCF_032154715.1 Citricoccus sp. | reverse complement strand
ACCGAGGGCCGCCCGGCCGAAGGCGCCAGCGTGGGGAGCACCGCATGACCAGCACCACCACCACCGTCAGTGCCGCCTCCGAGGGAACGCCGAGCGGCGTCGAGACCGTCGCGGTCACCCGCATCGGCAGCCTGCGGGCCCCCGACGCCGGCCAGCGCGGCAGCATCGGCGTCGTCACCTTCCCGGCGGACACCGTGGGGCCGCAGGACGTGCGCATCACCGTTGCCTATGCCGCGATCTGCGGTTCCGACCCGCACCTGGCCGAGGGATTCTTCGGCACGGACGTGCCGATCGGCCTCGGACACGAGATCTCCGGAGTCGTGGCCGAGCTGGGGCCAGAGGTCCGCCGGACCGACCTGCGGGTGGGGGATCGTGTCTCCGGCAACTTCGTCCGCTTCTGCGGGGCCTGCCAGCCGTGTCAGGACGGGCGCCAGCAGTTCTGCGAACACTTGGGCGACTACAACCGTCCCGGCATGGCCCGGTCTGTGGTCTGGCACGAATCCCAGGTCTACCAACTCCCCGAGGACATTTCCCTGCTCAAGGGATGCCTGCTGGAGCCGACCTCCGTGGCCGTTCGGATCGCGGACAAGGCCCGGGTTCGCCCGGGGGACCGCGTGGCGATCTGCGGCGGCGGGCCCATCGGCCAGCTCGCCCTGCAGCTCATGGCACGGTACGGGGCCACCTCCCTCACGCTCATCGAACCGATCGCGGAGCGCCGCGAACTCGCCCGGCGCTTCGGGGCACTGCACGTGATCGACCCCGCTGATGAGTCCCTGGAGGAGCGGACGCGTGAGATCACCGGTGGGGCTGGCTTCGACGTCGTGATCGATGCCTCCGGCTCCCGGCACGCGGTGGCGGGGCTGCTGGACATCGCGGCTCCGGGGGGCACCGTGGTCTACGGGGCCATGTACCCGGAGGACTACGAGCTGCCGCTGAACCTCTCCGACTACCTGTACCGCAAGGAACTGACGCTCACCGGCGTCTTCGTCTCCCCGTACACGTTCCCGCGGGCCATGCGGCTCTTGGGGGAACTGGACGTGGAGCCCTTCCTGCAGTCGGTCTTCGACCTGGAACAGGCCGCCGAGGCCTTCGAGACGCACCTGGGTGGGACCTTCCCGAAGGTCGTCATCCGCTGCAACCGGCTGCCGGAGGACACATGAGCGCCCCGGTGATGGAGCAGCGAGACGAGGTCGGGACCGAGCGCCTGGCACTGCGGGCCTCCGGCATCTCCAAGCACTTCGACGGCGTGGCCGCCCTCACCGAGGCGCGGTTGGCGGTCCGGCCGGGGGAGATCCACGCCCTGCTGGGGGAGAACGGTGCCGGCAAGTCGACGCTGATCAAGGTCCTCACCGGGGTGCACCAACCGGACGCCGGCACGATCGAGTCCGACGGCACCGCCGTGCACTTCTCCGGGGTCCGTGACGCCAACCACGCCGGTGTGGTGGCGCTCTACCAGGAGCTGTCGATCATCCCGACCATCAGCGTGGCTGAGAACATCCTGTTGGGCGATCAGACGCCGAGCTCGGCAGGGATCTTCCGCTGGTCGGAGGTGCGCCGTGAGGCGCAACGGCATCTCGACCGGCTCAATCAGCGCATCCCGGTGCGCCGACTGGCCGGCAGGCTATCCCCGGTGCAGCAGACGATGGTCGCCGTCGCCCGGGCGCTCGCCGCCGATGCCCGCGTCCTGATCCTTGATGAGCCCACGGCGTCTCTGACGGACACCGAGATCAGGGACCTCTTCTCCGTGCTGCGCACCTTGCGGGCGGAGGGGGTGGGGATCGTCTACGTCTCCCATCGGCTCGAGGAGGTCTTCGAGCTGTGCGACCGGGTGACCATCATGCGCAACGGTTCCACCATCACCACCCGGGACGTCGCGGATATCTCCATCGACGAGGTCATCTCCACCATGGTCGGGGGCGCCCCCGGGGACATGTACCCCGGCCGCGGCACGGCCACGGACCGCCCCGTGGTGACGGTGGACTGCCTCACCGGGAACCGGGTGCAGGAGGTCTCGTTCACCGCGCATGCCGGAGAGGTGCTCGGAGTCGGTGGTCTCGCCGGGTCCGGGCGGAGCGAGCTGCTGCGACTGCTGGCCGGTGACCAGAAGTACGTCTCGGGAAGCGTCACCGTGGCGGGGAGACAACTCTCGGCGTCCGGCGGCGTCGGTGCCGTGCTGGACGCCGGCATGGTCCTGGTCCCCGAGGAACGCCGCAGTCAAGGGGTGTCCCTCGGCGCGTCCATCCAGGACAACATCGCCATGGCGAACCTGGACCAGGTCAGCTCGGCCGGCTGGATGTCCGCCCGCCGCGTGACCGCTCTGGCCCGGAAGGGGATGGAGGAGCTGCGTATCAAAGCCCAAAGCCCCCGGCAGGCCGTGGGGCTGCTCTCCGGCGGCAACCAACAGAAAGTCGTGTTGGCCAAGATGCTCGCGCGTGACCCCCACGTGCTGTTGCTGGACGAACCCACCCGCGGGATCGATGTCGGGACCAAGGCGGAGATCTACCGGTTGATCCGGCAATTGGCCGCGCAGGGAACCACGGTGATCGCCGTCAGTTCCGAACTCCCCGAACTCATCGGACTGTCCGACCGGATCCTCATCATGCACGAAGGCCGGATCTCCGGCGAGATGCCCGCCGAGGGTGCGGACGAGGAAGTCCTACTCTCATACTGCTATGGAAGGAGTGGCTGAGATGGCCACCGCAACCGTCCCTGAGGCTTCGGCCGCGCCCCCGCTGGCGGAGAAGCGCCCACCCCTGGTTCAGATGGTCTGGCAGGGCGGCACCATCATCGCCTTGATCGCACTCATCCTGATCTTCGGAGTGCTGAACCCCACCGCCTTCCTCAGCCTGGGGAATCTGACGAACGTCCTGGCCCAGGTGGCCATCCTGACGATCATCGCCGCCGCCCAGACCATGGTCATGGTGACCGGCCACTTCGATCTCTCGGTGGGCACCACGGCCACCCTGTCGGGAGCCACCGCCTCGGCGCTGATGCTCTCCGGGCTCCCGGTACCGGTGGCCATCCTGCTGGGGCTGGCGGCCGGGCTGGTGGTCGGCATGATCAACGGGCTGCTCGTGGCCTACCTCAAGATCTCCGCGATCGTGGCCACGCTGGCGACCATGACCACCGTGGGCGGTCTGGCCTTCATCGTCACGGACGGCACGACTCTCTACGGCATGCCCGAGTCCTTCTTCTGGATCGGGCAGGCTCGCCCCCTGGGCCTGCCCATGCCGATCCTCTTCGCGGCCGCCGTTGCCCTCGTGGTCTGGGTGGTACTGCGGTACACCACCATCGGCCGCCGTTGGTACGCCGTCGGTGGCAACGCCGAGGTGGCCCGGCTCTCCGGCGTCAGCGTCCGCCGGAATGTGTTCTGGGCCTTCGCCCTCGCCGGCCTGGCGTCAGGGCTCGGCGGGATCGTGCTGGTCAGCCGGCTCTCCAGTGCCAGCGCCACCAGCGCCAATGACTACATGATGCTCGCCGTGGCGGCCGTCTTCCTGGGAATGACCATCGCCAACTCCGGTCAAGCCAACCTCGGCGGCACGCTCGTGGGCGTGGGCATCATCGGCGTCCTGCAGAACGGCCTGAACATCGTGGGCGTCAATACCTACGTCCAGCAAGTCCTGACCGGCGTCATCATCGTCGGGGCCGTCCTGTTGTCCTCCTTCAAGTCCAAACACTCGTAGCACCGCGGGCTCCCCGCACCTCCGGACATCCCCGTCCACTCACCCCACGGCCGCCCTTGGCGGCACCTTCCCCAGGGAGAAGATCATGCGCACACCACTGAAGCTCACCGCAGGCCTGGCCGTTGTCGGACTGCTGGCCCTGACCGGATGTTCAGGAGACGCCGGAACCGGCTCCGGAGACGGAGAGGGCGAGCCCTTCAAGGTCGCCGCCTTCACCGCCGGCTACGGCACGCCCGCCGGGAAGGAGTCCCTCGACGAACTCGTCGAGAAGGGCAAGGAACAGGGCTGGGACATCACCCTGTACACCTCGGACTTCGATTACGACAAGATCAACACGGACATGCAGTCGGCCATCACCCAGGGGACCGACGTCATCGTGGCCGGTTTCCCGGACCCCCGCCAGATCGCCCCCCTGGTCAACGCCGCGGAAGGTTCGGACATCCCGATCTTCTCGATCGACGGTGGTGTGGAACCCAATGAGGACTTCGTCCAGGACATCACGTTCGACCAGCAACAGATCGCCGATCTGGGCATCAGCGCGCTCGACGAGGCCATGGGCGGGCTCGAGGGCAAAGAGGTCATGGTGATCGGCCACGATCCGCACGTCGGCATCATGACCCGCAGCAACATCGCCGTTGACGAGCTCGAGGCCGCCGGGGCCACCATCGCCGGCGGCGAGATGAAGCAGGTGCTGAACCCGGGTACCTCGCAGGAGGAGACCCTGAAGTTCGTCACCGACTACCTGCAGGCCAATCCGGACGGGCTGGATGGCATCTGGACCGGATGGGACCACGCAGCGCTCGGCGCCGTCCAGGCCATCAACGAGTCCGGTCAGGAGGACATCTACGTGACCGGTGTGGACGCCCTCGGTGCCGCTGCGGCGGAGATCGAGAAGGAAGGCCCCTTCTACGCATCGGTGTTGCAGGACTGGTCCCAGGTCGTGGACATGACGGTCGAGAGCGTGGAGGCCTACCGGGAGACCGGAGAGCTTCCCGCCGAGAACTTCGTGGAGGTCGAGGCCGAACTCATCGACCGCACCAACGTGGCCACCTACGAACCGAAGATGTGAGGTGGCCGATGAGTGAGACCACCACCGACCCCAGCATCTCGGCCGGCAACGCGCGGTTACTGGACCTGTTCTCGATGCGGGACGACATCGTCGTGGTCACCGGGGCCTCGAGCGGCATCGGCCGCGCGGCGGCGGAGATCTACGCCGACGCCGGCGCGACCGTCGCCCTGCTCGGCCGGGACCAGCGCCGGCTGGACGAGGTCAGGGACGCGATCGCCGCCACCGGGGGCACAGCCCACGCCTATGCCGCCGACCTGGCCGCGCCGGGCGCCGTCGACGAGGTGCTGGAGCGGGTCGTGGCAGAGGTGGGCCGTCCGACGGTGGTGGTGGCCAATGCCGGCATCGCCGGCGGCGGCAGTTACCGCACGGAGGGCGGGGCCATCGGCCGCTACTCGGATGAAGAATGGCGGGACGTGGTGGCCACCAACCTCAACGGCACCTTCGAGACCGTCCGGGCCGCCGCCCGTGTGCTGCCGGACCACGGCCGGATCCTGGTGACCTCCTCCACCGCCGGGTTGCGCACCGATCCGATGGTCTCCTACGCCTATGGCGCCACCAAGGCCGGGATCATCAATCTCGCCCGGCAGGCCGCCCTGGAACTCGCGCCGCGGGGGATCCGTGTCAACGTGATCGCCCCCGGTCCCTTCAAGGGGACCCGGATCGGCGGGGACGCCGTGCTGGACGAGGCGGGGGAGCGGATGTGGGAGGAGACCATCCCCCTGGCCCGGATGGGCACTCTGGCCGAGATTCAGGCCCCGATGCTCTTCCTCGTGGCCCCCGGCAACTCCTTCGTCACCGGCGCCGTGCTGGCCGTGGACGGCGGGGCTCTGGCCCTCTCGCACGGCATGTTCTGACCGATGTCCCCTTCGACCCAAGGAGTATCCATGACCACCCTGACGGACAAAGTCCTGCTCATCACCGGCGGAGCGAGCGGCATCGGCCGCGCCACCGTGCGCCGCTGTGCGGAGAAGGGGGCCACGGTGGTCGTGGCGGACCTGAATCTCGCCGGCGCGCAGTCGGTGGCCGACGAGGTGGCGGCGGCCGGAGGCACGGCGCACGCCGTGGACGTCGACGTCTCGGACTTCGCCGCCGTCGAGCGTGCGGTGCAGTCCGCCGTGGACGCCTTCGGACGCCTGGACGGCATCTTCAACAACGCGGGGATCGCCGGCGGCAAGCCGCTGCTGGACCACGAACCCGAGCGGGACTACCACCCGATGATCCGGATCGACCAGGACGGCGTCTACTACGGCATCCTGGCCGCGGCACGGCAGTTCGTGAAGCAGGGCGGTGGCGGGGTCATCGTCAACACCTCCTCCATCTACGGCGAGCAGGCAGCCGAGCTGTCCTTCACCTACAGCGCCGCCAAGGCCGCCGTCATCTCCTTCACCCGCTCGGCCGCCTATGAGTTGGCCGAGCACGGCACCCGCGTGCTGGCGATCACCCCGGGCCGCGCCAACACCGCGATCATCCAGCAGTTCCCCCAGCACCTGCGGGACCTGTTCGCCTCCGAGCAGCTGCGCAACACGATGACCGAGCCGGAGGAGATCGCGAACGTGGTGGCCTTCCTGTTCTCCGAGGAGTCCAACGCCATGAACGGCACCGTGGTGAACGTGGACGACGGCTACTCGGTGTTCAAGCACCGCTTCGAGCTCCCGGAGTTCTGAGGTGCGGGTGGACCTGGCCTGTCAGAGCGCGGCCTTCACCACGGACCCCTTCAGCGAGGAGTTCACCCGCTCGCTTCCGGTCCTGAAGGACGCCGGCTACCGTCGTGTGGTGCTGGGCCCACTGGACCCCTCCAGCCGCGGGATCGAGTCCCTCGGCCAGCGGATTCGCGACGCCGGCCTGGCCCCCATCACGATGGCCGTCCAGTCCCCGGAGGCGAACGTCATATCTGACGAGCCGACCGTGCGCCGGCGCGGATTCGAGCAGCTGCGCCGGTTCGTGGACATGACGGGGCGAATGGGCGGGGACCAGCTCAACGGGGTGCCGTACGGCGTCCACGGGGACACCACCGCTCGGCCCGCTGACGAAGCCCTCGCCAACACGGCGCAACTGGTGGGCGACGTGGCCGATGAGGCCGCCGCCGCCGGGATCCTGATGACGTTCGAGGTGGTCAACCGGTACGAGACCTCCGTGCTGAACACGGCGGCTCAGGCCGTGCGGTTCGTGAAACTCTCCGGGTCGAGGAACCTGAAGATCCACCTGGACACCTTCCACCTGGCCATCGAGGAACCGGACCTGATCGGCGCCGTGTCCCTGGCGCTGCCCCACCTCGGTTACCTGGAGTTCGGGCAGTCCTCCCGCGGGCTGCTCTCCACCGGGTCCCTGGACCTGCTCCGAATCCTGGAGGAGGTTCAGGCCCTGGGCTATGCCGGGCGGTACGGCGTGGAGGGCTTCAGCCGCGCGACCATGCAGGAGCCGGTGGCCGATGCGCTGAAGATCTGGGACACCACCTTCCGCACGGGCGAGGAGTTCGTCCGTGACGCTGCCGCTCTGTTCGTCTGATGCGGGGCCCGCCTCCGGGCTGGATAGATTGGGTGGCATGTCCCCGGAACGCGATGACTTGCTGGCCTATCCCCGCCCGTCCGTGGCGGCCGACGTCGTGCTCCTGACCGTGGCCGACGGTGAACTGAACGTGGTCCTGCGGAAGCGGGACCAGGGCAGCCACGCGGGGGAGTGGATGCTGCCCGGCACCATGCTGCGCGAACGCGAGCGGCTGGGTGACGCGGTGCTGCGATGCCTGGACACGCGGATGCACATCCAGGGCCGCTCGCCGCGGCAGCTTCACGTCTTCGACGATCCCGGACGGGACGAACGCGGCTGGGTCCTCACCGTCACCCACCTGGACGTGCTGCCGTTGTCCGCGCTCGACCTGGGACTGCGGCACGGCCACGGCCAGCTGCGGCCGGTGTCCCAGGTGCAGGGCCTGCCCTTCAGCCACGACGAGATCATCGCGTGGGCCGTGAGGATGGTGCGCTGGGAGTACGGGCAGGCCCCGGACCCGTGGAACCTGCTGGACTCCCAATTCACCATGACCCAGCTGCGCCAGGCGCATGACGCCGTGGCGGGAGCCGTCCATCAGAAGGACACCTTCCGGCGGACCATGGAGCCGCTCCTCGAGGCACTGGAGGAGCGGGCCGTGCCGCCGGGCGGCAACGGACTGGGCCGGCCGGCCCGGGTCTACCGGAAACGCCCGGACGGGTATCAGCCCGCCCTGATCATGGCTTAGGAGGCCACTGTGAAGATCGAAGCACTGGTTGTCGAGGAGAAGAACGCCCCGTTCGTCCGGGAGGAGCTCGAGCTCGAGCAGCCGGGCCCCGGAGAGGTGCTGGTGCGGGTGGTGGCCTCCGGGGTGTGCCACACGGACGCCATCACCCAGGCCGGGGACATGCCCCTGCCGCTGCCCGGCGTGCTCGGACACGAGGGCTCGGGGGTGGTGGAAGCGCTCGGTGAGGGGGTCACCACCGTGGCGGTGGGCGACCACGTCATCATGGGCTGGCCCTACTGCGGCCACTGCCGGAACTGCCGCCGCGGCGAACACCGCTACTGCGACCTGCTCGGTCCCGCCGTGGCCAGCGGTCAGCGGTTCCTCGGCCCGCGGGCCGGAACCTCCGCGTATTCCCGTGCGGATGGATCCACGCTGTCCGGGCACTTCTTCGGCCAGTCCTCCTTCGCGACCTACGCACTGGCCAACGCGAACGCCCTCGTGACGGTGGATCCCGAGGTCCCACTGGAGCTGGTGGGCGTGCTCGCCTGCGGCATCACCACCGGTGCGGGCGCCATCCTGAACACCGCCCGTCCCGCCGCCGGGGAGTCCGTGGTGATCTACGGTGCGGGGGCTGTGGGACTCGCAGCGGTCATGGCGGCCCGGAACACCCGGGCCACCACGATCATCGCCATCGACCTGCACGACTCCCGGCTGGACCTGGCCAGCCGATACGGCGCCACCCATGTCATCAACTCCGGGCGGGAGCACGCCCTGGAGCGGATCCTGGAGATTTGCGGCGGTCCGGCGGACTACGCCGTGGAGTGCACGGGGGTGGTCGCCGTGATCGAGGAGGCCGCCGAGGCGATCGGGATGCTCGGCACGCTGATCCTGATCGGCGGAGCGCCGGCCCAGGCCCGGTTCAGCCTGGACCACCAGCGGACCCTGTGGGGCAAGCACGTGGTGGGCACCCTGGGCGGGTCCGGCACCTCTCAGGACCTGATCCCCGCCCTGATCGCGCTGTATCAACAGGGCCGGTTCCCGTTCGACGAGCTGGTCCGGTTCTATGACTTCGACCAGGTGGATCAGGCCTTCGCCGATTCCAAGTCCGGCAAGACCATCAAGCCGGTACTGCGGATCGGCGCTGCAGATCAGTGAGCCGGCCGGGCTACGCTGAAGTGCAGCACCTTCCGCGAGGAGTCACCACGGGGAGCAGGCACGTCAGGGAGCGCGGATGAGCGAGGAACGGCGCAGGGAGCTCGGCGACAATGAGTTTCCGGTGGAGCAGCACTTGCAGGAGGCCTTCGAGAGCACGGTGGAGGAGGGCGCCGAACGGCTGCACCGATCCTTCCGTGCCGTGATCATCACCGGCCTGTTCGGTGGCATGGAAGTCGGGTTGGGCGTGATGGCCTACCTGGCGGTCCTGCATGAGACGGACAGTCACCTGCTCGCGGGCCTGGCCTTCAGTGTGGGGCTGATTGCCGTGCTGCTGGCGCACAGCGCGCTGTTCACGGAAGACTTCCTGATGCCCGTGGTGGGTCTGGTCACCCGCCAGGCGAGCATCTGGAAATTGGCCAAACTGTGGGCTGGGACGCTCGTGAGCAACCTGGTCGGCGGGTGGATCATCATGTGGCTGGTCACGCAGGCGTTCCCCGAGTGGCACGCGCTCATCGCGGAGTCCGCCCATCACTTCGTCGACGCGCCCTTCTCGCTGCAGACCGTCTGCCTCGCCCTCCTGGGCGGAAGCACCATGACGTTGATGACGCGGATGCAGAAGGGCGCGACCTCGGAAGTGGTCAGAGTGATCGCCGCGGTGGCCGGGGGATTCCTGCTGGCTGGACTCCAGCTCTTCCACTCGATCCTGGATTCCCTGCTGATCTTCGGCGCCCTGCAGTCCGGGGCCGACATCTCCGTCTGGCAGTGGCTGGGCTGGTTCGGCTACACCCTGCTGTTCAACATCATCGGCGGCATCGCGTTGGTGACGGCGCTGCGCATCGTGAGGACCAAGGAGCTCGTGGTGCACTGGCGCCGCACCTCGCCGTCGAATCCCGACGCCCCGCACGGACGATGACCCGTGCGGCAGCCGGGTCTGCCCTCAACTCTGCGTGAACGCCGCGTCGAAGGACGCGGACGGTGGGGGGAAGTCCAGCTTCCTCAGTACTTCAAGGGCCTCCGGCGCACCGTGCAGCCGGTCCATCCCGGCGTCCTCCCATTCGATCGAGATCGGGCCGTCGTAGCCGATGGCCGTCAGGGCACGGAACGCGTCCTCCCAGGGCACATCGCCGCGTCCGACCGAGACGAAGTCCCAGCCGCGCCGCGGATCGCCCCACGGCAGGTGTGAGCCGAGCACGCCGTTGCGGCCGTTGCCCATCCGCAGGCGCGTGTCCTTGCAGTCCACGTGGTAGATCCGGTCGGCGAAGTCGGAGATGAACGCCACCGTGTCGATTCCCTGCCACACCATGTGGCTCGGATCCCAGTTCAGACCGAACGCCTCACGGTGACCCACGGCTTCCAGCGTCTTGACCGTGGACCAGTGGTCATAGGCGATCTCGGTCGGATGCACCTCATGGGCGAACCGCACCCCGCACTCGTCGAAGACATCCAGGATGGGGTTCCACCGGTCCGCGAAGTCCCGATAGCCCGCCTCGATGACCTCCCCCGGCACGGGTGGGAACAGGGTCAGGTACTGCCAGATCGAGGACCCGGTGAACCCGACGACGGTGTCCACTCCCAGCCGCCGTGCCAGCCGGGCGGTGTTCTTGAGCTCCTCGGCCGCCCGTTGGCGGACCCCCTCCGGGTCGCCGTCCCCCCACACGCGGTCGCCGACGATCGCCTGATGACGGAAGTCGATGGGGTCGTCGCAGACCGCCTGGCCGGTCAGGTGGTTCGAGATGGCCCAGACGCCCAACCCGTGCCGCTCCAGAATGCTGAGACGTTCGGCGATGTACTCGTCGTCGTCCCAACGCCAGGCGTCCAGGTGTCCGCCGGAGACGGCGATCTCCAACCCGTCATAGCCCCAGCCGGCTGCCAGTCGGGCGACCTCCTCCAGGGGCAGATCGACCCATTGGCCGGTGAACAGGGTGTAGTCGCGTGCCATCCGGTTGCTCCTTCGGTGCGGGTTTCAGTGTTGCAGCTCGGTGGTGCGGCAGCCCTGCAGTTGGCCGGTAGCCGTCCACGTGCTGCCGTGCTCCGCGCTGCGCTGGACGCCGTCCAGGACGCGCTGCACCTGGTAGCCGTCGGCGAAGGACGGCTCCGGCTGCCGGCCCGCGGTGACGGCCTCGACGAAGTCCCGGGCCTGGTGCACGAAGCCGTGCTCATAGCCGAGCGCGTGACCGGTGGGCCACCAGGCGGACATATAGGGATGCTCTGGCTCCGTGACCATGATGTCGGTGAAGCCCTGGCGGGTGCCAGGGGCGGTCGCGTCGTAGAAGCCCAGAGAGTTGTAGTTCTCCAGGTCGAACGCGATCGCTCCGCAGGATCCGGAGACCTCGATGCGCAGGGAGTTCTTGCGTCCGGTGGCCATGCGGGTGGCCTCGAAGGAGCCGATGGCGCCGCCGTCGAAACGGGCGGTGAACAGCGCGGCGTCGTCCACGGACACCCGGCCGCGCTCCGACGGCGAGTCCGGGAGGGGACGGTCCTGGACGAACGTCTTCAGGATGCCGCTCACGCCGGCCACCTTCTGGCCGGTGATGAACTGGGACAGGTCGACGGCATGGGCGCCCAGGTCACCGAGCGCGCCGGAGCCGGCATGCTCCTGCTGGAGCCGCCACGTCAGGGGAGCCTCGGCGTCGTACAGCCAGTCCTGCAGGTAGGCGGCGCGGACCTGGCGGACCTCGCCGATCGCACCGGATCGGACGAGGTCACGGGCGAAGGCCGCTGCGGGCACCCGGCGGTAGGTGAACCCGACCATGGCGAAGACGTTCGCCCCGGTCCGTTCCGCGGCCTCGGCCATCGCCGCGGCTTCTTCGAGGGTGTTCGCGAGCGGCTTCTCGCACAACACGTGCTTGCCGGCCTCCAGCGCGGCGATGGCCATCTCGGCGTGGGAGCCGCCGGGGGTCACGATGTCCACCACGTCGATGTCCTCCCGCTCGACGGCGGCCCGCCAGTCCGTGGCGGTCTCCGCCCACCCCCACCGGGCGGCGGCGGCCTCGGCACCAGCGGCGTGGCGGCCCACCAACAACGTCATCTCCGGCCGGGCGGACAAATCGAAGAACCGGGGTGCCACCCGCCAGCCCTGCGAATGGGCGGCTCCCATGAAGCCGTGCCCGATCAGGGCGATCCTCAGGGGCGGTGCGGGGTGCGGCATGGTGTCTCCTGAGAGGGGGGTGTCAACTGGTTGAGGGCGGGGAAGTGGAGCGGGACGTTCGGCCAGGGAACGTCCCGCCCCGCACCGGGGCTCTACGACTCGAACGCGGTGGGAAGGTATTCCTCGACGTTCTCGCTGGTGACCACCGGGGCGTTGAGGACGATCCGCTTGGGGACCTCCACCTCCACGAGGTCGCTCATGGCCTTGTCCTGGGCGATCAACCGGGCCAGCCGGACGCCGTCGGCCGCCTGGGTGGACGGGTAGATCACCGTGGCCTGGAGGACGCTCTCACCGGATTGGATCTCCCGCATGGCGTTGGCCGAGCCGCCGCCACCGACCATGATGAACTCATCACGGCCGGCGTTGTCGATAGCGGACAGGACGCCGATGCCCTGATCGTCGTCGTGATTCCAGAGGGCATCGATCTCCGGGGCGGCCGCGAGCAGCTGGGATGTGGCGGCCTCGCCGCCCTGGACCGTGAAGTCGGCGGCGACGCGGTTGTCGACGTCGAGGCCACAGGACTCGAGGGCGTCGGCGAAGCCCTGGCTGCGGTCCTGGGTCAGCGGCAGGGAGTCGATACCGGCGACCTCCGCGACGACAGCGTCCGGCGTGTCACTCATCTGCTCGCAGATGTAGTTGCCGGCGCTCTGGCCCATGCCGTAGTTGTCGCCGAGGATCGTGGTGCGGGCCGCTGCGGGGCTGGAGAACTCGCGGTCCACATTGACCACCGGGATCCCGGCCTCCATAGCCTTGGTGGCGACGGCCGTGAGGGCCGCGCCGTCGGTGGGGAGGAGGACGATGGCGTCCACGCCGTCGTTGATGAACCCCTCGACCTGGCTGATCTGCAGATTGGCGTCGTTGGTGCCCTCCGCCACGCGGAAATCGATGTCACCGTACTGTTCCGCCTCGGCGGTGGCGGCGGCGTTGATGGCTCCGAGCCAGCCGTGGTCTGCCGCTGGACCGGAGAAGCCCACGACCACGGTCTCGCCTTCCTCGGTGTTGCCTTCCACCGAGGCGTTGGTGGGCTGGGTGCCGTCACCGCTGGATCCCGATGAGCAGCCGGTGACGAGTGCACCGACCGCCAGGAGGGCGCCGGTGGTGACGAGCATTGACCGTCCGGTACGAGTTGCGAGCATGTCTGTCTCCTCGATGAGTGGGTGCGTCTTCGTCGGGTGGAGCCTGCTTCCGAAAGACGGCTCATCGACGTGATGCGAGTCACAATAACAGAAGATCGGCAGAAATCGACGCTCTTGTACCGAAGATCGACGTAATGTGTTAGTTTCATCACATGTCGGAACAGGATCAGCCCTCGCCACTGCTGGAGGTGCGGGGAATCTCCAAGCGCTTCGCCGCCGTCCAGGCACTCAAGGGAGTGGACCTGGACGTGCGTGCTGGCGAGGTCCACTGCGTCATGGGTCAGAACGGGGCCGGCAAGTCCACCCTCATCAAGACACTTTCCGGCGTGCACCGACCGGACGAGGGCGAGATCCGCTGGGAGGGGCGCGCGGTCGAGCTCGGCAGTCCTGCTGCGGCGCTCGAGCTCGGCATCGCCACGATGTACCAGGAACTGGACGTGGTCGCCGGACTGACCATCGCGGAGAACATCTTCCTCGGCCATGAGCAGGCGACCGGGGGCGTGCTGCACGTGAAGCGGTCCAACGCGGCCGCGCGGGCCCTCCTGCAGCGGCTGGGCCACGGCAGCCTCTCGCCCTCGCGGGAGGTTGGCTCCCTCTCCGCCGCGAATCAGCAGATCGTCAGCATGGCCCGTGCGCTCTCCCGCGACACCAAGCTGATCATCATGGATGAGCCCAGTGCCATCCTGGACTCCGGCGAGGTCCAGAACCTGTTCCGCGTGATCCGCGAACTCACGGACGAGGGCATCGCCGTCGTCTATATCTCACACCGCTTGGAGGAGATCCGTCAGATCGGGGACCGCATCTCCGTCATCAAGGACGGCCGCAGCACCGCGAACGGCCTTCACGTCACCGAGACCCCGAAGGCCGAGCTGATCAGGCTCATGACCGGCCGTGAGGTCGCCAACGTGTTCCCGCCGCGGACGCCCGTCGCGGCAGATGCTCCCGTGGCGCTCGAGGTGGACGGCCTCGAGTTGGAGGGCCACTTCGAGCCGGTCAGCCTCACGGTCCGCGCCGGCGAGATCCTCGGTCTTGCCGGACTGGTCGGTTCACAGCGCTCGGAGATCATCGAGACCATCTACGGAGCCCGGAAGGCGACCGCGGGACGCGTCAGGGTGAACGGCCGGAGGCTCACGCCCGGCTCGGTCAGCGCGGCCGTGGGCGCCGGCATCGGTTTGTCCCCCGAGGAGCGCAAGAGCCAGGGGCTCATCCTGGACGAGCCGCTCTACCGGAACGTGACCCTGTCCACCTTCGCGCGCTTCGCCCGCGCTGGCCTGCTCAACGAGTCGGCAGAGCGCCAGGCGGCACGGGAGCAGATCGACGCCCTGGAGCTACGTCCGGCCGATCCCGATCGCCCGGCACGGACGCTGTCCGGCGGCAACCAGCAGAAGATCCTCCTGGCCCGGTGGCTGGTGCACGGCACCCCCGTGCTTCTGCTGGACGAGCCGACCCGTGGCGTGGACGTCGGCGCCCGGGCGGAGATCTACTCGCTCATCCGGCGGCTGGCCGCGGACGGCACCGCCATCATCGTGATCTCCAGTGAGATCGAGGAAGTCCTCGGCCTGGCGGACCGCGTGCTCGTCATCGACGACGGGCGCGTCCTCGCGGAGTCCGACGCCAACGAAATCGACGAGCACGGAGTGCTCGACCTCGTCATGAAGGGAAGTGCCGCGTGAGCGAGCAGAAGACACCCGTGGCCGAACGGCCTCCGGCCCCGGCTTCCAGCCACAGCGCCCCCGGCGGCACGTCTCCGGGACGGAATCTCCTCCATGGCTCCGGCGCGCGCAGCCTGGGCCTCGTCATCGCCCTGCTCGCGCTCGTCGCCGTCGGTGTCCTCACCAGCGGCGATCGGTTCCTGGCGGTCGAGAACATCCTCACCATCCTGCGCCATGCCTCGATCATCGGCGTGATCAGCATCGGCATCACCTTCGTGATCACGGCCGGCGGCATCGATCTGTCCGTCGGCTCGGTGATGGGCCTGACCACCGTGGTGGCCAGCCTGACGAGTGTCCAGCTGGCCGCCACTCAGTCCACGTGGCTGGTGATGGTGCTGGTGGCGCTCCTGGTGGGCGGGATCGCCGGACTCGTGAACGGCGTGATCATCGCCTACGGCAACGTGGTGGCCTTCATCGCCACCCTGGCCATGCTGGTGGCCGCGCGTGGACTCGCGGAGCTCATCTCCGGGCGCCGGACGTTGATCGTGAACAACGGCGACTTCCTGGACTTCATGCGCGCCGACTTCCTGGGCGTCCCCGTGCTGGTCTGGATCTTCGCCCTGGTGGCCGTGGCCGGCTGGTTCCTGCTCAATCGCACGACGTTCGGCCGCCGTACCGTCGCGATCGGTGGCAACCTCGAGGCCTCGCGCCTGGCCGGGGTCAAGGTCAAGCGTCACCTCGTCTACCTGTATGTCCTGGCCGGGCTGGCGGCCGGCATCGCCGGGCTCATGATGATGGGCCGCACGACGGCCGGCACCTCCACGCATGGCCTGCTCTACGAGCTGGACGCGATCGCCGCCGTCGTGGTGGGCGGCACCCTGCTCATCGGTGGCCGCGGCACCATCGTCGGCACCGTGCTCGGCGTGCTGATCTTCAGCACGCTGACCAACGTGTTCACGCAGAACAACATGGACACCTCTGTCCAGGCGCTGGCCAAGGGCCTCATCATCGTGGTGGCCGTCCTCCTGCAGCAGCGCTTCGCCGTCCGCAACGAACGCCGGGCCACGGCCAAGCCACTCAAGGTCTAGGGTGATCCGCGCGGAGGGGGGACCAGTGGGCTGTTGCGTCGAGACGTGTGCTGTAATGAGTCGATGAACGACATAAGCAGGTTCGATGGCCTGGACGGATCCGGCGGCTCGGGCGCCAGCGAACTGTTCCAGATCCTGCGGGACGGAAATCCCCGCACCAGGACCGAGCTGGCGGATCGCATGGGACTGTCCCGCTCCACCGTGACCCTCCGCATCGAGGCCCTGATGGAGCTGGGCCTGGTCGGCTATGTCGACGAGGCGGTCTCCACCGGAGGTCGTCCGTCCTCACGCATCGCCCTGCAGGCGGGCAGCAAGGTGGTTCTCGGTGTGGACATCGGCGCGTCCCACCTGCGGCTGGCCGTGACGGACCTCGCCGGCCACCGCCTCCGGGAGGCCACCCGCACCATCGCGGTGGCCCAGGGCCCCGAGGCGGTGCTGCAGGCCGTCGTCGAACTTGCCACCGGACTGCTCGGTGAATCGGAGCGCACCACGGGCGACCTGCTGGCGATCGGCATCGGTGTCCCCGGCCCCGTGGAGCACCGCACCGGCCGGCCCATCAACCCGCCGATCATGCCCGGCTAGAACGGCTTCGACGTGCCCGGATTCCTGCAGGACCACTTCCACGTGCCCGTCCTGGTGGACAACGACGTCAACATCATGGCGCTCGGGGAGCGCAACGTCGCCTGGCCGCACGTGGATGATCTGATGTTCGTGAAGGTGGCCACGGGCATCGGAGCCGGCATCGTCGCCAGTGGACGGCTGCAACGCGGAGCGGACGGCGTGGCCGGGGACATCGGTCACATCCGCGTGCATCGCGGCGGCGGCGTCCCCTGTCACTGCGGCAACCTGGACTGCCTGGAGGCCGTGGCCTCCGGACCGGCCGTGGCCGCGCAGCTGCGTGCGCAGGGACTGGACGCCCACACGGGTGAGGACGTGGTGCGTCTGGTTCAAGCCGGTCACACCGAGGCGGTCCATGCGGTGCGGCAGGCGGGGCGGGACGTCGGCGAGGTCCTCTCGGCCTGCATCAGCCTCATCAATCCGTCCGTGATCGTGATCGGCGGCTCCATGACCCTGACCGGCGAACACTTCATCGCGGGCATCCGCGAGGCGGTGTACTCCCGGACCGTCCCACTGGCCACACAGCACCTGCAGATCGTCCAATCGGGCTCCGGACTGGACGCCGGTGTCCTCGGCGCCAGCATGCTGGCCATCCACCATGCCATGTCCCCGCAGCGGATCGACGCCATGGTCAACGGACTCACGGCACCGGCCGCCGGCTGATTCAATGGGGCATGATGTCCAGCCCCGGCGCCAGCCCCCGCCTTCCGGTCTCGGGTCTAGTTCTCAGCCCTAGCTGTATCCAGCCATGAGGTTGGTGACGGTGTTTCGGGGTTGACGTGAGGGGAGACTCCCGGTGAGGTGTGGCTTGTCGAAGGTTGCACCAGCACACAGGAGGCTCCCGTGTCTCACCGTAATGCTCGGCTGACCGTCCATGGCCGCCGATTGATCATCCAGCGTCACCAGCACGGTTGGAAACCCCCGCATATCGCCGCCGCGATGGGGGTTTCCCGCAAGTGCGTGTACAAGTGGATCGGCCGCTATGCCACCGAGGGTGAGGGCGGCCTTCAAGATCGGTCCTCCAGGCCGCACACGATGCCCACCAAGACCCCCCCCCGACCAGATCGAGGATCGGGTCTTGGCTGCCCGGTGGGAGCACCGGGCCGGACCGGCGGTGCTGGCCCCGCTGACCGGGGTGCCCGCCCGGACGATCTCTCGCATCCTGGTCCGGCACCAAGTCCCCTATCTGCGGGCCTGCGATCCGATGACCGGGGAGCCCATTCGGGCCTCGAAGACCACCGCGGTGCGCTACGAATGCGCCCGCCCGGGAGAGCTGGTGCACGTGGACGTGAAGAAGCTCGGGAAGATCCCGGACGGGGGTGGTTGGCGGGCCCCTGGCCGCATGATGGGCAGGACCTCGGCCCAGAAGAGGGCTCGGTCCGGCTATGACTTCGTGCACTCCATGGTCGATGACCACTCCCGCCTGGCCTACTGGGAAGTACTGCCCGATGAGAAGGGTGCCACCTGCGGGGCGTTCATCCTGCGTGCTGCGGCGTACTTCGCCGCCCATGGCATCGCCAACATCGAGCGAGTTATCACTGACAATCACTGGTCATACCGGCGCTCCACCGATGTGCGCGCTGCGATCGCGGAGATCGGGGCCCGACATAGGTTCATCCGACCGCACTGCCCATGGCAGAACGGCAAGGTGGAGCGCTTTAACCGCACCCTGGCCACCGAGTGGGCCTACCGCCAGGTCTTCACCTCCAACGCAACCCGTCAGGCCGCCCTTGCCCCCTGGCTGGAGTACTACAACACTGAACGAGGTCACAGCGCACTCGGCTGGCGCCCGCCCATCAGTCGACTGTCACCAACGTGATGGCTGAGTACACCTAGCTTCCAGTCCCTCCTGGCTCGATGACCGGTCAGTATTGACGGCTCCTATATCTGGCATCTATGCGACTGCCTTTCGGCGATCGGCAGGACTCGGCACAGTGGTGATCAGCATCACTTTCGGCCGCTGGGCCCTGGATAGAGGAGGCACCATGGATCCCCATGACCCCGCCGGCAGCATTGCGGACATGGCCGACCGGTGCAGGAACTGGGGTCGATGGGGAGAGGACGATGTCCTGGGGACATTGAACTTCATCGACGACGCCAAACGATTGGAGGCCGCCCGCCTGGTTCAGACGGGGCGGACGTTCTCCCTGGCTCAGCCCTTCAACATGGACGGTCCACAGCGGGGCTGGCGGCGCCGGACCAACCCCGTGCACACCATGCTGGACACGGGCACTGATGCCGAGTACGGGAATCAGGGCTTCCCCCATGGGCTTGGCGGTGCGGACGACATCATCGCGATGCCGCTGCAATGTTCCACCCAGTGGGACGGGCTGGGTCACATCTTCGATCGCGGTAAGGCGTGGAACGGTCGCCGGGCCGGTCAGGTGGTCACCTCCGACGGTGACCACTTCACCGGTATCGAAACCACGGTTGACCAGTTCGTCAGCCGCGGTGTGCTGCTCGACGTCGGCCGGGCCCTGGCCGAAGATCTGGGTTGCGACGAGCCGGAACTTCCCGACGGATTCGCAATCACCTTTGAGCACATCGAAGCAACTATGGAACGGCAGGGCATCACGGCCTCCGTGGGGCGCGGGGACATCCTCTTGATCCGCACAGGTCAGTACGGACGGAGCCTCCGCGAAGGCTGGGGCACTTACGCCGGCGGGCCCGCGCCCGGGCTGTCCTTCACTACCGCCCCCTGGCTCCACGAACGTGAGGTGGCGGCCGTCGCCACGGACACCTGGGGCTTCGAGGTCCGGCCCAATGAGTTCGAAAGTGCCTTCCAGCCTCTCCACCAGGTCGTCATCCCCAACATGGGTCTGTTTATCGGCGAGATGTGGAACCTGGAGGGTCTGGCCGCACATTGCGCGGCCGAGTCCCGCTACGAATTCCTCCTCACCGCCGCGCCCCTGCCCATCACCGGGGCCGTCGGGTCACCCCTGAACCCGATCGCGCTCCTCTGACCAGGCCCGAAGGGGGCCTGAATCAGCTCTGGAATCACTGTCACGAATGGAGAACACCATGCCTGCTGCACGCACCGTTGGAATCGTCGGATCGGGAGCCGGCGGACTCACCCTGTCCGTCTTCCTCGCCGATGCCGGATTCGATGTCGAGATCCTGGAGAGGGCGGAGGGGCCCGCCACTCTGGGGTCGGGATTGACGCTGCAAGGCAATGCCCTCCGCGTCCTGCGCGAGCTCGGCTTATGGTCCCAACTCCAGTCGAAGGGATTCTCCTTCAGCGAGCTCGGTATGCGAGCACCCGACCCGGAGGCCACGGTGCTGGCCGTCATCCCGGATGCCCTCACCGGTGGACCGGACCTGCCGGCGACCTTGGGCATCTTCCGTCCGGACCTGGCGGGCGTTGTCCGCGAGCGTGCGCTTCTGGCCGGCGTGCGGATCCGGTACGGGCAGAAGGTGGTTGCTGCGGACACCTCCAAGCGCAACGCCACCGTGATCACCGATGCCGGGGAGCGCTACAGCTACGATCTGGTGGTTGGTGCTGACGGGCTGCACTCGGCCGTGCGAGACGCGATCGGCATCACGGAGGGCCCCCAACGGACAGGACTCGGCGCATGGCGCGCCTTCGTGCCACGACCGGCCGAGGTCACCCGCACGGACCTCATCTACGGCGGGCACACCTACCTCGCCGGGTACTGCCCAACGGGTGAGGGGACCATGTACGCCTACCTGTTGGAGGACGGCCGGGAGCGGGACCTGGACGACGGCCCGGCCATCATGCGTGAGTTGGCGGGACACTACGGCGGGCCCTGGAACGAGATCCGGGAATCAATCACCGAGCAGAGCCCCATCCATTACACGCAGTTCACCTCACACCTGGTGGGTGGGCCGTGGCATCGAGGCCGTATTGTGCTGATCGGTGATGCCGTCCATAGTTGCCCTCCGACCATCGCCCAAGGCGCAGCCATGGCCATCGAAGACGCTGCCGTCCTCGCCGACGAACTGACCCGGGCCGATCACTATGACGACGATTTGGCCACCCGCTTCAGGGAGCGCCGGTATGGACGGGCGAAGATCGTGGTCGAATCGTCGGTACAGCTGGGCCAGTGGATGCTGGAGCACAACCGGGACGCCGATATCCCCGGTTTGATGCGCACGGTGGCCGAGACGGTCTCGGTGCCGGTATGAGTGGTCCGGTCGTCGACGTCCACGCGCACGTCCTGCTCCCTCAGCTGCAAGAACTCGTTGCCGGAATCGACCCGGAAGGCTGGCAGGAAGCCCAAGACCTGGAATTGCGGCGCAACGGTGCAGATTCGCAGGCCGCCTCCGGTGCCATGATCCGCGAACGCTGGGGCCTTCTCACGGACCTGCCGGCCCGGCTGGCTGCGATGGACGCGGCCGCGGTAGACCACCAGGTGGTCTCTCCCTCCCCGTCCCACTACTACCCCTTTCTGGCACCGGATCACGCCGTCAGCGTGGCCCGACGTGCCAATGAGGAGATCCGTGACCTCGTGGCACAGGATCCGCAGCGTCTCTCCGGTCTCGGGCTGTCACCGCTGCAGCATCCCTCCCGGATGGTCGAGACCCTGCGGCATGCCGTGGTCGAATGCGGCCTGCGGGGTGTGGAGATCGGTTCCTACGGTCCAGGAGTTGGCGGTGGACAACACGGGACCGTCGAGCTCTCCGACCCGTCACTAGAACCGTTCTGGGCCGCGGCGCGGGAGCTTGGTGCCGTGGTGTTCCTGCACCCCTTCGGCTGCTCGCTCGACGAACGGCTGGACCGGTTTTACCTGGCGAACACCGTGTCCCAGCCGGCGGAGAATGCCGTGGCCCTGTCCCACCTGATCTTCTCGGGTGTCCTCGACCGGTATCCCGACCTGATCGTCATCGCCGCCCATGGGGGCGGTTACCTCCCGGCTGCCATCGGCCGCTCGGACCGGGCCTGGGCGGTCCGGCCTGAGGCCCGCGGATGCCAGCACCCGCCCTCCCACTACCTGCGGCGCCTGTGGTTCGACTCCTTGACGCACGACGCCGGCCAGCTCGCCGCGCTCGTGTCTGCCGCCGGTGCCGATCGAGTTCTGCTGGGATCAGACTTCCCCTTCGACATGGGATCGGAGCGGCCCGTTCAGGAGGTGCTGGACGCCGGCCTGGGACAGGCCGCGGAAGCCGCGGTCCTGTCCGGAAATGCCGCCGATCTCGGACTGGGGCCGGAGCCTAGACTGCGTCCATGAAGGACGTCGATCTCAATCTGTTGCCGCAACTGCAGGCCCTGCTGGAATTGCGCAATGTCTCCCATGCAGCGGAACGGGTCCACCTGACCCAACCGTCCATGAGCGGAGCGCTGGCCCGGCTGCGGCGGCACTTCAACGATGAGCTCCTGGTGCGCTCCGGCCGTGAATACGTCCTCACGCCCTTCGCACAGGCGTTGGCACCGAGGGTCAACCAGGCGCTTGCCGAGGTTCAGGAAGCCATGCACCTGAGCTCGGACTTCGATCCGGGTAACAGTGACCGGCGGTTCGTGGTCGCCGCCTCGGACTACGCCATCACCGTGCTACTTCGACCTTTGAGGCGATTGATGGCGCAACAGGCGTCCGGAGTGTCTGTTGAGTTTATCCCGACGACGGGTCTGGGCCACCGCACCGACTCTTTTGCCGGGGTGGACATCCTGGTGGGTCCCATGGGCTACGGGTTCGGTGGGGAAAGCAGGCAAGTCTTCCGGGACGACTTCGTCGTGGTGATGGATTCCAGGAACGACCTGCTGTCCAGACCTCGACTGGGGACGGCGGACATCGCAGCCGCGCCACATGTGGCCGGCACCTTTGGCCCTGGGGTCCTCACCCCACCCGACCGGTTCTTCCAGGACCGTGGTCAGCGACCCACAGTCGTAGCACGGGTCTCGGGGTGGCAATCCATTCCGGCATTGGTCGCCGGCACTGATCTCGTGGCACTGGTACCGCGGATGCTGGCGGTCCGGATGCGCCCCGACCCGCCGGTGACAATGGTGGAGCTCGCCCCGCAACACGAGATCTCCGTGGTCGAGGCGCTCTACTGGCATCCAATGCGCAGCACGGACCCGGCCAATGCCTGGCTCCGCTATGCATTCCAGCAGGTCGCCGCCGAGCTGCCCGGACGGGCGGCCCACGAGGCGCATCCCGTGGAGATCGTCTAGGGCGTGTCTTCCTTATACTCGTAGCCAGGCGCGAATGGCGCACAAGGTGATGGCGGCGTGGTAGCGGAGTGTGAGCTTGTCGTACCGGGTGGCCTGCCCACGCCACTACTTGGCCAAGGCGAACTAGTGCTCCACAACGGTGCGCCCGCCGCACGATCCTCGAGCGCCATCTCAGGCCGGGGCCACGAAGGCCCGTGGCCGATCCCGGGAAAAGTGGATCTGAAACCAGCACCGGGGCCGCGACCTGGCAATCGGCCACTGCTCATCCGAGAACACGCGATACAGCGATTCTTTTGGCTGCACCGCAGCAGACGGCCGCGATCCTCAACCAATAAGGGAGGCAGGCCGGAGATCAATAGGTTGAAGTATTTACGTCACCGATTCCACTATCACCGAATCTTTGTTCTCCAGCGGAATGAGTACAGCAAGGATGAGACGACGGTGATGTTGGTCACCATCGGGAGATCATCGCGATGGTATGGGCCGAACACGCCTGATACGCCCCCAAACTGAGGTGGAATTGCATGTGTGACGTGGTAGCTAACGCTTTGTCCCAGGTCCCCGCCAATGGACGGAGGAGATTCTTGCAAGCGGCTGGACTGGCCACCGTGGCCGGGAGCCTTGCATCCTGCTCCAGCCCGAGCGCGGGACCAACCGAGCAGGCATCATCTGTTTCCGCTTCGCGGACCCGAGTGGTTCTGCTTGGTACCGCTGGCGGGCCCACGCTCTTACCTGGAGGCCGCTTGGGAATTTCGACGGCAGTGGTCTACGAGGAAAAGATCTACCTCGTGGACCTAGGACACGGCTCCCACACCCAACTGGTCAAAGCCGGCCTGCAGGGCGAGGGCTTTGGCGGCACCTCTTTCACCAATGTGCGGGGAATTTTCTTCACCCACCTGCACAGTGATCACACTGTCGAATGGCCTGCCGTTTACGCGACCGCGGGCATGAATGCGATCGGGCGAAGCGGAGATCCGATCATGGTCTTCGGCCCTGGCGACAGAGGTAGCTTAGTCCGAGTCTTTCCTCCGGATCGGAAAGCACCAGAACTCTACAACCCCGCGGACCCGACCCCAGGCATCGTTGGAATGACGGGATACTTGCGCAATGCTTTTGCGCAGGACTTCAACGACCGTGCACGGGACAGCAATTTCGCGAGTCCCGACACCACGTTTAATGTCACGGACATTGGGCTTGATGAGGTTTGGACTGTGGATCCGGACGGGATTCCCCCGAAGCTAACGAAACCGATACAAGTTTGGCAGGATGGCGACGTCACGATCACCGCCACCCTGGTAGACCACCGCCCCACGGCGCCTGCCTTCGGATATCGGTTTGATACCCCCGACGGCTCTGTGGTCGTTTCTGGGGACACTGGTGTAAGCGCCAATCTCATCGACCTCGCCCGCGACTGTGACTACCTCGTTCATGAAGTCATCGATCCGCAGTTTGCCGACGATCTGGCGGCTGCGCTCCCCCCAGAGATAGCGGGCCCAGTCAAAGAGCACCTCCTGGTATCACACACCACCATAGAGTCCGTGGGCAGAGACGTAGCCGAACCTGCCGGAGCAAAGAATCTCGTGCTGACTCACATGGTTCCGACCGACAATCCGATCAGTCGGTGGATGGAAGCGAAGGAAGGGTACGGAGGGCGCGTCATCGTTGGCGAGGACCTCATGCAGCTCAACCTTTGAGTCAGGAAATCTCTCCTGTCGGATCGATCGCCGCATTCCTGACCTTGTATGCGATGTGATTCTCCGGGACGCCCACGTTGAACCCTCGATCGACTAGGGGCGTCTACCTCATCGGCGGTGCGGCACGCGGCAGGCTGGTCGGGTGAGGTCCATAGGGTCGCGGTATCCACGGACGAGCAGAGCAGTGGGAGTGGATCGAGCCGTGATTTCCCTCGAATCAGGGTCGGTGCGGGCATCCCTATCGCCCGAGCCCATCAGCACGCCACGAACACCACCCGTCCCGACCAGGACATCGGGGGCCGGGTCGAATTAGGAGAAACTGCCGTTTTACGAGGTTGAACCGCCGGTCACGGCATCGGCTGCTCTCGCGGCGGGCTGACCGCCAAGGTCCATGACGCCGTGGACGGGCGCGGCCGGCCGCTTGCCGCCATCATCACCGGCGGGCAACGCAATGACGGGGCAGTGCTGGTCCAGGTGCTGGTCGAGATCCAGGTTCCACGACTCCGCCCGGGTCCCGCGAGGACCCGGACGGAGGCGGTGATCGCCGACCGGGCCTACGTCACCGGAGTGCTCTGCCCCGAACTGCGTCGGCGCGGGATCACCGCGATGATCCCGCAGATGTGGAATCAGGTCGCCGCCCGCGCCCGGCGCGGCAGTTTTTTTCGGGGCGGCCGCCCGCCGGCCTTCGATAAACAGTCCTACTGCGGCGCAATGTCGTCGAGCGGTATCTCGCCTTGGCCAAGCGATGGTGCGGGCGGGCCACCCGCTACGACACGCTCGCAATCCTCATCTGGCTCCGCGCATAAGGGAGACACGTCCTGGGCAACAGGTCTTCCCATCGTGGCCTGCAACCGGGACTTCGCCGCCTCGATCTCGTCCGGCTGTGTCAGCCATCGTGTTCCGCACCATGTACGGATCCGGGTTCGCCACCCCGCCGATCACCCACGGACAGTTCGTGGAATCCCTGGTCGATGCAGTCTGGGGCTACCTGGACCCGGCAGGTATCGATCCGCCCGATGAGTGATATGCCCAACGTTGACTTCCCGCTTCTCTAGCGACTGTTCAGGATGGGTGCAGTGGATCACTACTGGTCCCCCGCTTGAGAAAGAGGCCCTCATGGAGAAGTTGCTGGCGCACATCAGCCACCTTGAAATCAACAGCCCTGACGTCGAGTCGTCGGTGGCCTTCTACGTCGAGAAATTCGGCATGCGCGAGATCCACCGTGCGGACGGCACTGTCTACCTGCGCTGCTGGGGCGACTACAGCACGTACAGCCTGGCTGTGGCCCCCGGCTCCGCCCCTGGGCTGCAGCGGATGGCGTGGAGGGTCACCTCCGCCGCCGCGCTGGAGGCAGCAGCCCGGCGGGTAGAGGCCACCGGGATCTCCGGCACCTGGAGCACCGGCGGCTACGGCTTCGGCAGGGCCTATGAGTTCGAGGGACCCTCGGGACATCCGATGCGACTGGTGTGGGATGTCGACAAGTACGAGGCGGACGCCGACCACGCGTCCGTCTTCCCGGACCGTCCGGAGCGGCGCTCGGACCACGCCGGCGCGCCGCGCTTCCTGGACCACGTCACCGTGGCCACCCAGGACGTCAGGGCTTTCATCAACTGGCATGTGGAGACGCTCGGATTCCGGGCCATGGCCTATACGGACCTGGATGAGGCCCCCATTACCGTCTTTGGCGTGCTGACCACCAATGAGAAGTCCCATGACCTGGGGGTGGTGCTGGATACCTCTGATGTCCGTGGCCGGGTGAACCACATCGCGTTCTGGGTAGACACCTACGAGGAGCTGGCTCTCTGCGCTGACGTGCTTATGGAGCGTGGAACTGGCATGGAGTACGGCCCATCCGTGCACGGCATCGGCGAGCAGAACTTTCTGTACTTCCGTGAACCCTCCAGCCTGCGGGTGGAGCTGAATTCCGGTGGGTACCGGAACTATGTTCCGGACTGGGAGCCGGTCACCTGGCTGCCGTCCGATGGCTCGAACAACCTCTACCGCAATGGCGCCATGCCGATGTCCATGACTGAGTCCTTCCCGGCCGCAGACGGCTACACGGCCACCGAGGAGGGGCTCTCGGTGGAGATGAAGCACGAGGTGCTCACCGCCTACAGCGACCACGGCCGTGGCTGAACTGATCGCGTATCCGGAGCACAACTATGAAGATCATCCGAAGACTCTCAGCGAACGGTCCCCAGCTGGCAGTGCTGGACGGCGAAGACCTCGTCGATCTCCCTGGTGCTGACGACCTCATCCCGCTGCTGGACCGGGGCCGGCTCACCGATCTGGCCCAGCGGGCCCTGGACCGGAGGCAGAAGGTGATGGCGCTTGCCCAAGCCACGCTGCTGGCGCCGCTGGAGCCTCCGACGTTTCGTGATTTCTCCACCTTCCCGGAGCACACCGCCGGCGTGGTCAAGAATCTCGATCCGGAGGGAGGGGTGCCGGAGATCTTCTGGGAGATCCCGACCTTCTACTTCTCGAATCCGTACGCGATCACCGGACCACACGACAACGTCCCGATCTCACCGGGCAGCCAGCGGTTCGACTTCGAGCTGGAGGTAGGCGCCGTCGTGGGGAAGGCGGGGCAAGATCTGACGGCGGAAGAGGCCGCCGAGCACATCGCCGGCTATGTGGTCATCAATGACTTCTCCGCCCGGGACGTCCAGTTCCACGAGATGCAGTTAAAGCTGGGGCCGGCCAAGGGCAAGGACGGTGCCACCGCCCTGGGGGCTTTCTTCGTTACCGCCGACGAGTTGGCGCCGCGGTCCACGGGCTCCTCCTTCGACCTGACGATGGAGGTCGCCGTCAACGGCAGGACCATCGGCACCGACACCCTGAACCACATGGCCTGGAGTTTCCCGGCCCTGGCCGCCTACGCATCCCGGGGCACCTGGATCAGGCCCGGTGACCTGCTCGGCTCCGGCACCTGCCAGTCCGGCTGCCTGGCCGAGCTGTGGGGGCGGCACGGGCAGGAGGCCTACCCGGCCCTGGAACCCGGGGACCTGGTGACCACCACCGTCGAGATGCTCGGGGGCACCGAGAACCGGATCGTCGAGGGGCAGGCCCCCCAACCGATCACCCCGTGGGGCCGGTCATGAGGCCCCGGATCCTGGTCACCGACCATCCGGGTGCGGATCTCGAGGTCGAGCGCCGCGTCCTGGCTGAGGCGGGGGCGGACATCGTCGTCGCACAGTCCGGGGGCGAGGAGCATCTCGCCGAGCTCGCGCGGGACGTGGACGCCATCGTGACCTGCTTCGCCCAGGTCACGGAGACCGTCCTGCGGTCGGCCACCCGCTGCCTTACCGTGGCCCGCACCGGGGTGGGCGTGGACAACATCGACGTGCGGACGGCCACCGAGCTGGGCATGGTGGTCAGCAACGTGCCGGTGTACTGCACTGATGAGGTCGCGGACCATGCGCTCGCGCTGATGCTGGCCCTCAACCGCCAGCTCGTCCCCCTGTCCCGGTCTGCCGCCGGCGGGGGATGGGACCGCCAGGCCGCGCCCCTTCCGGCCCGCCTGCGGGGCAAGGTCCTGGGGCTGGTGGGGATGGGGGAGATCGGCCGGGCCCTGGTGCCCCGGGCCCGTGCCCTTGGCCTGGAGGTGATGGCTCTCCGGCGGCACCGTGAGGTCCCCGCAGGCGTCCGGACCGTGGACACCCTCGAGGCCCTGCTGGCCCAGTCGGACATCGTCTCCCTGCACCTGCCGCAGACCGAGCAGACCCTGGGCCTGTTGGGCGCCCGTGAACTCGCCCTGATGAAGCCCACCGCCGTCCTGGTCAACACCGCCCGTGGCGGGCTGGTGGACACCGAGGCACTGCTCGCGGCGCTGGAGCGCGGGGCGTTGGCCGGGGCGGGACTGGATGTCACCGATCCGGAGCCCCTCCCGGCGGACCATCGGTTGAGATCCCTGGACCAGGTGATCCTCACCCCCCATGCCGCCTTCGCCTCCGAGGGTTCCCTGACCGAGCTGTCCCAGAAAGCCGCCACGAACGTCGCGGACGTGTTGCGCGGAACCGTGCCGGCCGACGTCGTTAATCCCGGCGTGCTGGACAGCGTTTCCCTGCGGCTGGAACGGAGCCGGTCATGACCGCGGAAACCACCCTGCTCGAGGACGACGTCATCCGGCACCTGGTGCGGCGGGGCCTGGCCCCCTCGGTCGAGGACCTCCGGGGCGAGGTGCTGACTGGCGGCGTCTCGAACGACGTGCTGGCCGTCACCGGCAAGGGCCTCAACTTGGTGGTCAAGCGCGCCCTCGGCCGCCTGCGGGTGACCCAGGACTGGGAGGCGGACACCGCCCGGCTGGTCACCGAGGGGCTCGCGCTTCGCGAGGCCGCCGCGGTGATCCCCGGCGCCGTGCCCGAGGTCGTCGACGCGGCGGACGGCTTCCTGGCCATGGAACGGGCGCCCGATGACTGGCGCACGTGGAAGGCCGATCTGATGCAGGGCCGCGTAGACACTGCGATCGCGCACCGACTCGGACACCTGCTGGCCACCCTGCAGCGGGACACCTCATCCCGGCTGTCCGGACTCTCACCGGCGTTCGCGGACCGGACCGCCTTCGAACAGCTCCGGACTACACCGTTCCACCGCCAGATCAGAGACGTCCATCCGGAGCTGGTGCCGGCGATCGACCGGACTCTCGCGCACATGTCCACGCGCACGGACTGCCTCGTCCACGGGGACTACACCCCGAAGAACATCCTCGTGGGCCAGAGTGCCGCCGAGGTTTGGATCATCGACTGGGAGGTCGCCCACCTGGGTGATGCCACCTTCGATCCGGCCTGGACGGTGGGGCACCTGCTGCTGAAGAGCCTGCACCGGCCACAGGACGCGGCGGCCTTCCACTCAGCCGCAGCGGAGTTCCTGGCCGGTCATGCCGAGGTCCGGGGCGCCCCGGACCTTGATCCCGACCAACTCCTGCGGCAGACCGGTTGCCTGCTCCTCGCCCGAGCGGACGGACGCAGCCCGGTCGAGTACCTCGACGATGCCGGCCGGGACCGCGCCAGGATCGCCGGTCGGCTGGCGCTGACATCGAACGCCAAAACCCCCTTGGACCTCTGGAAGGACATCATATGAACCAGACTGCCATCACCAGCCTCTTCGCTTGGGAAGCCCTCGATTCACGGGGCAAGCCCACGGTGGCCTGCGAGGTGAAGCTGGCCGGCGGGGCCCGCGGGCAGGCGACCGTGCCGTCCGGGGCCTCGACCGGACGACACGAGGCCCACGAACTACGGGACGGAGGGGAACGCTACGGGGGGATGGGGGTCAGCCGGGCGGTGGCCCATGTGAACAATGAGCTGGCTGCAGCGACGCGCGGGCTCGACGCCACCGACCAGGCCACGGTGGACGGCACTCTCCGCGCCACGGACGGCTCGGCTGAACTGGAACGCCTCGGCGCCAATGCCGTACTGGCCGTCTCGGTAGCCACGGCCGTGGCCTCAGCCGCTGCCACCGGACGGGCGCTGTACCGTGCCGTCGCGGATCCGGAGGCCAGGCCGCTGCTTCCGCTGCCGATGGTCAACATCCTCTCCGGGGGTGCCCATGCGGGCCGTGCCATTGATGTCCAGGACTTCCTCGCTGTGCCTCTGGGGGCGCGCTCCTTCGCCGAGGCCATCGAGATGTGTGCCAGGGTGCGGCGCGGCACGGCCGAGGTGCTGGCCGCCAAGGGGCTCCCCGTGGCGCTCGTGGCTGACGAGGGTGGCCTCGGAGCGGTGCTGGCGAGCAACCGGGAGGCTCTGGAACTCGTGGTGGCCGGTGTGGAGCACGCGGGGCTGCAACCGGGCCAGGACGTGGGCATCGCCATCGACGTGGCGGCGACCCAGTTCGTCACGGACGGCGGCGACTACATCCTGGCCGCCGAGGGACAACGTCGGCTGCGTCCGGACGAGCTCGTGGAGGAACTGGCCTCGTGGTGTGCGGAGTACCCGATCGTCTCCCTCGAGGACGCACTCGCCGAGGACGACTGGAGCGGTTGGCGAACGGTTACCCGGCGACTCGCGGGGCGGCAGATCCTCGGGGACGATCTGTTCGTCACCCATGCGGACCGGCTCGAACGGGGCATCGAGGACGGCGTGGCTAACGCCGTGCTGGTCAAGCCGAACCAGGTCGGCACGCTCAGTGACGCGAGGGCCGTGGTGCGCCGGGCCCAGGACGCCGGTTACGGCACCGTGCTGTCAGCACGGTCAGGGGAGACCGAGGACACCTGGTTGTCCGACCTGGCAGTGGGATGGCGGACGGGCCAGATCAAGGTCGGTTCCACTATGCGCTCCGAACGGACGGCCAAGTGGAACCGTCTGCTACGGATCGAGGCCGAACTCGGTGATGCGGCGGACTACGCCGGAGCCGCGGCCCTGACCGGACTGTTGTCCGCATGAGCGTCGATGAGAAACAACGAGAGGAACCATTCGTGACACGGTTCGTGGAGCACTACGCACTGGGTACCTTCGACGACGGCTCCGGCCCCTTCGCTGGGCTGGTGGCCGGAGACCGCGTCCTGCGGATCCGGCCGGGAGACCTGACCGACGGCCTCCCGACCGTGCGAGACCTGCTTGAGGACTGGGGCGGAGTCCGGCCGCGGCTGGCCGACTTGGCTCCGGTAGCACGCCAGGAGGGGGAGCCACTGGAGGCACTGCGGATCCTGCCGCCGCTGGAGCCGCGCCAGATCTTCCAGGCCGGGGCGAACTACCGCAGCCACGTTGCGGAGATCATCATCTCCGGCAAAGAGGCGGACGACTCCCGCAGTGAGGGCGAATTGCGGGCCGCCGCCGAACAGATGATGGATGAGCGGGCGCGGGGAGGCAGTCCGTTCTTCTTCGCCGGAGCCGTCACCGCGATGTCCGGTGCGGACGACGACGTCATCCTGGTCCCGGACTCTCAGCAGATCGACTGGGAGGCCGAACTGACCGTTGTCATCGGCCGCCAGGCCGACCGCGTGCCTCCCGAGGACGCCTTGGACTACGTGGCCGGATACACCGTGGCCAATGACATCAGCGCTCGCGACCTGCAGTTCCCCGCAGAGCACCGGCCCCTCGGCGGAGACTGGTGGCGGGCCAAGAACCGGCCAACCTTCCTGCCGGTCGGCCCCTGGATCGTCCCGGCAGATGTGCTGGGGGACTACCGGGACCTGGAGGTGTCCCTCTACCTCAACGGCCAGCAGATGCAGCAGGACACCGCCGCCAACATGCTGTTCGACGTCCCGCGGCTGGTCTCCCAGGCCTCGGCGATCACCCCGTTGTTGCCCGGAGACCTCATCTTGACGGGCAGTCCGGCCGGCAACGGCGGCAAGTGGCAGCGCTGGCTTCAGCCGGGGGACGTGATGGAGACTTCCGTCTCCGGCATCGGTACCCTGCGCAACACCTGCCGGTAGGAGGCCGCGGCGAACTGACGCGCGGCACACGCTACCGCCGAAGGAAGGCCCCGTCGGGCACGGTCACCCGTGTCCGGCGGGGCCTTTGCCGCGAGGGAATGCCGCCAGGTGACTATCGCCCTGGCCGATACCTTCTATCCGTTGTTCCTGTTTCTGCTTCCTTCAAAGACTGAGCATGCTGACTAGATCAACGTGACGTGGATCACGTGAAATCTCCCGTCTCACCTTTGGGGTTAACATGACTGACAAAACGATTCACCGCCGCGGTCCCCTGGCCTCGCTCGCCGCGTTGGCAGCCGCAGCACTGCTCGTCCTCTCCGCCTGCGCGGCGCCTGCCGGCGAATCCGCGGTAGAGCCCAGCGGCGCGGCGACGAACGCGAGCGTCGACGCCAGTGCCGATCCTGCCGGGGAGGGTCCGGCGACGGATTCGACGGCGGCACCACAGGGGCAGCCGGCCGAGCTGACGGCATATGAGGGCATCATCGGTGCCCCGCCCACCGATCCCGTGGCCGTTCCTGAGGACATTTCCGCGTGGATCGTCTCCTGCGGTCAGGTCCAGGGCACCTGCTCCACCCCCTCGGAGGGCGTCGCCACCGCCGCCAAGACCCTCGGGTGGGAGTCGAACATCTGCGACGGGCAACAGAATCCCAACGGCTGGGCAAACTGCATCCGGCAGGGGATCGCGGCCGGTGCTGACACGATTCTCGTCATCGGACAGGACTGTTCCAGCGTCCAGGGCGCTCTGCAGGAGGCCAAGGACGCCGGCATCATGACGATCGGTGTGGGGGGAAACGATTGCGACATTGACGGAGGCGAGCCGCTGTACTCCGGCACCACCGTCCAGTTCGGCGGAATGACCAATGAAGAATGGTGGAACACCGTCGGTGAGTTGCAGGGTGAGTGGCTGATCGATCAGACGGACGGGCAGGTCAAGCTCCTGGACGTCATCTTCGAGACCCCGCGCTTCGGCACCTGGCTCAATGACGGCCTGCATGCCGCCATGGCGGATTGTGAGTCCTGTGAGATCGTCTCCACCCTGTCCCTGAGTGTCAGTGACGCCGCGAGCGGTCAGCTGGCCCCGAAGCTGTCCAGCGCCCTGGTGCAGGCCCCGGAGGCCAATGCCGTGGCCATCCCGATCGACGGGTGGTTCATGGCCGGGTTGTCCCAGGTGATCGAGTCGTCCGGCCGTTCGGACGAGTTGGCCGTGATCGGTGCCTTCGGTCAGACAGCCAACCTGGAGCTGATCGCCGCGGGTCAGGGCCAGGACGCCTCAGTGGCGTTCAACCTGGAGTGGGACGGTTGGGCCGGCGTGGACGCCGCGCTGCGCCTGATGGACGGCCAGGAGATCCGACCCGGCGGTACGGGCCTGCAGGTGGTGGATGCGGAGAACAACATGCCCGCCCCGGGTGCCGACTTCTCCTATAACCCCGAAGTGGACTTCAAAGCCGCCTACCAGCAGGCGTGGGGCCGATGACCATCGCCTCTCCGGAGACGCCACCACGCCCGGCGGAGCACCGCCTGGCGCTGGTGGCCTCGGGCATCGACAAGTCCTTCGGTGGGGTTTCCGCCCTCCATCAGGCCGGGCTCTCAGTCTCGTCCGGAAGCATCCATGCCCTCCTGGGCGGGAACGGTTCCGGGAAGTCCACGCTCATCAAGTGCATCGCCGGCGTCTATACCGCCGACGCCGGCACGGTCAGCGTCCACGGTGCTCCCCTGACCGCCAGTGAGGTCACGCCCCGCACGGCCCACGCGGCTGGACTGCGGTTCGTGCACCAGGACCTCGGGATCTTCGACTCACTCACGGTGGCCGAGAATCTGGCCCTCGGCGGCGGGTTCCCGACGACCGCTTGGCGCGGGATCCGATGGCGAGAACTACATGACCACGCCGCAGAGGTGCTCGACCGCTTCGATATCCGGGTCAGCCCCCGCGATCGACTCGGGTCGTTGCGTCCCAGCCAGCAGACCATGGTGGCGATCGCGCGGGCCCTGGCCGGACAGCGAGGCAGCGAACACATCCTCATCCTCGACGAGCCCACGGCATCCCTGCCCGAGCACGAGTCTACGGAACTCATGCAGGCGCTCCGCCGCCGAGCTGACCAGGGACAGTCGATCGTCCTGGTCAGCCACCGATTCCGCGAGATCGAGGCCGTCGCGGACGAGATCACCGTGTTCCGGGATGGCGCGGTCGCCGGCACCGGAACAGCCATCGAGATGCCCTCCGGACGGGTCGTCGACCTGATGACCGGACCACTGGCCACGCCGGTGGCGGCCGACCTCCCCGCACGGCCGGAAGCGGCCTCCGGCGCGGAGAGGGCCGTTCAGGGGACGGTTCTCATCGCCACGGGTCTGACGACCGGGCTCCTGAAAGGGGTGGACCTCTCCGTGGCCGCCGGGGAGATCGTCGGGCTGGCGGGACTCGCCGGCTCGGGGCGGTCCTCCATCCTGCGCGCCGTCTTCGGGGACCTGGCGTTGACGTCCGGGTCTCTGCGACTGCGGAACCGGCCCTATCACCCGGGGCGGCCGGGCGCTGCGGTGGCGGCCGGCGTCGCCATGGTTCCGGAGAACCGGGCCCGGGATGCGGCCTTCCTGGACATGTCCGTACGGGAGAACGCCACCATGACCCGCATCGGCCGGTACTGGCGCCGCTGGGTGATGGACCGCCGGGCCGAGCAGGCGGACACCCGGCAGCTCATCGACCGTCACGGTATCCGGACGGCAGGGACCGAGCTCCCGCTGTCCGGGCTCTCGGGCGGGAACCAGCAGAAGGTCATCTTGGCCCGCTGGCTCCAGCTGGACCCGCACCTGCTTCTCCTCGACGAGCCGACCCAGGGCGTGGACGTCATGTCCCGCCATGACATCTACTCGTCCTTGCGCCGGACCACTGAGGACGGTTGCGCCGTCCTTGTTGCATCCAGCGATCTCGATGAACTCACTGAACTCTGCGACCGGATCCTGGTCCTCACCGACGGCCAGGTCACCGCCGAGTTCTCCGCGCAGGACCTACGCCGTGAAGAGCTCGCCGCGGCCGTCCTGACGGGCCGCCCCGCTCGCCAGATGAAGGGAACCGAGCAGTCATGAACACCTCCCCCTCCTCACCCCCCGTGTCCCAAGCCGAGCCGTCCCATGCTCCGGGGGCCTCGCCGGGCCGCCCCGGGGCGGGCCGGGGCGCCGACCGGAGCAGACCGGCCGATGGCGAGGCCGTGGCGCCCACGCCGGACCGGCGGCGCACGCCGATGGGCCAGCACCTCGAGCGGTTTGCGCTTCCCCTATTGCTCCTGGTCATCATCGTCTTCTTCGCGGTCTTCCCGGCGAGCAGCGGAGTGTTCCTCAGCGGCGCGAACATCGGCGTGGTGCTGGGCAACCAGGCCGTCGTCACCTTGGTGGCCGTGGCACTGCTCCTCCCGCTGGTCGCTGGCCACTTCGACTTCTCCGTCGGCAGCATTGCCGTCTTCAGCAGTGTGGTCACGGCCGCGGGGATGGCCCACTTCAACCTCCCGTGGTGGGTGGCCTGTTTGACCGGGATAGCCGGAGGCGCCGTCATCGGCGCTGTCAACGGGGTCCTCGTGGCGAGGTTCGGGATGAACGCCTTCGTCTCGACGTTGGGCATGTCCACGCTGCTGGCCGGGCTGATCCAGTGGTACACCGGCGGACTGGCGATCATCGGCGTCGATCCGGGCTTCGCAGCCTTCGGCTCAAGCAATTGGCTGGGGCTGCCCCGGGTCGTGTTCGTGGTCACCGTCATCGTCCTCGGTGTCTGGTACCTGCTGACGCACACGCCGTTCGGGCGGGCGCTGTATGCGATCGGTTCCAACGCCCGCTCCGCCGCTCTCGTGGGACTTCCGGCCACGCGGCATGCCATGACAGCGTTCATCCTGTCCGGGGTGCTCGCCTCCCTGGCCGGAGTGCTCCTGGCGGCCCGGACCGGTGGTGCCAATGCGGACAACGGCACCTATCTGCTATTCCCGGCGCTGACCGCGGTGTTCCTCGGGGCCACGGCCATCCTGCCGGGTCGCTTCAACGTCTTCGGCACGGTCCTCGGGGTCCTGTTCGTGGCCGTCAGCGTCAGTGGCCTGACCCTCAGCGGAGCCCAGAACTGGGTGGACCAGGTCTTCAACGGCGCCGCCCTGCTGGTCGCGGTCGGGCTGTCCAGCTACCTGCGGCGGCGTCGAACCGGCGGGGGTACGTAAGCTGATCCCGGGCCTGCGCCAGGTCGATAGGCTCGGTGTATGCCCGATCTGCCCGCATACCCTGATTCCCACTGCAGCCCTACCAGTGCTGCCGGGGCCGCGTCCGCCGGTCGTCCGGGTCTCGCCCCGTCCTCGCGCTCCCAGGTGCCCGCCTTCCAGGTGATGACCATCCTCGGCCGGGTGGCGGAGCTGCGGGCGGCCGGGGCCGACGTCGTGAGCCTGTGCGCCGGTGAGCCCGGCGGGGGAGCGCCGGCCGGGGTCAGCGCCCGGGCCGTCGAGCTGCACGCGTCCGGGCGGGCGCTGAACTACACGCCCTCACTCGGGATCGAGGAACTGCGCACGGCCATCGCCGGGCACTACCAGCGCTGGTACGGCATCGAGGTGGACCCGGCGCGGGTGGCCGTGACCACCGGCTCCTCGGGGGCGTTCATGGCCGGGTTCCTGGCGGCATTCAACCCGGGGGACCGGGTGGCGATGGCCCGGCCCGGCTACGCCGCCTACCGCAACATCCTCGCCGCGCTCGGTTGCCAGGTGGTGGAGCTCGACGCCGGCCCGGCCGTCCGCTTCCAGCCCACCCCCGCGTTGCTCGAGGAGGCGGAGTCCGTCCACGGCCCGTTGGCGGGCTTGATCCTGGCGTCCCCGAACAACCCGACCGGCACCATGGCGACCCGGGCCGAGGTGGCCGTGCTGGCCGCGTGGTGCCGGGAGCGCGGGGTGCGCCTGGTGTCCGACGAGATCTATCACGGCATCACGTACGGATCTTTCGACGGGGTCGGGGTCTGCGCCTGGGAGTACTCCACGGAGGCGATGGTGATCAGCTCGTTCTCGAAGTACTGGGGCATGCCGGGCTGGCGCATCGGCTGGATGCTGATGCCGGAGGACCTGGCGCCGGCGATCGGCGGACTCTCCGGTTCGGTGTCCCTCTGCCCGCCGGCCCCCGCGCAGTACGCGGCGGTCGAGGCCTTCTCTCAGGAGTCCTACGCCGCCTGCGACGCCCAGGTGGCCGGTTTCGCCCGGGCCCGCGCCCTGGTGCTGAAGAACCAGGACCGGCTGGGCTGGACCGATGCCGCACCCGCCGATGGCGCCTTCTACTTCTGGGCGAAGCCGGGGGAGGCCATGCTCGCGCGGTACGGCACCTCGACCGCCTACTGCGAAGCGCTGCTGGAGCGGGCCCATGTGGCGCTGACGCCCGGCACCGACTTCGACACCGCGCACGGGGAGGACTACGTGCGGCTGTCCTTCGCCGCCGGGTACGACGCGGTGGCGAAGGCGATCGAGCGGATCGTGGCGTTCCAGCGGGACTCCTAGTCAGTCCAAGTCAGAACCTAGTCAGGCACGGAGAAGCAGGTCTACGCTGTGTGCCAGTGAGGCGCGCGAGAGTCTCAGCACACCCAGGCGGCGACGGGGGACGACGACGGTGTTCGAGACGGATACGCAGGACGTGGCGCAACGCGCGTTCACCGGGGACCTGCCCCCGGAGGTCCGCGTCGAGGAACTCATTGCCCGTGCACACCGACGCTATGCGGGGCTGGACGAGGGGCGGCTGGCCGACTATATCCCCCTGCTGGAGCAAGCCGACCCCGGATGGTTCGGACTCTCGCTGGTGAGCGTGGACGGCACCGAGCACGCGGCAGGAGACACCGAGGTGCGGTTCTCCATCCAGTCGATCTCCAAGGCCTTCGTCTTCGCGCTGGTGTGCGAGGCGATGGGTCACGAGCAGGTGCACGATCGGGTGGGCGTGAACAACACGGGGCTGCCCTTCAACTCCGTGATCGCCGTCGAGCTCAATGACGGCAGCCCCATGAACCCCATGGTGAACGCCGGTGCCATCGCCACGACCGCGCTGATGCCCGGAGGGACGCCCGCCGAGCAGTGGGAGCACATCCGTTCGGGACTGTCCCGATTCGCCGGACGCCCCCTGGAGCTGGACGGAGAGGTCTACCGCTCGGAGCGGAAGGCGAACCAGCGGAACAAGGCCATCGGTAGGCTGCTGGAGAGCTACGGGCGGCTGGACACTGATCCGCTGGACACGGTGGACGTCTACACGCGGCAGTGCTCGCTCTTGGTGACCGCCACGGACCTGGCCGTCATGGGAGCCACCCTGGCCGACGGTGGCACGAACCCCCGGACGGGCGAGCGGGTGGTCTCGGCGGAAGTCGCCCGGGACACCCTCTCGGTACTGGCCTCCTGCGGCATGTACGAGCGGTCCGGGGAATGGCTGTTCGAGATCGGCCTGCCGGCCAAGTCGGGGGTCTCGGGCGGGATCGTCGCCGTGTCGCCGGGCAAGGGCGCTGTCGGTACGTTCTCACCCCTGCTGGACCTCGCGGGGAACAGCGTGCGCGGCCAGCGGGCCTGCGCGTATCTCTCGCGGTCCCTGGGGTTGAGCTTGTTCGCCTCCGCCGCCCACCCCGTCTCCCAGAAAGTGAGCTGACCGATGTCCGAGACGGTCTCTACCGCAGGCGGAGCGACCGCGTCCGCTCCCGAGCAGCGTTCCTGGGCTCCCATGGTTGGTCTGTTCCTGGCACAAGTGCTGATGTCCTTCAACGTGGCCGCCCTGCCGATCTCCCTCGGGGGGATGGTGGAGGAGTTCGGGGTCCCACCCACGGTGGCCAGCAGCACGATCGTGGTCTACGGGCTGGCGGTGGCCGCGCTGGTGATGACAGGCGCGAAGCTCGGGCAGCGGATCGGGTGGGTGCTGATCTTCCGCGCGGTGCTCGTGGTGTTCGCCGGCTCCTCGCTCATGATGATCCTGGCACCCACCATCGGCTGGGCCATCGGAGGGCAGATCCTCGCCGGGGCGGCCGCAGCCATCATCGTGCCGGCACTCGTCGCGTTGATCGCTGAGAACTACACGGGGGACCAGCAGGCTACCGCCGTGGGCTCCCTCGGCTCGGCCCGGGCGATCTCCGGGGTCAGTGCCTTCCTGATCGGCGGCGCGCTCGGCACATTCATCGGCTGGCGCCCCATCTTCGGGATCACCCTGGCCATCGCGGCGGCCGTCTTCCTGCTCAGTTTCGGCCTCCGGGCGGACCGAGGGAACCCGAACGTCCACATCGACCTGGTCGCCTCCGTGCTGATCGGCGCCGCAATCGTGCTGTTGACCCTGGGGTTCAACAACCTCAACGCCTGGGGCATCGTCCTGGCCGAGGAGGAGGCCCCCTTCTCCGTCATCGGGCTCTCCCCGGCGCCGGTGATGGTGGTCCTGGGCGTGGTGTTCGGCCAGCTCTTCTTCCTCTGGACCAGGCGGCGAACGGACAGAGGCCGGACGCCGCTAGTGGACATCAGCGTCCTGGCCCGGCCCACCGAACGGGCCGCAGTCTATGCGATGTTCACCATCGTGGTGATGGAAGCCGCCGTGAACTTCACGGTGCCCACCTACATCCAGGTGGTCCAGGGACGGACCCCCTTCGACACCGCGCTGGCGATGATGCCGTTCAACCTCACGGTGTTCGTCACCGCCACACTGATCGTCCGGTTCTACAAGCGCTTCCCGCCGCGGACCATCGCCCTGTTCGCCTTCGGGCTCACCACCGCCGCCCTGGTGTGGCTGGCCCTGGTGGTGACGAATAACTGGGAGACCCTGCCGACCATCCTGGGCCTGGTGGTCTTCGGAATCGGCCAGGGCGCGCTGGTCACCCTGGTCTTCAACGTTCTGGTGACCGCCGCGCCCAAGGATCTGGCGGGCGACGTCGGTTCGATCCGGGGCACGGCCCAGAACCTGGCCTCCGCGGTGGGCACCGCCGTAATGGGTGCGGTGTTGGTGACCGTCCTCAGCCTCGGCCTGACCCAGGCAGTGGAGGATCACCCCGAGCTTCCGCCCGAGCTGGTGTCCCAAGTGGACCTGGACAAAGTGAACTTCGTCAGCAACGACGACCTGCGGGGCCTCCTCGAGGGGACCACCGCAACCCCGGAGCAGGTCGACGCTGCCGTGGCCCTGAACGAGGAGCAGCGGTTGCGCACGCTGAAGCTCGGATTCTTCATCCTCGCCGGCATCAGCGTCATCGCCGCCGTTCCCGCCTCACGGCTGCCCCGGTACAAGCCGGGCGAGATCCCGGCGTAGTCGGGGGGGCTAGGAATTCTCCGCGAGGCGCTCCGAGAGCAAGTGCCGGGCGGCACCCTTCAGGTGGGCCAGGGAGGCGGCGATGACGGGGGCGGTCGCCGTGCCGCGGCGCACCGCGGCGACGATCCGCCGCGTCGGCCGGGCAGGACCCGAGATGGGCACGCGCCGCACGTTCTCGGCCCCCGCCAGGCTCGCCAGGCGCGGCACCAGGCCGAGGCCCATCCCGGCCCCGACGAGGGCCGTCGTCGTCTCCCACTCGGTGACCTCGTGCTGGATCTTCGGGTTCACGCCGGCCGCGGTGAACGCCGCGGAGAACAGCGCGCGGTAGGCGGTCCCCGGCGCGTCCGTGATCCAGACCTCCCCTACGAGTTCCTGCAACGAGACGGAGGATCGTTCGGCCAGGCGGTGCTTCAGCGGGAGCATGATGTCCAGCGGATCGTCGAGCAGTGACGTCTCCTCGACGCGCGAATCCGACCCGACGTCGGCCTCGGCCTCGGTGGCGACGACGACGGCGAGATCGATCCGTTCCGCGAGGAGGAGGTCCAGGCACCGCGCCGGGCTCGCCTCGACCACGCGCACGGTGACCTTGGGCTGCGTGGCCCGCAACTCCGCCGCGAGCGGGACGAGCAGGCTGGACGCCGCAGTCGAGAAGCCGCCCAGGCCGAACTCGATGGGCGTGGCCCCGGCGACGGACGCCATGGTGGAGGTGATGCGGTCACACTCCTCCACCAGACCGTCCGTCTGCTCGACGAGATAGCGCCCGGCGGCCGTGAGGTGCAGTCCGCGGCCCTCCTTCAGCATCAGGCGCATGCCGAGCGACTGCTGGAGCTCTCGCAACTGCGCCGAGACGGCGGACGGGGAGTAGCCGGTGAGCTCGGCGGTCGCCGCGACGCTGCCGCAGGAGGCGAACGTCCGGAGAGTGAGGAGGCGGCGGTCGATCATGCACTTATTCTGCACGGTTATCTTCGGTTATTCGCGCTTTTTATTGCATCGTCCGGACTACTACGCTCGACGTGTCCTTGATCACACCGCCGTTATCGGCCCCCCGCTCGGCCCGCCGTACCGCCACCAATCCCCGCAGACTCGAGGAATCAGTACCGTGACCCTTGCCGTGAAATCCAGCGCCGCCAGCCGCGGCCGCCTTGCCGCCGCCCCCACCGAGGAGCAGACGGCCCAGTTGCGACTCCTGCTCGACGAGCGCCGCACCGGCTACTCGTTGGAGGCGCCGTTCTACACCGATCCTGAGATCTTCGCCGCGGACATGCAGGGCATCTTCGGCCGGCACTGGCTTTTCGCCGCCAGCCTCGCCGAGATCCCGGAGCCGGGTGACTACGTCACCGTCGACTACGGGCCGTATTCCCTGATCGTCCTCCGCACCGACGAGGGTGTGAACGTCCTGCACAACGTGTGCCGTCACCGCGGCGCCCGGGTGCTCCCGGAGAAGACGGGCACCACCGGCAACCTGGTGTGTGGTTACCATTCCTGGACCTATTCGCCCGATGGCGACCTGATCCACGCCTCCTCGCCCGGCGAGACGTCGTTCGACAAAGCGTGCTTCGCGCTCAAGAAGGCACACGGACGGGTGGTCGCCGGATTGGTGTTCGTCTGCCTCGCAGACGAGCCACCCGCCGATTTCGATGAGGTCGCCGGGATCTTCGAGCCGTACCTGGCCCCGCACGAGATCGCCAACGCCCGGGTCGCCTACCAACAGGACATCATCGAGGAGGGCAACTGGAAACTCGTGATGGAGAACAACCGGGAGTGCTACCACTGCGATGGCCACCCCGAGCTGGCGTGCTCGCTCTTCCCGACCTGGGGCCTCTCTGAGGGCATCGTCCCGCCCCACCTGGAGGATGTCTGGAACCGCAACGTGGAGGCCGAGGATGCCTTGCGGGGGCGTTGCACCCGCTACGGGCTGCCCTTCGAGGTCGTTGAGGAACTCGACACCCGCGTTACCGGGATCCGCATCTCCCGTGAGCCGCTCGACGGCGCGGGCGAGTCCTTCTCGGCCACGGGCCGCCGTCTGTCCAAGAAGCTGCTGGGCGACCTGCGCGACTTTCGGCTGGGCCGCTGCTCCATGCACCTGCAGCCGAACTCCTGGTTCCACCTGATCTCCGACCACGTGATCACCTTCGCCGCGTTTCCGATCAACGAGCACCAGACGCTGGTGCGCACCACCTGGCTCGTGGCCGATGACGCCGTCGAGGGGGTGGACTATGACGTGGACACGCTCACCCATACGTGGAAGCAGACCAACCTGCAGGACAAGAACTTCGTGGAGATGTGCCAGCAGGGCGCGTACAGCCCGGCCTACGAGCCGGGACCGTACATGAAGAGCGAGTATCAGGTGGAGGCGTTCATCAACTGGTACACCCGGCGTATGCGTGAGCACGTGGCATGACCGTCAGCACCACCCTCACCACGATCCCGGAGGTCCGGCGCGTCCGAGGCCTGGAGATGCCGTGGAACCGGGTGGTCCAGGCCTCCGCCGACCTGCCCTTCGCGGCGGCGGCCACGGCGCTGGCCCCCTGGTACCCGCAGGAGTTTCTCGCCGAGTGCGTTCAGACCATTCCCGAGGCCGGGGGCATGCTCACTGTGGTCATGCGACGGACCGACGGCGCACCGCTCGCCTTCCGCTCCGGTCAGTACCTCAACATCGCCTTCCCCGTCCACGGTCCGGACGCCGAGCCGGTCAGCCGCAGCTACTCGCTCTCCAGCGCCCCGACGGAGCCGTGGACCTTCGCCATCACGGTCAAGCGTGAAGAAGGCGGCGCCGTCTCGCCGTGGATCCACGAGAACATCCGGCCCGGGGCCGTGCTGGAGGTTCTCGGTCCCGTCGGGGCATTCCACTTGGCCGACTACGACCGCCGCGCCCGCTACCTGTTCCTGGCGGCCGGCTCCGGCATCACCCCGCTGATGTCGATGATCCGGACGATCCACTCCCTCCCGGGCAATGCCGACGTGATCATGCTGTACCACGGGGCAGCACCCGGTACCTTCGCGTTCTCCCACGAACTCGAGCACCTGGCAGCCGTCGACTCGCGGATCACCGTGTACTACTCGCTGGGCGACCGCAGCGTCCCCGGCACGTGGGAGGGCATGGTCGGGCGGCTCACCGCGGAGATGATCGACACGGTCGTCCCTGATGCCAACGGGCGCAAGGTGTTCGCCTGCGGGCCCGAGGGCTACATCGACGTCGCCGCCGACCTGCTGGGACGGGTGGGGGTGGACGAGACGTCCATCTTCATCGAGTCCTTCTCCGGTACCCGAGAGACGGTGCTGGAGTATCGGGAGGAGGTGGCCCTCGCCGGCGGTATCGCCGAGGAGATGGCGGCCGCCCAGGATGCCGCCCGGGAAGCCTCGGCCGACATCGTCGATCCGCCCACGGGTGCCCTGGACCTCTACCGGATTGCGGAACTCAACACCCCCGAGGTTCGCGGCACGTCTACCGAGTCGAGTCCGGTCACGCCGAAGCCGGCCCCTGAGAGTGCGGCCGCGTCTGAGGCCTCCGGGCCGGTCGACCCGTCCACCTTCGAGGTGGTCGGGGAGGGCAGCCTGACGATGTCCTTCCTGCGTACCCGCCTGAACGTGCGCGTCGACCCGCAGGCGAACGTCCTGGACGCCGCCCGCGAGGCCGGCGTGCGCATCGGGGCGAACTGCCGGGAGGGCATGTGTGGATCCTGCAAGGTCGTCAAGATCAGCGGAGAGGTGGACATGAATCACCAGGGCGGCATCCGCGCCCGTGAGATCGACGCCGGCAAATTCCTGCCGTGCTGCTCGACGGCCCAGACCGACCTGGTCGTCGACGCCTAACCACCCTGAATCAGCACAACAAGGAGTGATCAATGAGGCCTACCCCCTCTCCCCGGGTCATCATCATCGGAGCCGGCATCGTCGGCGCGAACCTCGCGGACGAGCTCGCTCAGCTCGGACACACCAACACCCTCGTCCTGGAGCAGGGGCCGCTGGGAATTCCCGGTGGCTCGACCTCACACGCGCCGGGCCTCGTCTTCTCCTCCAACGGATCGAAGTCGATGACGGCGTTCGCGCAGTACACGATCGAGAAGCTGACCTCGCTGACCGGCTCTGACGGCCGCGGCTCCTTCCTGCCCGTCGGCGGCCTCGAGATCGCCACCACTGAAGAGCGTCTGCAAGACCTCCACCGCCGTGCGGGCTGGAACCGGTCGTACGGCGTGGAGGCGCACGTCGTCGATGCCGAGGAGTGCCTCCGGCTCTTCCCCCTGCTCAATCCGGACCTGCCGCTCGGCGGACTCCTCACCCCGGGTGATGGCCTGGCACTGGCCGCCCAGGGAACCCAGCTGGTCATCGAGCGGGCCCGGGCTGCCGGAGTCGAGTTCCGCGACCGGACCACCGTCACCGACATCGAGCAGGCCGGGGGCCGGGTCACGGCAGTCGGGGCGGGCGAGGAGCGTTTCCCGGCCGACGTCGTCGTCTCCTGCGCCGGCTTCTGGGGTCCCAACATCGGCAGGATGGTCGGCACCGAGATCCCCCTGCTGCCGCTGGCCCATCAGTTCGCCTGGTCCACCCCGGTTCCGTCCCTGGCCGGCGTCAACGAGCTGCCCCACGGCGCCAGCCGCCCGATCCTGCGCTACCAGGACCGGGACCTGTACTACCGCGAGTGGGGTGACACCATCGGCATCGGATCCTACGCACACCGTCCCCTGCCGGTGGACCTCGATGCCCTGCCGGCCTACCGGCCAGAAGACATCACCGGCGAGCGGATGCCTTCATCCCTGCCCTTCACCCCGGAGGACTTCGCCGGGGAGTGGGAGGCCAGCCAGGAGCTGCTCCCGGACTTGAGGAACACCGAGATCAAGCGCGGGTTCAACGGCATCTTCTCCTTCACCCCGGACGGCGGCTCGCTGGTGGGTGAATCCCGCCAGGTCGACGGCTTCTTCGTGGCTGAGGCCGTCTGGGTCACGCACGGTCCTGGCATCGCCCGGGCCGTTGCCGAGCTGATCGCGTGCGGGCAGTCAAGCATCGACCTCTCGGACTGCGACCTGAACCGGTTCGAGGACGTGCAGACCACGCCCGAGTACGTCTCCGAGACCTCCCAGCAGAACTTCGTGGAGATCTACGACGTGCGCCACCCCTTGGAGCCCCGGCTGTCCCCGCGCAACGTCCGCGTCAGTCCCTTTCATGAACAGCAGAAGGCCCTCGGCGCGTTCTTCTTGGAGGCCGCCGGTTGGGAGCGACCTCACTGGTTCGAGGCGAACGCCGCCTTGCTGCAGGAGATGCCGACGGAGTGGGCCGCACCGGAACGTGATGCCTGGTCGGACAGGTTCCACTCCCCGATCGCCGCCGCCGAGGTCTGGAAGACCCGGACGGCCGTGGCCATGTTCGACATGACTCCGCTCAAGCGCTTGGAGATCACGGGACCGGGCGCCGGCCCCCTGCTGCACGGCCTGACGACATCCAGCATGCTGCGGGCGCCCGGCGCCGTCAGCTATACGCTGCTGCTCGACGAGGCCGGGGGAATCACCAGCGACATCACGGTCGCGCGTCTGTCCGAGCAGTCGTACCAGGCCGGTGTGAACTCCAACGTGGACCTGGCCTACATCTCCCGTGCGGCACGCCACCAGAGCGAGGAGAATCCGGCCCAGTGGGTCACCGTCCGGGACATCACCGCCGGCACCTGCTGCATCGGCCTCTGGGGTCCGCTCGCCGCCGCGGTCATGGAGAAGGTCAGTCGTGACGATCTCAGCAAGGACGGGTTGAAGTACTTCCGGGCCCGAGAGATCTCGATCGGTGGCATTCCGGTGACCGCCATGCGCCTGTCCTACGTGGGCGAGTTCGGATGGGAGCTCTACGCCTCGGCCGACGTCGGTAGCCGTCTCTGGGATGTGATCTGGGAGGCGGGCCGGGAGCACGGGATCATCGCCGGTGGCCGCGAGGCCTTCAACTCGATGCGCCTGGAGAAGGGCTTCCGGTCCTTCGGCACGGACATGACCAGCGACCACGAGCCGGAGCAGGCGGGGCTCGGCTTCGCCGTCAAGGCCTCGAAGACCGACGATTTCGTGGGGAAGAGCGCGCTGGCGGAGCGAGCCGCGGCGGCGACCACGCGCCTGCGTTGCCTGACGGTCGACGACGGGGTCTCGGTGGTCCTCGGCAAGGAACCGGTGTATGTGGGAGGCGAGGCCTCGGGTTACGTCACCAGCGCGGCCTACGGATACACCGTGCGCCAGCCGATCGCCTATGCGTGGCTGCCCGACCGAGTCGAGACCGGGGACGCGGTGGAGATCGAGTACCTCGGGCGCCGGATCGCGGCCACCGTGGTGGACGATCCGCTGTACGACCCGGAGATGACGCGGTTGCGCGGTTGAGTCGGCCTGGCCCGGTGGTTCCTGCAGAGAAGAGGCGTTTCATGAAGTCGAAAACCACTCCCTCCGCGGAGGACAGCACCAGTAGTGCG
>NZ_JALDXU010000118.1:0-9127 GCF_032154715.1 Citricoccus sp. | reverse complement strand
CACCAGGCGAGGGTCACCCCCGGCCGGCCACCAGGTACTCGTACCGGTAGAGCAGGGTGGCTGTCTCGGCACGGGTGATCTGCTGGTGCGGCTTGTAGGTGCCGTCACGGTAGCCCTGCGAGATGCCCTCGGACGCCATCCAGGTGATGGCCTCGTAGTGGGTATCGGTGGTGTCCACGTCCGTGAACTCGCTCTCCTCCGGGCCTTGGTGTGCCGGGTCCACGGCACGGTAGAGGAAGGAGGCGAACTCGCCGCGGGTCACGGACTGGCCGGGCCGGAACTGTCCGTCGGCATAGCCGAGGGTGATCTCCTCGCCGGCGGCCCAGCTGATCGGGGTGAAGAAGGTGGAGCCCTCGGGCACATCCGTGAACGTGGCGTCGCCCGGTTCGGCGTCCGGAGCGAGGTGCCGTTGGAGGAAGGCCACGGACTCGCCGCGGCTGATGTCCCGGTACTTGCCGAAGGAGCCGTTGGCGTACCCCTGGGTGATCCCCGCCACCTGCAGCCACCGCACCGGGGCGTAGTACGAGGAGTACGGCTCGTTGTCGGTGAAGTCAGCCAGCGTCTCCGTGGTCACGCACTCGAAGGAGTCGGCCGAGTCCTCGGAGCCGGCGCCCTGGTACTCGGGCCACGCCGGGTACTGGCACATGGGCCGGGTCCGGTCCGTGCCCTCATTGGCGTCCTCGGCGGTCAGGGTGCCCGGCGCCGTGCCGTCCTCCACCCAGCCGGCGAGCACGCCCAGCCCGTCCCACGTGGCGTTGAACGGTCCGAAGCCGTGGCCGAGTCCCGGGACCTTGTAGTACCGGGCGCTGTCCGCGAGCTCCTCGCCGAAGATCTCGGTCTGCTGCTCCCAGTAGGCATCCGAGTTGTGCGGGCTGATGAAGTCGTCCGCCGTGCCATGGGTCATGAGCAGCTTGCCGCCGCGGTCGAAGAAGGGCTCCAGGCTCACATCGGAGACATCCGTGATGGCCGCGAGCTCCTGGATCCGCTCCTCCCATTCCGTGGGGTCGAACTCCATGGCGTCATAGTCCGGGTCCTGGGTGATCAGGTACTTCACGTTGGTGGCACCGACGCTGTAGAGCAGGCCCTCGCTGCCGGACAGGGGATTGGACGGCTGCGGCTCGGCCCCGAAGTTCGAGGCCTGCCAGAGGGCGCCCTCCAGGATCGGCCAGCGCCTGGCCTCGGTCTGCCCGGCGATCTCCACGCCGGGGGTGTAGCTGGAGTGGACCGTGCCGATGGCCGCGATCTGCTCCGGCGTCAGGCAGGCGTCCTCGTCCGTGGCGCCGGCCTCGCAGCCCAGCAACTGCTCGACCGCGTCGATGGTCAGGACCTCGTTGCAGCCCGCCACGTTGGAAATGATGCCGTCCGCCGCGCCATCGAGTTCCACGGTGTCACACACCTCGTAGACGGTGTCCGTCAGCAGTGCCGTGTCCTCCGGGCTGAGCCACGCCTCGCCGCCCTCGGCGTACATGGCCCGGCCGGCATTCAGTGAGGACAGGTGCAGCATCATGACGTTGTAGGCCGGGTAGTTGGCCACCACGCCCTCGTAGTCGTCCGGGTACCGGGCCGCGGCGTCCAGCGCCTCATGGCCACCCTGGGAGCCACCGATGAAGTAGGCGAACTCTGACTCCTGGCCGTAGTACGTGTCCATGAGGATCTCGGAGACATCATGGGCCTTCTTGATGGAGTACAGGCCGTAGTCCTTCAGCGATTCCTCGTTGAGGGCGAACTCGGCGTCGAAGCCGGCCTCCGACTCGTGGCCTCCGTCCGAGCCGAGGGTCGTGTAACCCTGGGCCAGCGGAGTCTCGAGATCCTGCGGCTGCAGGCTGTGGTGCCCGGTTCCGGTCACGAGGGTGCCGTTGAAGGCGCCGCCACCGAACTGCAGCGACTTCCCGTTCCAGCCGTCCGGGAGATTCACCTGGAAGGTCACGCCGGGGGCCTCCGGATCGACCGGCAGGGTCTTGCCGATCACCTGGCAGTAGGACCCGTCCGCCTCGTCCGAGACATGCTCGGCGCTGTTCACGACGGCGCCCGAGGTGGGCACCCCGATCTGTTCGGCGTCGATCTCCAGCCCCGCGAGGGTGGAGCAGTTCTCAGCGCCGCCGGATCCCACGTCTGCCGGGGCTGTTCCCCCGGCGGCCTGGGCCGGGGCCGAGAGGCCCACCGCCACCATGGATACCGCCGCCACGGTGCAGGCCAGCCGCCGTGCACCGTCCTTGAATCTGGACATGATGATTCCTCCCCGAGTGATGGCTTCCGGCGGTGCCGTGCGGGAGGACCCGCGATTCACTCGCCGTGGAACCCGCCGAGAACGGCCAGGATGGGTTGCCAGGGCGAGGAGAGCGCCGACGGACTGTGGCCATATCGTGGATCCAGCACCGCAAGTGTGTCAAGGATCACACCGTCAGGTGGAAGGCTGCGGCCGCTCCGGCCCCTCTGTACCTCCCTTCGCCGGGATCATTACCGCGACGCCGGCCGCCACCAACGCTGCGCCGGCACCGCACAGCAGGGCCACCAGGAAGCCGGTCTGGGTGGGCACCGGGACGCCGGCCACCTGCTGGGACAGGGCCCCGAGCAGGGCGCCGATCACGGCGGCGGAGATCGTGGTGCCCAGCGAGCGCATCAGCGCGTTGAGCCCGTTCGCCGAGGCCTTCTCCGTGGCCGGCACGGCGCTCATGATCAGGGCGGGCATGGCGCCATAGGCGAAGCCGATGCCACAGCCGACCAGGGCCCCCGCGCAGCACAGCAACACCAGGGTCCACAGGATCGTCGCGCCGTCGGCGGGCCCCGGGGCGCGGCTGCCGAGGGTCGCGAGGATGAGGGCGGTGGCCCCGTAGCCGGCGGCGATGATGACGCCGGCCAGGGTGAGGGTGAGCTTCGGGCCCTTCCGGTAGCTGATCCGCGCGCCGAGCCCGGAGACGGCCATCATGCCCAGCCCCAGGGGGGCCATCCACAGGCCCATCTGGATCATCGACTGGCCCAGCCCGTACCCGAGGTCCACGGGCAGCTGCATCACCTGCGGGATGATCAGGTTCATCGCGTACATGCTGAAGCCGAACAGCACCGAGGCGAGGTTGGTCAGCAGCACCACCGGCCGCAGTGTGGTCCGCAGGTCCACCAGCGGCCCCGGCCGGCGCCATTCGTAGGCGCCCCAGGCCACGAGCACGACGACGGCCACCCCCAGGCTGCCCAACGTCAGGACGCTGCCCCACCCCCATTCGGCACCCTTGGAGATGCCCAGCAGCAGCGAGGTCAGCCCGACGGCCAGGCCGATCGCGCCGACCACATCGAAGCCGGCGGGCTTGCTGACAGTCCCGGCCGCGGGGCGGAGTGCGGGGACGATGAGGGCAATGGCGACGGCCGTGGCCACGGCGATGGCCGCCGTCGCCCAGAAGAGCACTCGCCAGCTGGCGAATTGGGCGATGGCCGCGGCCACCGGGATGCCGAGCGCGCCGCCGATTCCCATGGACGAGCTCATCAGGGCGATGGCCGAGCCGGCCTTCTCCCGGGACAGCACGTCATGGATCAGGGAGATGCCCAGCGGGATCATGCCGGTGCCCAGGCCCTGGAGGCCGCGGCCGAGGATCATGACCACCACGTCCGTGGCCAGGGCGCAGACGATGGAACCGAGGATGAACGGGGTGACCGCCACCAGCATCATCCGTTTCTTGCCATACAGGTCCGCCAGCCGGCCCATCACCGGCGTGCTCACGGCTCCCACGAGCAGGGTCACGGTGATCACCCAGGAGGCGGTGGCCACGTCCGTGCCGAAGATGACGGGCAGCTCCCCCAGGATCGGCACCACGAGAGTCTGCGCCAGGGACACCACGATCCCGGTGGCGGCGAGCACGGCGACCAGCAGCCGCGGGTTCACGGCCGGAGGGGAGACCTTCGGGTGATCGATCTGAGGCGCGGGAGGGGGCGCGGTCTGAGATCGGCTGACGGCGCTGTTCCGCGCATCTGAAGGTGGCACTCGTGCATGCTACAGACCCGGCTGCCTGAGAACGTGGATCAGGACGTGGACCAGGCCGCCAACTCGTTGCCGCCGGGATCGGTGAAGTGGAACCGCCGGCCGCCGGGGAACTCGTAAGGCTCCTGGGTGATCTGCCCGCCGGCCGATCGCACCGCCTCCACGGTCGCGTCGAGGTCGTCCGAGTAGAGGATGACCAGGGGCATGCCGGACCCGGCGGTTGCGTGGGGGTTCAGGCCGCCCACCTCGCCGTCGCCCTCGGGCGCCCGGATGCCCGCGTAGTCAGGGCCGTAATCGTTGAAGGCCCAGCCGAAGGCCTCTCCGTAGAAGGCCTTGGCCCTGTCCAGGTCCGGGGCGGCGAACTCGACGTAGTCGATGGTGTGGTGGGTGGGTGCCATCGGCCCATCGTAGGGACGCCGGGGGGACGGCGTCGATGATTCGGTGCTCCGTCCCTTCAGGGTGTTCCGTCCCTCCAGAGGGTGTCGCGCCCCGACGTGCCGTGCGCCACACTGAGGCCATGACAACGGACGACCCTCGCCAGCCCGAGCCCTTCGACCTGCACATTCCCGCGTCCGCCCTCGAAGATCTCGAGCGGCGGCTGGCCCACACCCGGCTGCCGGACCCGGCGCCGGGTGAGGCGTGGGAGCACGGCACCGACGTCGGCTGGCTGGCCGATCTGGTCGACTACTGGCGAGACGGGTTCGATTGGCGGGCCCAGGAGGCCGAGCTGAACTCCTTCCCGCAGTTCCGCAGCGAGGTGCGGGGGATTCCGCTCCACTTCCTCCACGTCCCCGGCCAGGGGCCGGCACCGATGCCCCTGCTGCTCAGCCACGGCTGGCCCGGCTCGGTGTTCGAGTTCCTGGACCTCATCCCCCGGCTGACCGATCCGGCCCGCTTCGGCGGAGACCCGGCCGATGCGTTCACCGTGGTGACGCCCTCCCTGCCGGGCTACGGGCTGTCCTTCCGGCCGGGGCAGCCCCGGCTCGCCGTGCCGGAGATGGCCGACGTCTTCGCCGAGCTGATGACGGACGTCCTCGGCTACCGCACCTTTGCCGCCCAGGGCGGGGACGTGGGCGCACACATCGTCGCCAGCCTCGCCGTCCATCACCCGGAGCGGCTGACGGGACTCCACCTGAACTTTCTGATCGGACTGCCGGGCTCCGTTCCCGCGGAGGAGGCCACGGAGGAGGAGCGGCGCTACCTGGAGCAGCACGCGGAATGGCGTCGGCAGGAGGGCGCCTACGCGCAGATCCAAGGCACCAAGCCGCAGACCCTCGCCGCCGCCCTGATGGACAGCCCGGCCGGACTGGCGGCGTGGATCGGGGAGAAGTTCCACACGTGGACGGATCACGGCGGTGACGTGTTCGAGGCAGTGGACCGGGACCGGATGCTGGCGAACATCACCCTGTACTGGTTCACCGGGGCCATCGCCTCCTCCTTCTGGCCGTACCGCGGTCAGGTCCAGGGCATCGGGCCCCTGTCCGGCGGCGCCACCGTGGAGGTGCCGACCGGCTATGCCGCCTTCCCCGCCGAGATCCGCATCCCGCCGCGGAGCCTGGCCGCCCGGCACTTCACCGACCTCCGCCGCTGGACGCAGATGGACCGCGGCGGGCACTTCGCCGCCCTCGAGCAGCCTGAGGCGCTGGCGCGGGAGATCACGGAGTTCTTCCGCGACCTCCGGTGACGGTGGCGCACCCTGCTCCGCGCCCCCGCGCCACCGCGCCCCCGCGCCACCGCGCCACCGCGCCGCCGCGGCATGGTTCCGGTCGCCGGGGCCGCACCCGGATCGTGCGGTGCGCCGGGCGGCCTGCTGAACCGCGCCGCCGTCGTAGTCCGGCCTAGCGGTTGACGTCCACGACGGTGCGCCCGCGGGTGCGTCCGGCCAGGATCTGCTCGGCGTAGGGGATCGTGTCCTCCAGGCCGATCGTCGTGGTCATCTCGTCCAGTTTCCCCAGGTCCAGCTCCGTGGCCAGTGCGTCCCAGGCCCGTTGCCGCAGCTTCCGCGGGGCCTTGACGGAGTTCGCGCCGGTGAGCGTGACCCCGCGCAGGATAAAGGGCGCGACGGACGTGGGGAGGTCCATCCCCTGGGCGAGGCCGCACGCCGAAACGGTGCCGCCATACTGCGTCTGCGCGAGGACGTTGGCCAGGGTGGTGCTGCCGACCACGTCGACGGCCCCGGCCCACCGCTCGGACTGTACGGGTTGTCCCAGCTCGTCGGAGAGCTCGTGGCGGTCGATCAGGTCGGCGGCGCCGAGGCCGCGGAGGTAATCGCCTTCCTCCTCGACGCGTCCGGTGGAGGCCACCACGCGGTAGCCACGGCCAGCCAGCAGGGACACCGCCACGGATCCGACCCCGCCCGCGGCGCCGGTCACCAGGACGTCCCCGGACTCCGTGGTCACCCCCGCGTCCTCCAGCTGCAGCACGGAGATCATCGCGGTGAAGCCCGCGGTGCCGAGGGCCGCGGCCCGCTCCGGGCTCAGTGCCTCAGGCAGTTTCACGAGGGCGTCCGGCCGGACCCGGGCCCGAGTGGCGAAGCCGCCGTGCAGGGACTCGCCGATGCCGTCCCCGTTGAGCACCACGGTGTCTCCGGCGGACCAGTTCGAGTCCTCGGAACGGGTCACGGTGCCGACGATGTCGATGCCCGGGATGATCGGGAAGCTCTGCAGGATGCCCCGGCCGCCGCCATTGATGGCCATGCCATCCTTGTAGTTGTAGCTGGAGTAGAGCACATCCAGCTCCACGGTGCCGGATTCGCCGACGCCCACCAACAGCTGGTCCTCCATCACCTCTTTGACCTCTGCCTTGGCACCCTTGGCTGGCACGATCACTGCGCGCATGCGTCCTCCTTCGTTCAGTCTTCGTTCGATACCGGTGGCTCTTCTCCACTCACGGTACGGAGGAGCACCGCCGGACGCCATGGGCCCAGGGCGGCTTTCCCGCCGATCCTGGCTACTCCCGGTGATCATGACCGGGAATAGTCAGGATCACCGGGAATCTAGCGAGGGGCAGACTCCCGGGCCGCCGCCCAGGGCGACCTCGAGGAACTCGGCCGCCGTGCCGCCGTCGGGCAGCCGGCCCCGCCAGACGGCTTGGAGGATGCGATCGAGCTGTGGTCCGTGCGTCGGGATCTCGGTGAGCTGGCCGGAGCGCAGGTAGCCCTCCACGGCCAGGCGGGAGAGGACGGCGGGGCCGATGCCCTCCACGACCGCCTGGCAGATCGCCGAGTTGCTGTTGAGCTCCACGAGCGGGGCCGGGCGGTGGTCATCCACGAGCCGGTCGAGGAAGGCACGCGTGCCGGATCCCTCCTCCCGCTCGACCAGGGCGGTGGTGGCCAGCTCGGCCGGGTCCAGCGGCTCGGCGCGCCGGGCCCACGCGTGCGCCGGGCCCGCGACGACGACCAGCTGGTCCGTGAACACCGTGGCCGCGTGCAGGTCCGCCGGCAGGTCGGGGGTCTCCACGAAGCCCAGGGCCACCGTCCCGGCCGTCACCGCGTTGATGACCTGTGCGGAGTTCATCACCCGCAGCTGAGTGGCCACGCCCGGCCGCCGCGCGCGGAAGGCCCCGATCCAGCCCGGCAGCAGGTGCTCGGCGATGGTCATGCTCGCCCCGATCGCCAGCTCCTCCTGCCCCCGGTGGGCCAGCGCGTCGGCCCCCGCGGACAACCGGTCGACGCCATCCAGCACCTCGCGCGCCCACTCGACGGTCAGCACGCCCTCCTGCGTCAGGGTCGAGCCGCGGGTGGACCGGCGCAGCAGCGTGTAGCCCAGCCGCCGCTCGAGTGTCCGGAGGGAACGGGAGGCATTGGACTGCGCGATCCCCGCCGCCCGCGCCGAGGAACTCAGGCTCCCTCGATCGGCGACGCCCACCAGCAGACGCAGCATGGTCAGGTTCAGCCACGAGTCGATGTGCGGGGCGTGCGGTGGGGCGTTCTGCTGGGCGTGCTCCGGACCAGGCACACGGTTCTGCTGAGGGCCACGCTCTGCTGCGGTGGGCATATCACCATCATATGATCGCGTTGGTCCGGCGGGGGCTACTGCTGCTCGGGCGGGGCTGGAATCGTCGAGGGGTGCCCTTTCCCGACAGCCTCCACACCCGCTCCGCCGTACCCACGCCGCCCCCCGGGGCCGGCGGCGAGCGCAGTGCAACCCCCGCGGACCGGCAGAAGTCGTGGTGGGGCCACCGCCGGTTCCCGACGCCGGCCCTGCCCGGCCTCTCCGTCTGCCTCGCCGGGGCGGGGCTCGCCTGGGGGTTGGCTCAGGTGCTGCCAGGCGTCAGCCCGCTGCTCGTGGCGATCCTGGCGGGGGCCCTGTGGCGGAACCTGGTTCCGGTGCCGGCGGTGCTGGCGCCGGGGGTGGCCATCTCGGCCAAGAGGCTGCTGCGCACGGGGATCGTGCTGCTCGGGCTGCAGGTGTCCCTGACCTCGGTGCTGGACCTGGGCTTCGGGGTATTGGCCGTGGTGGTCGCGTCCGTGGCCGTGACGTTCTTCGGGACACTGTGGATCGGCGCCCGGCTGGGGATCTCACCGGCTCAGCGGCTGCTGATCGCCTCCGGGTTCTCCATCTGTGGCGCGGCGGCGGTGGCCGGTATGGACGGGGTGGCCAAGGCCAAGGAGGAGGAGGTCGCCACCGCCATCGCCCTGGTGGTGCTGTTCGGCACGCTCATGATTCCGCTGGTGCCGTTTCTCGGCGGGCTGCTGGGCCTGCCGGAGGAGACGATCGGGATTTGGATCGGTGCCTCCACCCACGAGGTCGCGCAGGTGGTGGCCGCCGGCGGGGCGGTGGGCGGTGGCGCGCTCGCCGTCGCCGTGACCGTGAAGTTGGCCCGCGTGCTGATGCTGGCGCCGATGGCGGCAGGGGTGTCGATCCACCAGCGGCGGCAGGGGGGTGCCGCGACCTCGGTGAAGCGCCCGCCGATCGTTCCGCTTTTCGTCCTCGGCTTCGTGGCGGCCATGCTTCTGCGGACCACTGGCGTGCTGCCTGAGCCGGCCCTGGACGTGGTCCAGGTCCTGCAGACGTTACTGCTGTCCGCGGCGATGTTCGCCCTGGGCCTCGGGGTGCACCTCAAGAGCCTCCTCCGCGTCGGGTACCGGCCGGTGCTGCTCGGACTGCTCTCCACGGTGGTCATCCTCGGGATCTCGCTGGGCGGGATCATCGCGCTGGG
>NZ_JALDXU010000117.1:0-9227 GCF_032154715.1 Citricoccus sp. | reverse complement strand
CCGCTGCACTCGTGCAGCGGCCCCTGATTCTTTAATGTTCTCTGCTTGCCGTCGACAGGCGCCCCGCTGGCTTCGACCCTTCAGCCGGGCGCCACCTGCCTCAGATGCTGGCGTCCTCCAGCAGCTCCGTCACGAGCGCGGCGATCGGCGAGCGCTCCGAGCGGTTCAGCGTGACATGTCCGAACAGCGGTTGGCCTTTCAGGGTCTCGACCACGGCGGCGATCCCGTCATGACGGCCCACCCGGAGGTTGTCCCGCTGCGCGACGTCATGGGTGAGGATGATCTTGGAGTTCTGTCCCATCCGGCTCATCACCGTCAGCAAGACGTTCTTCTCCAGGGATTGGGCCTCGTCCACGATCACCCAGGAATCGTGGAGGGAACGACCGCGGATATGGGTCAGCGGCAGGACTTCGAGCATGCCGCGGTCCACCACCTCGTCCAGGACCTCCGTGGAGACCAGCGCGCCGAGGGTGTCATACACGGCCTGGCCCCACGGGTTCATCTTCTCGTTCTCGGAGCCGGGCAGGTAGCCGAGCTCCTGGCCGCCGACGGCATACAGTGGGCGGAACACCACGACCTTGCGGTGTTCCCTGCGTTCCATGACGGCTTCCAGTCCGGCGCACAGGGCCAGGGCCGATTTACCGGTGCCGGCCCGTCCGCCGAGGGAGACGATCCCGACGTCAGGGTCCAGCAACAGGTCGATGGCCAGCCGCTGCTCGGCCGACCGTCCGTGCAGCCCGAACACGTCCCGGTCTCCGCGCACCACCTGGGTGTTGCCGTGCCGGTCCACACGCCCCAGCGCCGATCCCCGCGGGGACGTGATCACCAGGCCGGTGTTGACGGGCAGGCCATCCGTCTCCGCCAGGGTCACCGCCTCGTTGTCATACAGGGCGCCGATCTCCTGCTCGGTGGCCATGACCTCCGCCGTGCCGGACCAGCCGGAGTCCTTCACCAGCTCATTGCGGTACTCATCGGCCTGCAAGCCCATGGCGGAGGCCTTCACGCGCATCGGCAGGTCCTTGGAGACCACCGTGACGTCCCGGCCCTCGTCCGCGAAGTTCTTGGCGACGGCGAGGATCCGGGAATCGTTGTCCGCGCTCCGGAAACCGTGGGGCAGTACATCCACAGAGATGTGGTTGAGCTCCACCCGCAGGCAGCCCCCCTCTGTGCCGAGGGGGATCGGCGTGTTCAGGGAGCCGTGCTCGATCCGCAGTTCGTCCAGCAGCCGCAGCGCCTTCCGGGCGTAATACCCCAGGTCAGGGTCGTCCCTTTTCTTCTCCAACTCGGAGATGACCACGATCGGCAGGATGACCTCGTGTTCGGCGAAGCGCAGGACCGCCCGCGGATCGGACAACAGCACGGATGTGTCCAGCAGGTAGGACTTCTCACCCACGCTCGTCCGGTCGGCAGGCTGCGTGATGGCCGGGGTGACGGTGGCCGGGGCGGCGATCAGATTCTCCACGGTGGACTCCAGACCGGGGCGCACGCCCCGATGATCGAGGGTGGGATGGGACGGTCCGGCCCCGGGGCCAGCACGGCCCCCGCTGCGTGCTGTCTGGAGTGACGGCATACGGCCTGGCCTTTCCGATCAATCCACGGGATGCGGATGCGGAACCAGGTGGCCCGTTCGCTCCCGCCGGTGACTGATACCACCACGGTAAGCCTCGGGCGGTGGAAATACAGGCAGGAGGCCCTGGTGGCGGATTAACTCTGGATGAATCGGGAGAGACCGTCGCCCCGAACGCCGGATCGGCCCGCGCGCCACGCTGACCGGCTCACGTCGAGACCCTGATCCGTTGGGTGATGCGGGTCCCCCGACCCAGCACATCGCGGAGCACCGGGGGCAATGACGCCAACAGGATGAGGCAGGCACCGACGATGAGGACGTTGAGCCCGAGCCACCAGTACCCGAGGGTGCCGACCACACCGCCCACGAAGAAGAGCCCGACGAGGGTGCTGAGCACGCCCAGTTTCTCCTTGTCCGCCGTGATGCCGACCCGGTCACCGTTGCGGTAGACCAGCCGCCCGAGTTCCACGGCGATATCGGTGACCATGCCGGTGACATGGGTGGTGCGGACGGGAAAGTCGCGAATCTTGGTGATGAGGGCGTTCTGCAGTCCCATGGTGAAACACAACGGCGCCACCAGCACCTCCTCGTAGTCGGGGCTGTCCACCGTGCCGGCGAACAGCCCGATGAGCAGGATCAGCAGCCCCTCGAGGGTCAGCACGTTCGCGTAGCGGCTGGACAGACGCCGACGCCGGCCCCACGTGAACAGGACGGTGCAGCTCATGGCTCCGAGCACGAAGAACACCAGGCTCAGGACCCCGGCACCGACCATGCCCCAGTTCGCGGTGACGATATGGTCAGCCGCCGAAGCGGTCACGCCGGTCATGTGCGAAGTGTAGAGACCCACCACCACGAAACCGACCGAGTTGAGGGCGCCGGCGATCACCACCAGCAGGAAGGCCAGGTGCCGATCGAACAGTGGGGTGCGTCGTGGTCCGGAGAGCAACAGGGCGTAGCGGGAGATCCAAGGCAGCATGGGTTCCACCCCATCGTGCGCAGGTGACCAGCAGGTTTCCGGCCGATCAGCATTCCCCGAGGACTTCCCGAACATTCCCGGAGCGGCCGAGTTGGGTAACCGGGCCGGCGTCGTGCGTCAGGAGCCGAAGCGCCGCTTGCGGGAGGCGAAGTCACGCAGGGCGCGGACGAAATCCACGCGGCGGAAGTCGGGCCAGAGGGCCTCACAGAAGTAGAACTCGGAGTAGGCGGACTGCCACATCAGGAACCCGGACAGCCGCTGCTCCCCCGAGGTCCGGATCACCAGGTCGGGATCCGGCTGGCCGCGGGTGTAGAGGCGGCCGGAGATCTGCTCATCGCTGAGTTCATCGGCGACCTCGGAGGCGGAACGGCCCGCGACGTCCGCCTCCAGCAGGAGCTCCTTGACGGCGTCCACGATCTCCCGGCGCCCGCCGTAGCCCACCGCCACGTTCACATGGACGCCCTCCGCATCGGCGGTCCGCGCCTGGAGATCGGCCAGGGTCTCGGCCAGCCCCGCCGGCAGCAGGTCCGGTGCGCCGACGGCCTGGACGCGGACCCGATGCCCGTTGGCCAGTCCGTCTCCGAGGCGCTTCAGGGTGTTGCCGATGATGCCCACCAGCTGGGACAGCTCCTCCGGAGGGCGGCCCAGGTTATCCGTGGACAGCATGTACAGGGTGACGACCTTGATGCCGAACTCATCGCACCAACCGAGGAACTCATGGATCTTCTCCGCGCCGGCCTGGTGTCCGTCCGCCGTCGTCGCCCCGGAGGCCTTGGCCCAGCGGCGGTTGCCGTCCAGCACCACCCCGATGTGCCGGGGCAGCTTCTCGCGGTCGAGGCTGGAGGCCAGGCGGCGCTCGTAGAAGCTGTAGAGGACGTTCGGAAGGTTCATGGGCGTCCCCTGTCTGGCCGATGGACGTGCCGCGGATCCGGACGGCAGGATCTGAGCGGCACCTGAAACGTCGTGGTGTGGGTGGTCCGTTTGTTCCTACGGTAGCGAACCGCCAGCCCTGTGGCGCACCAGCGGCGCTTCTCTCCCTTCGCACCGACCAGATCTACCCACGGGTAACCGCCAGTTTCCGGGAGTAGTCTGGGAGCCATGGCTCATTCCCCCTCGGACACACCGTCCGCAGGCAGCGCGGCTGCCGCGCCCCAGCCTCCCTCCACCCCGGCGCCTCCCAAGCCGGGGCCTCCCACCCCGGCACGGACGTGGCGACTGGACCGGATCAGGGACCCCGAGCATCCCGAGTTCAAGCCCCGCCTCCGAGGCATGAGCCACGCCGTCATGACGCCGCTCACCCTGGTCGCCGGGATCGTCCTCGTGGCCCTGGCCCCCACGGCGGGCCTGAAGTGGGCCAGCGCGATCTATGCGCTGACCGGTCTACTGCTGTTCTCCGTCTCGGCCGTCTACCACCTCGTGCAGTGGTCACCGCCGGTCGCCCTCGTGCTGAAGCGGATTGACCACACCAACATCATGCTGGTCATCGCCGGCACCTACACTCCCCTGGCGGTGGCCCTGCTGCCGGAGGACAAGGCCACACTCCTACTGGCCGGCGTCTGGATCGGCGCGCTGGCCGGCGTCGCGTTCCGTGTCTTCTGGACCTCGGCTCCGCGCTGGCTGTACACCCCGGTCTACATCCTGCTGGGGCTGGCGGCCCTGCTGTACATCGGCGACTTCTTCGCGGCCCGGGCCGCCGCCGCCGTCCTGGTCTGCGTGGGCGGCGCCTGCTACATCATCGGTGCCGTGTTCTACGCCATCAAGAAGCCCAACTTCCACCGCGAGTGGTTCGGCTTCCATGAACTGTTCCACGCCTTCACCATCGGTGGCTTCGTCTGCCACTACATCGCGATCGTGCTGGCGGTCCTGCAGGTCTGACGTCCTCCCAGCCTCACGTGCAGGCGCCCCCTACCCACCAGCCTCCGGTCTGTGCCACCGCGAGACGGGCAGTGGTGGTTGGATGGGACCATGCCCACCGGACTTCCCTCGCCCCGGCCCTTCGACCTCCCCAGCATCGCCGCCACCTCCACCGCCCTCACCGGCACGGGAGTCTCCGCGCCCAGCGGACCGAGAGTCCCCGCCCCCAGCGGAACGATCACCGCCGTCCGGGTCGGCCGGGTCCGCACGGTGCAGTGGCGGGACGAGGAGGTCCCCACGGGCTCTTTCAAGGAACCCGTGGAGGGGCCGGTGGCCGTAGGACTCTCCGGCCTGACGGGCGACGAGCAGGGCGATGCGGTCCACCACGGCGGCCCCGAGAAAGCCCTGCTGTGTTACGGACGGGCGCACTACGCCGCCTGGCAGTCCGAAGGGCTCGAGCTTCCGGAGGGCGCCCTCTTCGAGAACCTCACCGTGGACGGCCTGACGGAGTCCGAGGTCTGCCTGGGGGACGTCTGGGATGTGGACGGGGTGCGGCTGCAGGTGACGCAGTCACGGCGCCCCTGCTGGAAGCTGTCCTCCCGGTGGGGCATCCCCGATCTGGCCCGCCGCGTGCAGTCCACCGGCCGCACCGGGTGGTACCTCCGGGTGCTGACGCCGGGGGCGCTGCAGGCCGGTCAGGTGATGACGCTGATCGAGCGCAGTTCCGGCGCGGTGGACCTGGCCGAGCTGTCCCGCGTGATGAACGTGGACAAGGCAGACCTCCCGGCCATCGAGCGGATCCTGGATTCCCCCGGTGTGCCGGAGCGGTGGCGGACCACCCTACGGCGGCGCCTGGACGTGCACCGGATCCGGACGGACGGCACTGACGGCCCGGATGGCCGGTTCACGGACGAGGAGGACGCCGACCGATTGCGCGGGTGACCTCAGCCACGGCAGGAATACCCACGCCGCCCGCTGGTGTTTCCCTCAGTGAACTCTGACTCGAGAACTGACTCGAGAACCATCGGCCTCGTGAGTCGCGCTCCGGCACGGGCGTGCTCCACCGCTGGAGGCCACCTACGGCAAAGGAATCCATGACGACCACGGCAGTCACTCCCGGCAGCATCGGCATTCTCGGCGCAGGCCGAGTCGGGGCAGCAGTGGCCCGCCGGGCGGTCGAATCGGGCTACGAGGTTCGCATCGCCACCGCCAGACCCGCCCGGGAGATCGCGTTGCTGGCCGAGATCGTCACGCCCGGTGCCATCGCCGTCGATGCGGCGGAACTGGCGGAGACGGACCTGACCGTCATCGCGATCCCGTTGCGGAGGTACCGGGATCTGGACCCGGCGCACTTTGCCGGCCGGACCGTCGTCGACGTCATGAATTACTGGGCCCCCACGGACGGCGAGCAGCCGGATTTCGAGCGGGATGCCCGCTCCACCAGTGAGGTCATCCAGGATCACCTGCACGACGCCCTGCTGGTCAAGTCGCTGAACCACATCGGCTACCACGATTTGGAGTCCGACCACCGGGCCCCCAGCGCTGCGGATCGCCGCGCCCTGGCCGTCGCCAGCGACCACGAGCAGTCGCGCGCCGTGGTGGCCGCCTTCATCGACCGGATCGGCTTCGATGCCGTCGATGCCGGCCCGCTCGCCGCCGGGCGTGTCTTCCAGCCCGGGACGGAGATCTTCAACGGCACCCATTCGGCGGAGCAGTTGCGTGGCCTGCTGGCCGAGGCCTGCGCGGGGGTTCGCGCCTGACCGACGCCTCCGGCCGAGCTCCGGCCGGCTCAGGTCTCGGTCCTAGCCGGGCTTCCGCCCCCGCCCGAGATCAATCGCGGCCGGAGTCCGGAGCCTTCGGTTCCGGGGCGGGGCTGTCGAGGTAGCCCGGGTACTTCTTCTGGAGCCGGGCCCGCTGGAGATCGACGTCGGACGCGGCTCGCGAGTCCGGGTCCACCTCGTCGTGGGGATGGCGCACATCTTCCGGCAGGTGCCCCTGGTAGCGCTCCACGAGCATGTCCTCGGCCTGCGAGGACCGGTACTGCACCCGCCGGACCGAGCGGACCATGAGGCGGATGACCACGATGGCCATGGCGACCATCAGCGCCGTGAACAGGAATCCCTCGATGCCGGGTGTGACCTCGGTCTGGTCGAGTCCGGGACGCAGCGTCGGCTCCTGCACCCCGGGCAGCGGCTGTTCCGACGCCTCGCCACCACTGCTGGACGCGGGGGCGGCAGAAGGGGATACGGCAAGGGGAAGGAAGGCGATCACGGTCACCCAGTCTACCGCCCCCGTACGACGGGCCGGCCCGCGCCGGGTCAGCGCAGTCCGGTGAAGAGGTCCGTCTCCGGCAGCGTGGTCTCCACGCGCGAATCGATCAGGACGTAGTCCTCCCACGGCCAGGTCCGCCGGAGCAGGGCGTTCGGCGTGGCGAAGAATTGACCCTCCGGATCGATCTGGGTGCGATGGGCGCGCAGGGCGTTGTCCCGGTGCTCGAAGTAGTCGGCGACGTGGATCTGGGTGGTGACCTGGTGGCTGGTCAGCCGGAACCGCGCCGGGGCGGTGGCGGATGGCACGTCCCGCTCGGCCGCCTGGGCCTCGGCCTGCTCCTGCTCTTCCAAGAGCTTGCGGAACCACTCCAGCCGCTCCGTGTACGGGGACTCCTCGCCCGCCGCCAGGTAGGCCTCGTGCAGGGCCCGGTACTTGTCCGGGTTGAAGGCGCGGTCGTAGTAGAGCTTGGACGGCGTCCAGGCCTCGCCGGTCCCGGGGTACCGTTCCGGGTCCCCCGCGGCCCGGTAGGCCTCCACCGTGACCTCGTGTGACTTGATGTGGTCCGGGTGCGGGTAGCCGCCGATCTCGTCGTAACTGATCAGCACGTGCGGACGGAACTCCCGGATGACCCTGACCAACGGGGCCGCCGCTTGTTCCAGGGGAAGAGTGCCGAAACTGCCGAAGGGCAGCGGAGGCATCGGATCACCCTCAGGCAGTCCGGAGTCCATGAAACCGAGCCACCGGTGCTCGATGCCGAGAGCGGCCCCGGCCTCCTGCATCTCGGTCCGCCGCACGCCGGTGATGTCCCGGTCCAGGCGCACCGTGTCCCCGTAGCCCGGGTTGAGCAGGTCTCCCCGCTCGCCCCCGGTGCAGGTCACCACCATGACCTCGGCACCGGCGGCTTCGTAGGCGGCCATCATGGCGGCGCCCTTGGAGGACTCGTCATCCGGGTGGGCGTGGACGGCCATCAGCCGCAGTCCCTGGGACGCCGGCACACCCCCGGCCTCGGGAACGGCATGATGCACCTCGGGTTCGACGGAGCCGTACGACGTCTGCCCCACGGACACCCCGAATTCCGGCGCGACGGTGCCGTCCCGGTGGTCCAGGTCGTCCAGGTTGCTGGGATTCGTACTGCTCACGTGGCCTCGGCTGCTTTCCCGTCCCCGGGCACCCGCCGGTGTCTGCGGGGGTTCGGGACGGCATATTCGGGGACCGGTCGGTCCGGGGAATGAACTGCGGTGGACGGTGGCACGCCGGGATATCATGGAGTGATATGACTTCTACACCCCAGACCTCAGCGGAGCCTGCTCCGATGGACAGCCTAGCGAACCGGTATGGGCGCCCCCAAAGGACCCGCCCCCCGTTCGCTCAGCGCTGGGGAAAGTGGATCGCCGCCGCAGCCCTCGCCCTGGCGGTGGGGGTCACCGTGTGGTTCACGGCTTCGGCCAACGCCCAGACGCTGGGGTGGAAGGACGTCGGTTTCACGATCAAGTCCTCCACGCAGGCCTCGGTGCGGTTCCAGCTGACCAAGGACCCCGAGGAGACGGTCCAGTGCGCCATCCAGGTGCTCTCCGAGGAGAAGGCCGTGGTCGGCTGGCGTACCGTCACCATCGGCCCGGAGGCGGCGCCTGCGGACGCCGGGCCCGCCGGCACCCCGACCTACTACGACGTCGGCCTGCGCACCGATGCGCTCGGCGTCAACGGCGGCGTGAACGCGTGCTGGCTCCCCGAGGGGTCGTGAGACGCACATCACCTCGAATATGACGTTTCTGAAGCACATCCGTTAGAATCAGGACCAGTACGCTTCAACCCCGCCTGTCAGGGGCTGCCCGTGGAACACCGGGTGGCTCCGCCGGCGGGGTTCTTGCATGATCGCCCCCCGGGCCGCAATCGGCGGCTCAGCATCATGCACGCGGCAGCACCGGCAGTCCCTCAGCGGCGTACCGGAGTGCCGCTGACGAGCAATTCGAAGGAGACACGTGTCCATGAGCAACACCGATAGCGCTCCCTGGCTGACCCAGGAGGCCTACGACCGCCTGAAGCAGGAACTGGATCAGATCTCCGGACCCGGCCGTCAGGAGATCATCGACCGCATCGAGCAGGCGCGCGACGAGGGCGACCTCAAGGAGAACGGCGGTTACCACGCCGCCCGCGAGGAGCAGTCCAAGAACGAGGGCCGCATCATCGAACTCAAGCGACTGCTCGAGACCGCCCAGGTCGGTGCCGCCCCGGAAGACAACGGTGTCGTGGAGCCCGGCATGGTCGTCGAGGCCAAGATCGCCGGCGACCTGGAGGCCTTCCTCTTCGGCAACCGCGAGATCGCCGATGACAAGGACTCCATCACCGTCTACTCCGAGCGCTCCCCGCTGGGTGCCGCCATCCAGGGATCCAAGGTCGGAGACAAGCTGACCTATGCCGCCCCGAACGGCAAGGACATCGCGGTGGAGATCGTCTCCGCCAAGCCCTACAGGCCCTGATTCTCACGCGGACCCGGCACTGACAGCCAGGCCCGTCCGGCAGGGTCCCCTCCCTGCACACCGCTTTCCCGACGGGGGGGGG
>NZ_JALDXU010000014.1:0-48331 GCF_032154715.1 Citricoccus sp. | reverse complement strand
GCTCCCAGCCGTCCCGGCGCGCCTCCAGTTCGTCCTCGGAGACGAGGAGGTCCAGCGTGCGGGCGGCGATGTCCACGCGGATCCGGTCGCCGTCGCGCACGAAGGCGATCGGGCCGGCGTCGGACGCCTCCGGGGCCACATGGCCGATGCACAGGCCCGTGGTGCCACCCGAGAAGCGGCCGTCTGTCAGCAACAAGACGTCCTTGCCAAGGCCGGCGCCCTTGATGGCCCCGGTGATGGCCAGCATCTCGCGCATGCCCGGGCCGCCCTTGGGACCCTCGTACCGAATGACGACGACGTCACCCGCCTGCAGCTTGTTCGCCTCGAGGGCGTCCATGGCCTGGCGCTCTCGCTCGAAGACGCGGGCGGTGCCCTCGAAGACGTCGGCGTCGAAACCGGCCGACTTCACCACGGCGCCCTCGGGGGCCAGGGATCCCTTGAGGACGGCGAGGCCACCGTTGTGGTGCAGCGGGTTGTCCAGGGCACGCAGGACCTTCCCGTCCAGGTCCGGGGGCGTGATGTCCGCCAGGTTCTCGGCCACGGTCTTGCCCGTGACGGTCAGCGCGTCGCCATGGATGAGCCCGGCGTCCAGCAGCGCCTTCATGACCACGGGAACCCCGCCGACCTTGTCCACGTCCGTCATGACGTACTGGCCGAAGGGCTTGAGGTCGCCCAGGTGCGGGACCTTGTCACCGATGCGGTTGAAGTCATCGAGGGTGAGGTTGACGCCGGCCTCCCGGGCGATCGCGAGCAGGTGCAGCACCGCGTTGGAGGAACCGCCGAAGGCCATGGTCACGGCGATGGCGTTCTCGAAGGCCTTCATGGTCATGATGTCCCGCGACGTGATGCCCAGGCGCAGCAGGTTGACGACGGCCTCGCCGGACTTGCGGGAGAAGGCGTCGCGCCGGCGGTCAGCCGAGGGAGGGGCGGCGGAACCGGGCAGGGACATGCCCAGCGCCTCGCCGATGCAGGCCATGGTGTTGGCCGTGTACATGCCGCCACAGGCACCCTCGCCCGGGCAGATGGCCCGCTCAATGGTGTCCAGGTCCTTCTCGCTCATCAACCCGCGGGCGCACGCGCCCACCGCCTCGAAGGCGTCGATCAGGGTGACCTGCTTCTCGGTGCCGTCCTCCAGGGTGGCGTATCCCGGCATGGTGGAGCCGGCGTAGATGAACACGCTGGAGACGTCCAGACGAGCGGCGGCCATCAGCATGCCCGGCAGGGACTTGTCACAGCCGGCCAGCAGAACGGAGCCATCCAGGGCCTCGGCCTGCATCACGGTCTCCACGGAGTCGGCGATGACCTCACGGGATACGAGCGAGTAGTGCATGCCGTCGTGGCCCATGGAGATGCCGTCGGAGACGGAGATGGTGCCGAACTCGAGCGGGTAACCGCCACCGGCGTGGACGCCCTCCTTGGAGGCCTGTGCGAGGCGGTCCAGAGAGAGGTTGCACGGGGTGATCTCGTTCCAGGAGCTGGCGATGCCGATCTGGGGCTTGGCGAAGTCCTCGTCGCCCATGCCGACCGCACGGAGCATGCCGCGTGCGGGGGCGCGCTCCATTCCGTCGGTGACCGCGCGGGAGCGTGGCTTGATGTCCGGGGTGGAGGCGCCGGAGTCGCCTCCGCCCTCCGAACCGCCGGGAAGGGTGGTGTCTGCGGTGGGGGTGGTCATGGGCAACATCCTAGGACCGCCCGCCACGCTCGGCCCCCACGTGACACCACCCACCTCAAGCCCCGCGCAGGCCGGCCTCCCGGTCCGTAGACTGACCCCATGGACGGCGAAGACCTGAAGCACCTGCTCCGCGGGGTGTTCGACGCCCGCGTGTTCAACCACGGCGACTTCAATCTCGTCTACGCACAGCCCTCCGGCGCCGGCAATCCCTGGACGATCGGCTATCGCCGGCAGCCCCTCGAGCTACTGCTGTGCCCCGTCGATCTGGACACCCTTCCCGAGGTCCCGGACGACACGTCCATCGCGACGGTCGCCCTGGGCAACGTGGCCACTCTGGCCGACACTGGCACCGGCTACCAGGTCGAGACCGTGACCGGCTTCCGGACCTGGTTCGAGGTCTCCGGGGCTCCCCGGGTGCCACTGACGGAGAACCTCCGGATCCATCTCACCGCCCTGCGGACCGGCCCAGAGCAGGACGACAACGGCACTCTGGTCCTGGAGCAGGAGGAGGACGCCGAGGACTTCCATCAGTTCATGTCCCACTTCATGGACACCCTGGAGTCCTACTACGCCGAGCCCGGTGAGGCCCTCGGCGAGGGTGACCCTGACGAGGCCCCTGCCCCGGCCGCGCACGGCGACCGCCGCCCCTAGTGGCGAAGGCCACGTCTCTGCCGATTTCGCGTCCTCCGCGGTTCTCTGCTAAAGTTTTTCCTCGTTGCACGGACCGTTTACCGGTCCAGACAACAGGCACCTCTAGCTCAACTGGCAGAGCAATTGACTCTTAATCAATGGGTTCCGGGTTCGAGTCCCGGGGGGTGCACCCATCACCAGGGCCCCGGTCACAGGACCGGGGCCCTGGTGCATTCTGGCCTCTCCGCCACCAGCGACCGTCACCGGCACGAGTGCTCCCCCGGAGGCGCCGTCGGCATCGTTATGAGACGCGACACGCCCGGCGCACTGTCCGTTCATCTTCAGGTCTACCTCCCGTGTCCAAAGCGTGCGACGCTATCGGCTATCGACAGTCGCTGCGATGAGGGAAGATCGAGGTTCACCGGATCGTGAAGCATGGATGGGCACCGGCTGGTGCTGCAACGACGGCACTGGTTCTGCTGGCGGTCTCCGGAGGAGTAAGCACCTCGATGGCCCTTCCGTCACCGGGGACCGAGCCTGCCTCCACGGCCACCGACCGCGCCTCCACGGGGGCCGCAACGCATGCCACCGGCGGCCAGGAGGCGCAGCGAGGATCGACCTTCCTCCTTCCCGGTTCGCTGGCCCCACCAGCCGGCCCTTCCGACGACGGCTCCCCTGGGGACCCCGCCCCGGTCGTGGACGGCTCCTTCGCCACCGCCCGGAGCGCCTACCCCGGCGCCTTCGTCGTCCTCTCGGCATCCCAGCAGCAGACGCTGCAGGAGCGGACCGGGTCCGCCGACGCCGTCTCGGGCCACGTTCCGGCCTCGGCCCATCGCGGCGCGATCCCCGGCATCACGGTGGTGATGGACCATCCCGTGTCCGGGCCCGTCTCCCTCAGCTCGGCTTTCGGCTGGCGTGTCAACCCGACCGACATCGGTCCAGCCATGCAGTTCCACATCGGTCAGGACTACCCGGTGGCCTGTGGCACCCCGGTCCGGGCCTCCGCCGATGGCACCGTGCGCTTCGCCGCGGACCGGGGGACGTCCGGGCTGCGGATCGACCTCGACCACGGTGACGGCCTGGCCACCGCCTATCACCACAACTCGGTGCTCCTGGTCTCCGCCGGTGACCGCGTGACCCGGGGTGACGTGATCGCCCTGGCTGGAACGAGCGGCAACTCCACCGGTTGCCACGTCCATTTCGGCATCACCCTGGACGGCCGGTACCTGGATCCCTCCCTCGTGCTGCCGCCCGTGGCAGGCCAGCCGGCCTCCCTCTTCCCAGAGGACCTGGAACGCATCCGCAACGCCTCCCACGGGAATCCGACCACGGCCCCACCGACCAGCATCGCCTCCGGCCCGAAGGACTCCACCTCCGCTGGACGGGGCTCCGTTCCACCAGGACAGGACGGCCGGGCCCAGGAAGACCGGGGGCGCAGCAACCAGGCCGGAGCCGCGGGCGGCTCCGAGGTCCCTCGACTTGATGCCCCGCCGGCCAAGATCCCCCAACGGCCCGACACGTCCGCGCGCCCTCCGGCCACCGCCCAGCCGAAGCCCAGCCGGCCAACACCGTCCCAGCCGAAGCCCAGCCGGCCAACACCGTCGCAGCCGACCGCCCCGCCGGCGGCGCCGACACCCACGCGGACACCCACGCGGACACCCGCCGCCACTACCACCCCCGCTCCCACACCCACACCCACGGCTGTACCCACGCCGACTCCCATACCCACCCCGACCCCGACGACGACACCTTCGGCGCCCACACCGACACCGTCCACTCCGGCGACCACGCCGTCCACCGCCCCGCCCACCACTTCTCCCGCCACGCCGCCCGCAGAACCGGCGGCTCCCGAGGCGCTGGACGAGGCCGAGGCGGCACGCTGGTGTGTGGACCTCGGCCCGGACGACCTCCCCGGCGGCGAGCTGGACATCACCGCCGATACCGTGCTGACGGAGGTCATCGCCGTGCTGAGCGCGGCCGGCGAGCCCGAGGGAGTGGACGCACGGCACCTGGCGGAGGTGGACCCCAGCACCGTCTGGCTGGAATCCCTCCCCGCCTGCTCTGATGAGGACTTCCTCACGGCAGCCACGTCTGCCGCCTCGACTCCAGCGACACCTGGAGCAGCGACGACGCGGTAAGAACCCGGTGCCGACGGTGTACCGACTGCTCGCCGCGGACACGTCGCGCCTCGGGACAAGCCCTACAGTGGTGCGCATGACTGATCAGCAGCGACTCGCCCCGGGCGACACGGCCCCCGCCTTCAGCTTGACCGACCAGGAGGGCAACACCGTCTCCCTCGCCGACTACGCCGGTCAGCGGGTCATCGTGTACTTCTACCCCGCTGCCGCCACGCCCGGGTGCACCACCCAGGCCTGCGATTTCCGTGACAACCTCGCGGCGTTCGCGGCAGAGGGATTCGCCGTGGTGGGCATCTCCCCCGATGGCCCGGCCAAGCTGGCCACGTTCGCCGAGGCCGAGTCACTGGCCTTCCCACTGCTCTCTGACGAGGATCACGCCGTGGCAGCGGCCTACGGCGCCTGGGGAGAGAAGAAGAACTACGGCCGGACCTACGAGGGTCTGATCCGCTCCACGGTGGTGGTCGGCGCCGACGGCACCGTGGAACTGGCCCAGTACAACGTCCGGGCGACGGGACACGTGGCCAAGCTCCGCCGGGATCTCCACCTCATCTGAGGCGCATCGCCGCCCGGGTCCGACACAGATCCGCTTCCGCCACAGCGGGTATGATGGGCCGTTGTTCCCGTCAGCGGGGATCTGCGGGCGTGGCGGAATTGGCAGACGCGCTGGATTTAGGTTCCAGTGTCTTCGGACGTGGGGGTTCAAGTCCCCCCGCCCGCACCAGAAGTACCAGACCCTTTCACCTCAGTTTCAGGGAGGCCCGGACGCGTGGAGATCTCGCGCCGCACCGTCATCACGTCCCTGGCGGCGGCGTTCGTCTTGCCGATGACCGGGTGTGCGGCCCAGATCCGTAGCGAATCCAGCCCGGAGAGCTCCAGTCCGCCCCCGTCGACGCCCCCCGCCGCGGCCACGGTGCCCGTGACCATCGGCGTACCGGCCCGGCCGCAGTCGCTGGACCCGTCTCTCACCGTGGACGCCGAGTCCCACCGCAGCACGCGCCAGGTCCTGGAGACGCTCCTCGGGGTCGACCACAACACGGGTGCCCCGATCCCCCACCTCGCCAGCGACTGGACGGTCTCCGACGACGGCCTGCGCTACACCTTCTCCCTCACCCCGGATGTCGAATTCCATGACGGCACCGCGTTGACCGCCGACGTCGTCGCGGCCAACTTCGAGCGGTGGGCCCGGCTGCCCGATCTCCTGGGACAGGACCGCCTGGACCGGTTGCCCCGCCTGGCCTTTGCCTCCGTCTTCGGGGGCTACGCCGGAGACGAGCAGTGCCGCTACGTCGAGTGCCAGACGGTCGGTGAACGAACAGTGTCCCTGGTCCTGTCCGCACCGATCGTCTTCCTCGCCGCAGCGCTCACCTCCCCGCCGTTCGCCCTCAGCTCGCCCGACTCATGGGTCGAGTTCGACCGCGCCCTGGCGGACACTGAGCCCGGCGATCTCCCGGAGGCCCGACCATCCGGGACCGGCCCGTTCCTCTGGGGTGCAGCACCCTCGGGCGGAACCGGCGAACACCTGCTGGTGCTGGAAGCCGACCCGGACTACCGTGGCGGGCCCTCCGCCGTCGGACCGGTGACCCTGTCCATGATCACCGGCGTGCAGCAACGGCTCCGGGAGTTGCGCCGCGGTCGCCTCGATGCCTTCGACTACGTCTCCCCGTCCACCCTGCGCCCGCTGGTGCAGGGCGGCGCGCAGGTGCTCCAACGGGACCCCTTCTCCGTCCTGTACCTGGGGATGAACACCCAGCATCCGATCCTGGGTCAGCTGTATGTCCGCCAGGCCGTGGCACATGCCCTCGACCGGAGAGCCCTGGCCGAGGAGTATTTCCTGGCGGGGTCCTCACGGGCCGACGAGTTCGTCCCGCCGTCCCTGGGGGTGGCCCATCCGGAGTTGACGACCTACGGCTATGACGCCGAGAAGGCCCGAGAGCTGCTGGAATTGGCCGGATATCGCGGTGAGCCGCTGGAGTTCCTGTACCCGGTGGAGACATCACGGCCCTACCTGCCCTCCCCGGAACCGGTCTATGCCCGGATCGCCGAGGACTTGGCGCACGTCGGTTTCGTCCTGGAACCGGTTCCCGTCCGGTGGGAGGACGGCTATCTCGACCGCCTCACCGCGGACACGGGCCGGGCCTTCCATCTGTCCGGCCGCACCGGTGAATACCGCGATCCGCACCCTTTCCTCGAGCCGCTCTTCGGCAGCCACTCCACCGAATTCGGGTACTCGAACCCGTTCGTGGTCGAGACCCTGGCCGCGGCGGTGTCCACCAGGGATGCCGAGACCCGCACGAGGCTGTATCGGCGCGGTGCGGAATCGCTGGCGCTGGACCTGCCCGCCCTGCCCCTGGTGTATCCGATCTCCGCGGTCGCCTCTGGACACACACTGGTCTCCTATCCGACCTCACCGGTCCTGGACGAGCGTTTCGACCGGATCGTCCCGGTGGATCAGACCGGGCCGCGCCGGTAGTAAAGTCAAGGGCAGTCCCCTATCTGACACCCATCCGTAACCCTGGGAGAGAATCGTGAGCCAGCAGTCTGCCGCAACCACCTACGACGTTGTCCTGGTGGGGGGTGGCATCATGAGCGCCACGCTGGGGACCTTCCTGCAGCAGTTGCAGCCGGACTGGTCGATCGGCCTGTTCGAGAACCTCAACCAGGCCGGTCTCGAGTCCTCCGACCCGTGGAACAACGCCGGCACCGGCCACGCCGCACTCTGCGAATTGAACTACTCCCCGATGGGCCCGGATGGCACGGTTGATCCGACCAAGGCCTTGGCCATCAACGAGCAGTTCCAGGTCAGCCGCCAGTTCTGGTCCTACCTAGTCAACAAGGGCAAGCTCGGCGACCCGAAGACCTTCATCAACCCCCTGCCGCACATGAGCTTCGTGTGGGGCAACGACCACGCCGACTACCTCAAGACCCGCCATGAATCCCTCAGCGCCCACCCGCTGTTCGAGACCATGGAGTACACCGAGGACCCGGACACCATCCGCGACTGGGCCCCGCTGCTGATCGACGGCCGCCAGGGCGGCCAGCGGTTGGCCGCCTCCCGGCAGACCAACGGCACGGACGTGGACTTCGGCTCGTTGACCCGGCAACTGACCACCAACCTGGCCAACTCCGGCGTGGACGTGCGCTTCGGCCACAAGGTCACCTCCGTGGACCGCGGCACTGACGGCCGGTGGGAGCTCAAGGTCAAGAACAAGGCCGCCGGGGAGTCCTTCACCGCCCGGGCCCGCTTCGTCTTCCTGGGGGCCGGCGGCGGCGCCCTGAACCTGCTGCAGTCCTCCGGCATCCCCGAGGGCAAGGGCTTCGGCGGCTTCCCCGTCTCCGGCAAGTTCCTCAAATGCACTGACGAGTCGATCGTCAACCAGCACATGGCCAAGGTCTACGGCCAGGCGTCCGTCGGTGCCCCGCCGATGTCCGTCCCGCACCTGGACACCCGGTTCGTGGACGGACGCCGTTCGCTGCTGTTCGGCCCCTACGGCGGATTCTCCTCGAACTTCCTGAAGTCCGGTTCCTATCTGGACCTGCCGCTCTCGGTCCGGGCGCACAACCTGTTGCCCATGCTCAACGTCGCCAAGGACAACGTGGACCTGGTGAAGTACCTCGTCACCGAGGTCACGAAGAGCCAGACCAAGAAGGTCGACGCCCTCCAGGACTTCTACCCGCTCGCCAACGGCGGCGACTGGGAGATGATCACCGCCGGTCAGCGTGTGCAGGTCATGAAGAAGGACCCGAAGAAGGGCGGCGTGTTGCAATTCGGCACCGAGGTCGTCACGGCCGGCGACGGCTCGATCGGCGCCCTGCTCGGTGCCTCCCCGGGCGCATCGCAGGCGGCCCCGATCATGGTCGGGCTGCTGGAGAAGTGCTTCCCCGCCATGATGGAGGCCTGGAAGCCCAAGCTCCAGGAGATGATCCCTTCCCGCGGTCACCGGCTCAACGAGAACCGGTCCCTGATGGAAGAGGTCGAGCAGGCCACCAGCGCCGCGCTCAAGCTCGCCTGACCGGCCCCGCCCGGTCCGGCACACGGACCCGAAGATGTGAACCCTGCTGGGTCTTCTGCACCTCGAGCCGGTACCCGATGTCCTGCTTCATCCGGTCCACGTGACTGACGATGCCGATGGTCCGGCCTCCGGCCTGCAGCCCGTCCAGCACGTCCATGACGTCGGCCAGGGTGGCGGTGTCCAGGGAGCCGAAGCCCTCGTCCACGAACAGGGTGTCCATATCCACGCCGCCGGCCTCGGCCTGCACGGTGTCCGCCAGGCCCAAGGCCAGGGCCAGCGAAGCCATGAACGTCTCCCCGCCGGACAGCGTCGAGGCGGCCCGCTCGTCTTCGGTGTACCGGTCGAACACCGTGATGTCGAGCCCACGGATGCCGCGGCCCCGGACCGAGTCGTCGTGGCGCAGCTCGTACCGGCCCTGGGTCATGCCCAGGAGCCGTTCCGTGGCGGCTGCCACCACCTCCTCCAGGCGACCGGCCAGCACGTAACTGCCCAAAGTCATCTTGTAGGAGTTCTCCCCGGCACCGCGGACCAGCTTGAGAAGCCCGTCCGTCTCTTCGAGATCCGCCCGTTGTCCGGCGGAGCGCCCCGCGACCTCGGTCAGCACGCCGGCCTGCCGGACCGTCTGCCGGTGCAGTGACTCCAGCACACCCACCCGTTCGCCCGCGGCATCCCGATGCTGCGTGGCGGCGTCCACGGCAGCCTCGTGCTGTGCCACCTCTTCCCCCGGCGGCGGTTCGGTGCCGGCTCGGAGAAGCTCACGTCCGCGTTGCACCGAGTCACTGGCGGCCAACTCGGCCACGCGCGCCTCCTCGTGGTCCCAGTCCCGGACGGCAGCCGCCAGGCGGGCCTCCTCCTCGGCCGGCAACACGGCGGCGAGAACGTCCTCGACGGTGGCAAAGGGACTCGCTCCGAGCTCAGTGGTGAGGTGTTCGGCGGCCTGGAGGGTCAGGGACCGATGGGTGGCTTCGGCGGCCGCCGCCCCGACCACCGCGTCCACGAGTTGCTTGGCGGCCTCCAGTTCCCGACGCACCTCAGCCAGGTCGGTCCGACCGCCCAGGGCCTCTTCCACCACCCGGCGGAGGCGATCGAGGTCCTCGTCCGCCGCAGTCAGCCGGGTCTGCGCCGCGGCGAGGCCGGCACGGGCCGTCTCGGCGGCCTGGGCCTGGGCCAGCTGGTCCCGTTCGTTCTGCTGCACAGCGGCCCGCGTCTCCTCAAGATCCCGGACGGCTTGTTGGGCGGCAGACACCGCATCCCGGGCCTGGCCCAGGGCCACCTCGGCGTCGTGCGGGGACAGACCGGCGGAGGCCAGCCGGCTGGATTCAGCGGTGCGGCGTGCCTCGTCCACGGCGGTCTCCGCGCGCCGCCGACGTGCTATGGCCTCGTCCATGTCCTGACGCGCCCGGCCCTGTGCCTCGGCGGAGATCTCGGCGTCGCCCGGCACCGCCGGAAACGGATGATCCACGGATCCGCACACCTGGCACGCCACGCCGTCCTCCAGGGCAGCCGCCAGCAGTGAGGCGGCCCCGGCCAACCGCCGTTCGACGATGTCCTGCCAGGCGTCCACGGCCGACTGAGCCTGGTCGGTGGCCGTCCGCACGGCGTCCTCGGCGGCCGCCCGGGCGTGGTGGTCCCGCTCATGGGCCCGGGCCGCCTCCCTCCGGGCGGTGGCCTGTTCGAGCTGCAGCCGGGCGGGGTCCAGACCCGCGGCCGGACTGGCCAGCTCCTCGAGGCGCTGGTGCAGGCTACGCTGCGCCGCCACCAGCATGTCCCGTTCGGCTTCGGCCGCGGCGGCGGTACGGGTCGAGACCTCGATGGAGTCGGCCAGCCGGGCGCGTTCCGCCTCGGCCCGGGTCAGGGCTGCGGCGTCCCGCTCGCGGTCGGCCAGCCGGTCGAGGTCCCGTTCGGCCCGTTGGCGCAGGTCGTCAAAGCGGGAGGACAGGTCCCGAGACTCCTCGTCCCCGGTCCTGGCTCCGGACCCGGCACCGTCCCACGTGAGGCAGTGTTCATCCGCCCACGCCCGTTCCAGGGCACGGTCCAGGGCGGCACGATGCTCGCGGTGGGCGTCCTCGGCCGCCCGGGCCTCCGCGGCCCGGCGGTTCACGGGCGCGGCCTCCCGGTGCCGTTCGACGGCAGACCGAGCGGAGACCGTGCGGTCCCGCTTCTCCTCGAGGCGGTGGGTCCGGTCCGCCCAGGCCTGTGCGGACTGCAGGTCCTGCCGGGTCCGGCTCACCGCGTCCAGGGCCCGCTGAGCACGGGACGCCTCCACCACGGCGTCCTGGCGTGCGGCCCGGGAGGACTCGAGCGCGGCGGCCACGGCAGCGGTCGACTGGGACGCGAACTCGGCGTCCGGCCACCCCTCTGGATCTGCGTCCGAGCCCCACCAGCCCTCCCCCAGTCCGTCGTGCAGCGAGTACAGGAGGTCCTGGCGGGCCGTGGCCACGAGATCCCGGTCCCGCCGCACGGCCTGTTCCAGTGCCTGCTGCCGTGCGGCCAGAGACGTCGCGACCCCGTCGTACCGGCCCGTGCCGAAGAGCTTGCGGAGCAGCGTCTCCTTCTCCTGGGAGCCGGCCCTCAGGAACGCCGCGAACTCCCCCTGCGGCAGCAGCACGACGCGCATGAACTGCTCGGCGTCCAAGTAGAGCTCCTGGCGCAGCAGCTGGCCGATCTCGTCCGCTCGCACGGAGACCTCGGCCCACACACCGTCCCGGAGTTCACGGAGCACCGCGCCGGCCTTCTCCTCGGTCAGGCTGATGCCGGATTCGCCCTGACGGCGGCGTTTGGCCGGCCGCCGGTACTTCGGCCATCGCAGTATCTCGAAGTTCCGGGCGCCGATGGTGAAGTCCAGCAGGACTTCGGGCCGGGTGCCCATCGGCGACTGGGTGCTGGCCAGTCCCTCGGCACTCCGGCCACCGGGGACCGTTCCATAGAGTGCGAAGCAGATCCCGGCCAGCACGGTGGACTTGCCGGCACCGGTGGGGCCGTCCAGCAGGAACAATCCGGCCTCATTGAGTTCAGAGAAGTCGATGTTCTCCCGTTCCGCGAAGGGTCCGAACGCCTGCAACTCGAGCCGATGGATCCTCATGCGGCACGTCCCTCGTCATCGAGCTCGGCCCGGCTCTCCGCCAGCGCGGTCGTCAGCAACGCCGTCTCGGCTGCCGACGCCGGACGCTGGCGCACATGCTCCACGAATCCGGTGCACACCTCGAGGTCCGAGGTCGCGGCGGCCAGCCGGGCGGCGTAGGTCGACCTCACCGCGGCCGCGCCGGCGTCGGGATCGAGGACGAAGTTCAACAGCCCGTCGAAGCGCTCCTTGAGCCGGCGGTAGGCCTGCGGGGGGCGCACCGGGTCCGTGACGGTGATCTGGCACCAGCGGTCCTCCGCCCACGCATGGTCCGGGTTGTCCATCAGGTCCTCGATCCGTCCTCGCAGAACGGCAAGCTTCCTCCCGGCGGACCAGTCGACGGTCTCGACGCCCGTCACCGCGCCCCCAGCCGTCCGCACGAGCAGCCCGCCCTTGGTGTGGTGGGCCTCGGAGAACGAGTACGGCAGGGGCGATCCCGAGTACCGCACCGTCTCCGCCATCCGCTGGCGGCCATGCAGGTGGCCCAGCGCCGCATAGTCGACTCCCTCGAAGACGGAGACTGGGACCTGTCCGAGGGTGCCCACCAGCAACTCCTCCGATGAGCAGTCCGCCTGCCCCGCCTGGCCCCCTGGAGTGTCCGCCCCGATGTCCCGCTCACTGTCCGACCCGGCACCGCCGGCGGCGAAGAGGTGTGCCATGGTGATCACCGCCGTCTCCTGCTCCTGACCGGCGAACCGCGCCCCGGCGTCCTCCCGGATCCTCCGCACCGCCTCGGCTGTCACCGCCGTATGGTTCGGATCTACCTCCCACACCTGGCCGGCGTGCCGGGGTTCGAGGTAGGGCACCCCGTAGACGGCGACCCGGCCGCCGTCGGGATCCTCCAGCACCACCGGCGCGGTGACCTCGTCCATCCGAGTGCGGAAGTGCACCCCGGAGGCGCCCATGAGGCGGCCGCCGAAGCCCAGCCGGATGGCGGAATCGTGGTTTCCGCTGGTCAGCACCACGGCGGCTCCGGCCGTCACCAGCTCCGCGAGGGCCCCGTCGAGGACCTCCACGGCATCAGCGGCGGGCAGGGCACGGTCATACACGTCCCCGGCCACGAGGACCAGGTCCACGCCCCGGTCCCGAACCGTGTCAGTCATCTGGACGAGGACCTCTCGTTGTGCCTGAAGGAGGCCGGTTCCGTGGAATGACCGGCCCAGATGCCAGTCAGAGGTGTGCAGGATCAACATGAACCCCACGCTATCCGTCACCGGGGACGCTCGAGGGACTTCTCCACAACCGTTCTCCACAACCATGGTCCTGCCGAGGTGGTCCTGCGATGCCTTCGGCAGTGCCTACGATGGAGGTCATGAGCGAATCCGCCGCGCCGTCCTCCCCCTCCTATCCCTCACGGGTGCTGGGCCTGCTGTCCGGCGGTGCCGCCGGAGACGCCCTGGGCTACACCGTCGAGTCCTCCTCGCTGGCGCAGATCCGCGCCGAGCATGGCGACGGCGGGCTGACACACCCCCTCCAGGTCCCTGCCATCCGCGCGGGCGGGACGATCCCCGTCAGCGACGACACGAAGATGACGCTCTTCGTCCTCGACGGCCTGCTCGACTGGATCGAGTGGGCCAACGAGGGCTCCATGGCCGATCCCGCCGCGTGCGTGTGGCTCTCCTGCCTGCGCTGGTACCGCACCCAGACCGGCACCCTCCCGGACGGTGCCCCCGAGCCACCCACCCGCTGGCTCGAGGAACGCCCGGAGATGCACGTGCGCCGGGCCCCCGGCAACGCCTGCCTGTCCGGCCTGTCCTCGCGTGACATGGGCCTGCCCCACCAGCCGCGGAACCCCGAGTCGAACGGCTGCGGGACCATCGTGCGCTCGGCCCCCTACGGCATGGTCCCCGGCCTCGAGGACACCATGGTGGTGTCCCTCGCCCGGCGGGGCGCCGTCTTGACCCACGGCCACCCGGCCTCCTGGACCTCTGCCGCCGCGTTCGGCCTGATGATCTCCCGGCTCATGGCCGGGCACGGGATTGACGCCTCCGTCACCGCCGCACTGGAGTGGCTGGATACCGTGCCCGACGACGGCGGCACGGCCGCGGCGGTCCGCGCGGCGGTCACTCTGGCTGGGTCTGGTGATCCTGAGGGGGGCGGCAGGTCCGGCGCACCGGGCGGTCCAGGTTCTGTGCCGGCCGAATTGGGCGAGGGCCGGGTGGCCGAGGAGGCCTTGGCCATCGCGGTCTACGCCGTGCTGGTGACGGGCGGTGCGGCCGATGCCGCGCGGGCTGCGGGACCCGATGGTCGCGACCCGGCGGAGCACCCGGACGCCGAGGCGTTGGCGCCCGTCGACTTCAGCGCGGCGCCGCATTCGCGCGCGGCCCTGCACCTGGCCGTCAACCACGGCGGCGATTCCGGTTCGACCGCGTCCCTGGCCGGCCAGCTCCTGGGGGCCCGCTACGGGATGGCCATCTTCCCCGACGCCGCCGTGCCAGTCTGGATCGGCGAGCGGGACATCATGGCCGAGGCCGCTCGCCGGTGGGTCGCCGCGACCAGCTGATCCGGAACCGGCCTCAGAGGCCGACGCTGATGTACTTCGTCTCCAGAAACTCGTCGATACCGCTGAAGCCGCCCTCACGGCCCACCCCGGACTCCTTCACCCCGCCGAACGGGGCCGCCGGGTTGGAGACCACCCCGCGGTTGAGGCCGACCATCCCCGTCTCCAGGGCGTGGCTGACGCGGAAGCCGCGCGCCAGATCCGTGGTGTAGAGGTACGAGACCAGCCCGTAGGGGGTGTCGTTGGCGATCGCAACGGCCTCCTCCTCCGTCTCGAACTCCGAGAGCGCGGCCACGGGCCCGAAGATCTCGGCGCTGCACATCTCAGCGTCCGCCGGCACCCCGGTGAGCACCGTGGCCGGATAGTAGTGACCCGGCCGGTCCACGGCCTGGCCACCCAGCCGCACCTCGGCCCCGCGCCCGACGGCGTCGCGCACGAGGTCGGTGACCTTGTCCACGGCCCCGGCGTTGATGAGCGGCCCCACGACCACACCGTCCTCCACGCCGCGCCCCAGCGGCAGTTCGGCCATGCGCCGGGTGAGCCGATCGGCGAAGTCCGCTGCCACCGGGCGCTGCACCAGGATGCGGTTGGCGGCGGTACAGGCCTGGCCGATGTTGCGCATCTTGGCCTGCATCGCCCCCTCCACGGCGGCGTCCAGGTCGGCATCCTCGAAGACCAGGAACGGGGCGTTGCCGCCCAGTTCCATCGAGGTGCGCATCACGGTCTTCGCGGCGAGCTCGAGCAGGCCTTTGCCCACCTCGGTGGAGCCGGTGAAGGACAGCTTGCGGGACCGCGGATCGAGGATCAGGGGGGTCATCACGTCGTTGCTGCGCTTCGTGGTGACCACGTTGACGACTCCGTCCGGTACCCCGGCGCGGACGAGGATCTCGGCCAGGGCCAGGATGGACAGCGGCGTGTGGGAGGCGGGCTTGATGACGCAGGTGCACCCGGCGGCGAGCGCCGGCCCGATCTTGCGGGTCCCCATGGCCAGGGGGAAGTTCCACGGCGTGATGAGGAGGCAGGGCCCCACGGGCTCGCGGGCCACCAGGAAGCGGGAGTCACCGGCGGGGGCGGTCATGTAGCCGCCGTCGATCCGCACCGCCTCCTCGGCGAACCAGCGGAAGAACTCGGCCGCGTAGGCCACCTCACCGCGGGCCTCGGCCAGGGGCTTGCCCATCTCCAAGGTCATGACCAAGGCCAGCCGGTCGGTCTCCTCGACCATGAGCCGGTGGGCCCGGCTCAGGATCTCACTGCGCTGCCGTGGAGGGGTCGCCGCCCAGTCGGCCTGGGCCGCGGCAGCGGCATCCAGGGCGGTGGCGGCCTCCTCCGGGCTGGCATCGGCCACCTCGGTCAGGACCTCTCCCGTGGACGGGTCCTGCACGGGCATGGTCCGGGCGGTGGTCCGCCACCGGCCGCCGGCGAACAGGCCGGTCGGCACGGAGGCGATGGCCTCTGCCTCGGTGGCTGAAGAGGGGGTTGACTGGCGCATGGGCTGCCTCCGCGTCGTGGATCCTTGCCGGTCAGCCCATCGTAGAAGTACTGTCAACACCCAACCGCAGCCACCGAACCAGCATCCATCCCTCGACCGGAGGCTCATCTATGACGGCGTTGTCACCCCATCTCAAGCAGGCCAGTCCCGTGGTCGTGGACCATGCCCGCGGAAGTTGCCTCTACGACCGTGACGGGCGCCGGTTCCTCGACTTCACCGCCGGCATCGGCGTGGTCAGCACGGGCCACTGCCATCCGCGCGTGGTGGCAGCCGCCCAGGAGCAGGTGGGCTCGCTCATCCATGGCCAGTACACGACCGTCATGCACCGGCCCCTGCTCGAGCTGACGGAGAAGCTGGCCGAGGTGCTGCCGGAGCATCTGGACTCGCTGTTCTTCGCGAACTCCGGCAGCGAGGCCGTGGAGGCGGCGCTGCGACTGGTCCGCCAGGCCACCGCACGGCCGAACGTCATCGTGTTCCATGGCGGTTTCCATGGCCGCACGGTGGCCGCCTCGACCATGACCACCTCTGGCACCCGGTTCTCCGCCGGGTTCAGTCCCCTGATGTCCGGCGTGCACGTGGCCCCCTTCCCCACCGCCTACCGCTACGGCTGGAGCGAGGAGGAGGCCACGGCCTTCGCCCTGCGAGAGCTGGACTACCTCTTCGCCACCGTGACGTCCCCGCAGGAGACGGCGGCGTTCATCGTGGAGCCGGTCCTCGGCGAGGGAGGCTACATCCCCGGGAACACCGCCTTCTTCGCGGGGCTGCGCGAGCGGGCGGACCGGCACGGCATCCTGCTGGTGATGGACGAGATCCAGACCGGGTTCGGCCGCACCGGACGATACTTCGGGCACCAGCACTTCGACGTGTCCCCGGACATCATCACCTTCGCCAAGGGCATCGCCTCCGGCTTCCCGCTGTCCGGGATCGCCGCCACCGAAGAGGTGATGGCCCGGGCCTGGCCGGGGTCCCAAGGGGGCACCTACGGTGCCAACGCCGTGTCCTGTGCGGCCGCCGTCGCGACTCTGCAGGTGATCGAGGACGAGGGGCTTGTGGGCCACGCCGCGGCGCGCGGCACCCAATTGCTCGACGGCGCCCGGTCGGCGGCCGCGGCCGGCTCCCCCGGTGCCCACGGGATCGGCGACGTCCGCGGGCTCGGGCTCATGGTGGGCAGTGAGTTCACCACCGCCGAGGGCACCCCCGACGCGGACCGGGCCAAGGCCGCCCTGACCGTGGCAGCGGAGAAGGGCCTGCTGATGCTGACCTGTGGCGCCTACATGAACGTGGTCCGGATGATCCCCCCGCTCGTGGTCACCGCGGAGGAGATCGACGAGGGGCTGGGCCTGTGGGCCGAGGTCCTCGCGGAGATCTAGGCAGAACAGACCACCAGATGCCTCGCCACCTCACCCTCACGCTCGCCACCCGCCAGGTCTCCTGCCGCGTCCAGCTGCTCGACGACCTCGCCCCGGCGACGTGTGCGGCCGTCTGGGACGCCCTCCCGCTGGCCGGGGACGCCTATCACGCCAAGTTCGCCCGCAACGAGGTGTACGCCCTGCTGCCCCGCATCACGGCGGCACCCCGACGGGAGAACCCCACGGTCACACCGATCCCCGGGGACGTGTGCCTGTTCGACTTCGAGCCCTGGGAGATCGGCCATCCCGCCTACGGCTACGAGCCCGGCACCACCGCCCACCCGGCCGGCTCTCAGGGCGGCGCCACGGACCTGGCCCTGTTCTACGACCGGAACAACCTGCTCCTCAACGGCGACGTCGGCTGGGTGCCGGGCAACGTCTTCGGCACGGTCGTGGCCGGGCTCGCGGCCATGGCCGTGGCCTGCAACGACCTGTGGCGCAACGGCTTCGCCGGGGAACGGCTGGTGTTCGAGCGGGAGTAGGGGCTACTGCTCCAGCAGCCACTCCACGAATCGCGCGACGGCCAGCACCAGGTCATCGGAGTGCCGCGGACCCACGATCTGCAACCCCACGGGCAGACCGGCGGCGGTGGTGCCCACGGGGATGCTGATGGCCGGCTGCTGGGTGAGGTTGAACGGGAAGCTGAACGTCGCCCACTGCGGCCAACGCGCCAGCCCGCTGCCGGGCGGGACCTCGTGCCCGGCCTCGAACGCCGGGATCCCCACAGCGGGGGTGAGCAGCACGTTGTGCTCCTCGTGGAAGGAGCCCATCGTGATCCCGGCCTGCGCGGCGACGTCCCGGGCCCGGAGGTACTCGACCGCGCTGATCCGCTCCCCCTGATCCCACACCCGCCCCAGGCCCGGATCGACCGTGTCTCGCGTGCCGGGCGAGGTCTTCGCCATCGTGTCCAGCAGGGTGGCTGCCCCGCTGGCCCACAACACCTCGAAGGCCTCGATCGGGTCGGTGAAGCCGGGATCGGCCTCGGTGACAGGCAGGCCCGCCTCGTCGATCCGCCGCACCACCGCGTCCACGACGGCCGCGACCTCGCCGTCCACGTCCGCATAGCCGAGGTCACGCGAGTAGGCCACGGGCAGTCCCGCCACCTCACGGTTGAATTCCCCGCGGAAGGTCCGTTGCGGCGGCGCCAGCGAGGTGGGATCCCGCGGATCCGGCAACGCCAGGATGTCCATCATCAGGGCCGCGTCCTCCACCGTGCGCGTCATCGGCCCGGCGTGGGCCAGCGGACCGAAGGGGCTGGCCGGGTAGAGCGGGATTCGCCCATGGGTGGGCTTGAAGCCCACGATGCCGCAGAAGGAGGCCGGGATGCGGACGCTGCCGCCGCCGTCGGTCCCCACGGAGCACGGCCCCAGGCCGGCCGCCACCGCGGCCGCAGAACCCCCGGAGGAGCCGCCGGCGGTCAACCGCGGGTCGGCCGGGTTGCGGGTGATGCCCGTCAGCGGACTGTCCGTGACCGCCTTCCAGGCGAGCTCCGGCGTCGTGGTCTTCCCGAGGAAGACCATACCGTCCGCGCGGAGCCGGGCCGCGACGGGCGAGTCCACCGTCCACGGCTGGTCCGGGTCGATGGACCTCGAACCACGCAGGGTGGGCCAGCCGTCCGTGAGGAAGATGTCCTTGATGGAGACGGGCACGCCGTCCAGGAGCCCCTGGGGATGGTCACTGAGCCACCGCGCCTCGGACGCGCGGGCCTGGTCCAGGGCGCGGTCACCGTCCACGAGGCAGTAGGCCCGGAGCTCGCCGTCCGCCGTCCCGATGCGGTCCAGGATCGCGGTGGTGGCCTCGACGGGTGAGAGTTCCCTGCTGCCGTAGGCGGCCACGAGTTCGACGGCGGTCATCTGGGTGGGGTCCATCTGCAGCTCCCGGTCGGTGACATGGTGTTCGGTGACATCGTGCGGACGGCATCGCGGACGCTCCGGCTCGCGGCCCTCGTCCCCGCATTATGGGCGTTTGATCTGCGCGGATGGAAGGGCCCACGCGTCGTGACCGGCCCATGGTCGCGGGGACGGTGACACCCCTATGATTCAGCCCATCATCAACTCGGCAGATCGACGCGAAAGAGAGCGCGGCCGCGGTGGACCTGTCAGACATCGATTTCGACGGCCCCGTGACCCAGCGCGGCATCGGCGTGATCGCTCCTTTCGACCTGGCCCTGGAGCGGGAGCTGTGGCGGTGGACGCCGATGGACGTCAGCCTCCACCTCGCCCGCACGCCCTTCGAGCCGGTCCCGGTCAGCCTGAAGATGGCCGAGCTCGTCTCCGAGAAGCGGCACGTGCAGTCGGCCACCCGGGACGTGCTCGGCGTGGATCCGGAGGTGGTGGCCTACCTCTGCACCTCCGGCAGCTTCATCCACGGGCTCGAGTACGAGGCCGAACTCCGCCGGTCCATCCTGGAGGCCGGCGCTCCCGATGCCGTCACCACCTCCGGCGCCCTGGCGGAGGCCGTACGGGTCCTGGGTCTACGGCGGATCTCGGTGATCACGCCCTATGACGCCGATCTGACGGACCGTCTGGTCGCCTTCCTCGGGGAAGGGGACGTGACTGTACCACGGCGCCATTATCTCGGCCTGGGCGGCGGTATCTGGCGGGTCAACTACCGCACCGTGGCCGAGCTCATCCTCGCGGCGGACACCCCCGATTCCGAGGCCGTCTTCGTCTCCTGCACCAACCTGCCCACCTACGACATCATCGAACCGCTGGAACGCCGGCTCGGCAAGCCCGTCCTGACCGCGAACCAGCTGACCGTCTGGGCCTGCCTCGGCCGCATGGGCCTGCCGATGGTCGGCCCGGGGCGCTGGCTGGCCGACGTCTTCCGAGAGGACTTCCCCTCATGACCACCATCGGCATCATCTATCCGGACCATGCGGCCGAGGACGAGTACCCGACGGCGGCGGACCGGCTCGGCGTGCGCCTGCCGGTCGTGCACATCTACGGCACCGATCTCCACGCGGTTCCCGAACTCCTCGATCTGGGCAGCCCGGAGAAGCTCGCGGAGGGGGTCGGGCGGCTGCTCGCGACCGTGGCAGGAGGATCTGCCGTGGCCGCCGGGGCCGCCGCGCACTCCGCGGAGACAGTGGGCGCGGTGGTGTGGGCCTGCACCTCCGGCAGCTTCGTCTACGGCTATGCGGGCGTGCGCCAGCAGGCCGACCAGCTGGCCGAGGCGGCCGGGGTGCCGGCGGCGAGTACATCACAGTCGTTCGTGGCCGCCGCGTCCTCTCTCGGTGTGAGGCGAGTGGCCGTGGCGGCCAGCTATCCCGAGGAGGTGGCGGTGCTCTTCACCGACTTCCTGGCGGCCTCGGGGATCGACGTGGTGGCCCGCGGCAGTGCCGGGATCGACACGGCGGCGGAGGTGGGTTCCCTGGAGAGCGCCCGGGTGATGGACCTGGCCCTCCAGAACGACCATCCGGCCGCCGAGGCCTTGCTCATCCCGGACACGGCCATGCACACGCTGGAGGTGCTGCCCGCGATCGAGGCCCGGCTGGGCAAGCCGGTGTTCACGGCCAACCAGGTCACGATCTGGCACGGTCTCCGGCTGGCCGGCTCGTCGGTGGTCTCGGACCGGCTGGGCGCGTTGTTCACCCGGGTGTAGCGGTGCCGGCGGCGCTGCGTCTGCGGCCGTCGCCGCTAGGGAATGGTGATCTGACGACCGGCGAGCGCCTCCAGGTTGGCGCTGGCGAAACCCCAGGCACTGCGCCGCGGGCTCACCCTGGCACCAGTCCATTCCGCGAGCATGTAGCCCACCTTGCCCTGCATCTCCTCCCGCAGGCGGCGGAACGAGTCCTCAGGCTCCGTGCCCACCTGGCCCTGCAGCAACCACCAGGCCCAGGCCGCCGCACCGGCGTTGGCCACGAAATCCGGGATCACCGGAATCCCGCGCACGGCCAGGCGTTCCTCCGCGTCCGGCGTCGTGGGTGAGTTCGCGGCCTCGACCACCGCCCGCGCCGCGATGTCGGCCACGGATCCGGCCCCCAGCGCATAGGAGACCGCGGCCGGGACGAGGATGTCCGAGGGCGCCGCGAGCACCGCCTCGCGCGGCAGGAGCTCGACGCCGGACGGTACCGTCGCCCGGTCGATCTCGCCGTAGTGGTCGCGGGCGGCCAGCAGGGCCGGGATATCCAGACCGCGGGGACAGAACAGGGTGCCGGCGGCGTCGGCGATCGCGGTCACGGGGACGCCCGCCTCGTGCAGGTACCACGCGGCTCCGCCGCCCATGGTGCCGATACCCTGGATGGCCACCGTGGTCCGCGAGGGCTCCCAACCGAGGGCCGCCGCCGTCCCCAGACAGGCCTGAGCCACCCCATAGCCACCGATCACGTCCCCCAGCGGCAGGCCGTCCCGGTCCACCGTGTCGAGTCCTGCGCGGACGCGGTCCAGTGTGGCAGCCGGGTCCGGCGAGCGCCGGATGGCGGCGTGGAAGGACTGGTCCAGTCCCAACCGGGCGAAGACGGCGTCGAGGTCCGACTGGGAGACGCCGAGGTCTTCGGCCGTGACCCAGGAATTCTCGAGCCAAGGCCGCATGTGCGCGAAGAACCGCTCCAGGACCCCCAGCGCGTCCGGGTCCCGCGGATCGCAGTCGATACCGGCCTTGGCCCCGCCGACGGGCAGGCCGAACGCAGCGGTCTTGGTGGCCATGCAGCGGGCCAGGTCGGCGACCTCGTCCCGGGTGCAGCCGGCTCGCATGCGGGTGCCGCCCGTGGCCATGCCCCCGACCAGGGTGTGCACCACGAGCCAGCCCTGGGAGCCGGTGACCGGATCCGTCCACACGAGCTCATGCTGCGGTGGACGGTCGAAGGGGTCCGGCCGCGTGAACGGCTCGCGCGCCGGATTCCGGGGCAGGGTCTCTGGCCGGGTGCCACGCGCCGGCCCACTGGTGCTGTCGTGCGTTCGGTTGCCATCAGGGTTCTGGATCAGGGTCATGCCCGCCACCTCCATCGAGTTCATAGTTGGTCCCGCAGCGATTCACCCTCCGGCGTGTGCTCCGGTGCGTGCTTCGGTGCAGGTTCGGTGTCCGCCGGCTCAGCTCCGGCTCGTACTCCCAGCGTGGAGGGGGTCGCCGCTGGCGTCTATCGCCGGTTCCTGCACGATGCCGTGCACCGGGACTGCAAGGTCTCCCCTGTGCTGGCGGCCCGCCCCTAAGCTGACCTGCATGGAGTTGTCGTTGCGTCGGCTGAGGATGCTGCGCGAGTTGCACCTGCGTGGCACCGTCACCGCCGTGGCGGCTGCCCTGCACTACAGTCCGTCCGGCGTCTCCCAGCAGTTGGCCCAGCTGGAGCGCGACGTCGGCGCCCGGCTCGTGGAGCGGCATGGCCGCCGGCTGCTGCTCACCGACCTGGGGCTCGTCCTCGCAGAGCATGCCGAGCAGATTCTCGGCTCGGTCGACCGGGCGACGATGGCCCTGGAGCAGGCTCAGAATGGGGTGATGGCCCGCCTCACCGCGGGTGTCTGGGCGTCCGTGGCCTCCAGTCTCGTGCCGCAGGCCCTGTCCAGTCTGGCGGTGAGGTATCCCGGGATCGAGGTCCGCACCGTTGAGCTGGATCCTGAGCAGACGGCGGGTGCGGTCAAGGACGGCACCCTGGATTTCTCCTTCGTGATCGACTACTCGGTGACCCCGGTGACCTGGGACCCCCAGCTGACCCGGACGGTCATCGCCGTGGAGCGGCTCCACGCCGCCGTGCCCACCGGGATGATCCCCTCCGAGACGGTGCGCCTGGCCCAGCTGGCCGACTATCCGTGGATCCTGGCCCGGGAGAGTGACCACTTCGGCCATGCGGTCCGCATCGCCTGCCACCAGAAGGGCTTCGACCCGAGGATCGTCCACACCGTCGCCGAACAGCCCACCGCGCTGGCCATGGCCGCCGGTGGGCTCGGGGTGACGCTGGTGTCCGATCTCGCGCTGGAGCTGATCCCGGACGGAGTGGACATCATCGCCCTGGAGGAACCCGTGATGAGGACGGTCTCCATCGCGTATCGGGCCACCCCCACACGTCGGCCATCGCTCGAGCTCGTCATCGACGCGATCCGCACGGCCGCCGCAGAGAAGGGGTTGGCCATCGGTTCAGCCCCGGCCGCGTCGGTGTCCGCTCCGGCGTCCAACCCACTCCAGAACCCTTCATCCTGAGCCTTGATCCCTGAGTCCTGAGCCTTGATTGCCGCTGTACTCCACAGCATGCGTTTCTCGCGCAACCCTCCACATTTCAATGGAGGGCGCTTATCTCGTCCGCCACTCATGATCGAATATATGTACTAGCACGCAGGGCAGGCAGAGCCACCAGGGTCACTCGGGCTGCGCACGGGCGGTGATGATCTGGAAGGAGGGTCAGGGCGTGGCAACAGAGGAGAGTGAGCCCGCGCGTGGCCTGGACGAGTTGGCCGAGTGGGCCACTCCGGAGGTCCTTGATGTCGCTCGCCAGGCCCTGGAGCTACTGGCCCGACGCCTGTCCGGTCCCACCACGGTTGACGCCTTCGAACGCGTGGTCCCGTCACTACCTGGCGAGGACTGGTCCGGGCTGACCTCCCTCGCGCCGATCGCCCCGGGAGAGTCGCCCCACGGCCCGGACTTCGTGGCGGCACCCGAGACCTTCGCAACCGGTTCGCTACCCGTCATCCACCGGCGGGTTGAAGATCTGGGACGTCTTCTGACTGCAGTTCATACGTCGTTGGCCGGTCATGCCGCCCATGCCATGGAGGAGGGATGCCTCCGCGAGCCGATGCTCGGCATTCCCGGTGGGGCCAAGCCGTTTCGCGATGCCCCGGACTGGATGGTGAAGACCCTACGGATCCCGCGGCCGGAGGCGCGCAAGCGCATCCATCGTGCCCGGCAGATCCAGCCGCCGGTCCCGGAGATCACGGGCCACCAGCGCAGTGCCGCGTACCCTGTCCTGGCGGAGGCCTTCCTGCAGGGGCATCTCGACCCATGCACACTCGACCTGATCTCCACGGCACTGGACCAGACGAGGAAGGATGCCGAGGCGACGCATGCGGACGCGTCCTCGACCGCAGAGTGGCTGTCCCGCGGCGAGAGGACACTGACGGCCCAGGCCACCGTTCTGGACCCGGAGTTGATGCGCCACGCGTGCGCTCGGTGGCGTCAGTGGGCCCAACATGCGCTCAACCCGGATGGAGACGAACCCACCGACGCCGTTCCGTCGGTCCAGCAGGGCCTCTCCTACCGGGGCCAACGGCGGGGCTTGCATCTGTGGAGGATCGCTGCTGATGACCTGCAGCACGAAGTTCTCAGCACCATCGCCGGCGCCGCGAGCAATCCCCGCGCTCAGAGTGAAGGCGTGCAACGCGACAGCGCGCAGGACGAAGGCCCGCAGAGTGAAGGTGCACCGGGCCAAGGCGTCCAGGGCGGTGGCGAGACCACCAGCAGCACGACGTCGGCCGCGGGGGCGCCCGTCCAGGATCCCTTGGCCGGGGCAGACCGCTGGCCGGATGCCGACGTCATGGCCGTTGATCGCCGGTCCCGTCACCAGCGGCAACTGGACGGCCTCACCTCCGCCCTCGTCGGGGCCTTGGCGTTGGTGGAGGGCAACGGACTGCCGTCCTCCGGCGGGAACCGGCCTCAGGTCATGGTGACCATCGACTACGAGACCCTCGCCGGTCAGATCAGTCGTGGCCGCACGCCCCCAGGCGGAACCTCGTCGGCCTCCACAGCTACAGATCCTCCGCGACAACCCGACCGGTCTGAACCACCAGAAGCATCAGAAGTGCCAGCAACGACCAGTCCGCCACACCAATCCCACGAACCCCATGACTCCGACAGGGCTGATCTCCTCGCCACCGGCCCTCTTGACGTGGGCACCTTCAGATCAGAGGCGGCTTTCACCGGCCCCATCAGTCCCACCACCATCCGCACCCTCGCCTGTGACGCTGACATCCTGCCGGTGGTCCTGGGCGGCTCTGGGCAGCTCCTGGACATGGGGCGCACCCAGCGACTCTTTCCACCTCGACTCCGCCGGGCCATCACAGCCCGCGACGGCGGATGCGCGTCGCCCGGCTGCACGATGCCGGCGCCGTGGTGCGAGGTACACCACATCCAGTGGTGGACCCACGGCGGAGCGACCAGCGTGGACAACGGTGTGCTGCTCTGCAGTCGGCATCATCACGCGGTCCACAGCGGTTCCTGGGACATCCGCGTCGACGACGACGGCGTCCCCTGGTTCATCCCCGCCCCCTACCTGGATCCATTCAGGACGCCTCAGCGCAATCGGTATTGGCGGACCTAAGCCGATGCGAACCGACGCGAGGTGCCAGGGCGCGTGGCTGGCGCTGGGCACCATGCGTGGCTGGTTGGCGACGAGGCGGCGTGGCTGACGGAATCCCCTACACCGCGGCGTCGGGCCAATTGCCGTCCAGCATCTGCAGAAACTCCGGTTCGGAGACGAGCTCCACCCGCTGGCCCTGCTGACGGCGAACCAGGGCATCTCGCGTCTTACGGTGTCCGACCGCCCCGCCGCGCGTTGCCGTGCCGAGGTCCTCAGCGCGGAAACCGTCTCCGACGACCAGCATGGTGGTCTGCGCGTTGACCCGGCTGCCCGTCCGCGCTCCCCACGAGGCGGCCCGGTTCTTGGCCTCCTGCCGGGGCATGCCCAGGTTGCCCGTGAACACCACGGTCTGTCCATACAGGGGATGAGCCGGGTCCGCGTCGGCGGCAGGCTCGGGGTTGACTCCCTCATCCGGCCAGTGCATCAGATCAGGCATCCGCTCCGCATGCGGCAGCACCACAGTGGAGTCGAAGACCGGCCCGAGCCCGCGGGCCTGGCGGGTAGCTCGGGATTCTGGGGTGGTTCCGGCCCCGCGAGACTCCAACTGTCGCAACCGCACGCCGTCCTGAGCCAGGATCTCGGCCAGCCCCACCTCCAGCAGGCCAGTGGAGGACCCCGCTGTGGCCAGTGACCTCGGTTCGCCCCGCGTCGCGAGGTGCACGTCAGCGGCCGGATGTTCCAGCAGCGGCTGGTCCGTCGACTGCTCGGCCGTCGGTTGCCAGTCGGCCTGTTGCCGGACTGCCCATCGCCGCTCGACCACGTCGATCATGATCCACGCACACGCCTCGGCGTCGGCGAGGGCATCGTGGTGGTTCTCGAGCGGATGTCCCGCCTCCGCGGCGGCCACGGGCAGCGCGTAGGACGGCAGGTCATAGGTGCGCCGGGCCATCACCAGGGAGCAGGCATAGTCGAAGCGCGGGATGTCCCGGCCGGAGACCTCGAGCGCAGATTCAATGACTCCGAGGTCGAAGCCCGCGTTGTGGGCCACGAGGGGGTCCGTCCCGATGAAGTCCGCCATGTCCCCGAACACCTCGGCGAATCGCGGGGCGCCTGCCACCTGCGCCGCCGTGATGCCGTGGATTCCCACGTTCCGTGCATCGAACCGGTCGAAGCCTGCCGGTGGTCTCATCAACCAGTACGCGCGCTCGACCGGTTGACCGTTGCGGACCCGGACGAGGCCCACGGAACACGGCGAACCGCGGAAGCCGTTCGCCGTCTCGAAATCCAGCGCCGTGAAGTCGAGCGCCATCAGCGCCCTCCGCCGGACGCACCATTTGATCCGGCCAGCAACCGCACCAGTTCGGGGAGCAATTGCCGGAACGCGGTGCCGCGGTGGCTGATGGAGTTCTTCACCTCGGGATCCAATTCGGCCACCGAGACGTGCATGCCGTGCGGTTGCAGGATCGGGTCATAGCCGAAGCCACCCCTGCCCCGTGGTGCCGTCAGCAGGGTTCCGGCCAGGAAGCCGAGTTCGACATGGTCCTCGCCGACCGGTGTTGCCACCGCGGCGGCACAGACGAACGCGGCGCTCCGGTGTTCGGGCTTCACGTCCGCCATCTGGTCCAGGAGCAACTGGAGGTTGGCGGCATCATCCCCGTGCCGTCCGGACCACCGGGCGGAGAAGATGCCGGGGGCACCCCCGAGCACCTCCACGGACAGGCCGGAGTCGTCGGCCACGGCCACCAGCCCCGTGTGCCGGGCGACGGCATGGGCCTTCTTGAGGGAGTTCTCCTCGAAGGTGACACCGTCCTCCACCACGTCCGGGGCGTCCAGGGACGCCGCGTCGACAACCTGGGTGTCGACGTCCAGTCCGGGCACCTGTCCGCGGAGCAGTTCGCGCAGCTCGCGCAGCTTGCCCTGGTTGCGCGTGGCCAGGACGAGCCGGGGCCGGGTGGTGCCCTCGGGGCCGCTCACCGCTCGCCGGCCAGGGTCTCGCGCTGGATGCGGGCCAGCTCGGCGGACCCGGCCACGGCCAGGTCGAGCAGGGAGTCGAGTTCAGAACGGTTGAACGGGGCGCCCTCGGCAGTGCCCTGAACCTCCACGAAGTCGCCCGATCCGGTGACCACCACGTTCATGTCCGTCTCGGCGCGGACGTCCTCCACGTAAGGCAGATCCAGCATGGGGACACCGTCGATGATGCCGACAGACACCGCGGCGACGGAGTCCTTCAGTGGCTGGGCGGATGCCGCGATGACGCCCTGTCCCTTGGCCCAGGCGATCGCCTCCGCGAGCGCCACATAGGCACCGGTGACCGAGGCGGTGCGGGTGCCGCCGTCGGCCTCCAGGACGTCACAATCCAGCACGATGGTGTTCTCGCCCAGGGCCTTGAGGTCGATGATGGCACGCAGCGAGCGGCCGATGAGGCGAGAGATCTCATGGGTGCGGCCGCCGATCTTGCCCTTGACGGACTCGCGCTGGGAGCGGGTGTTCGTGGCGCGCGGCAGCATCGCATACTCCGCGGTGACCCAGCCGGTGCCCTCGCCCTTGAGCCAGCGCGGGACGCCCTGGGTGAAGGAGGCGGTGCACAGCACGCGGGTGTTGCCGAACTCGATCAGTGCAGAGCCCTCGGCCTGGCGGGACCAGCCACGGGTGATGCTGATGGGGCGCAATTCGTTGACGGCGCGCCCGTCCTGGCGGGTCGCGGTGGACAGGGCGCCGGTGGTGCTGTTTTCGGGCACGGCGGAAGCTCCGGAAGTCGATGAGGTCATGACCGCCATCCTACCGAGGGCCCGGACGCGTTAATCCGGGCTGAAGCACCTCGGGTGCGTCGGGCACCGGGAGCGTGCCGGACCTACCGCAGCGGTCTAGACCCGGTAGGTGACTCCGGAGACCGCGACGGCGAGGTCGCCCGCATAGGTCTCCCGTGCCTCGATGGAGGCGGCCAGCGGATCGGTCCACACGGGAAGGTGTGTCAGCAGCAGTCGGCGGGCGCCGGCGTCGGTGGCCATCTGGCCGGCGCGCCGGCCCGTGAGGTGGACGCCATCGATGCCGTCGTCGCGGCCCTCCTGGAAGGCGGCCTCACAGAGGAACAGGTCGGCGTCGCGGGCCGCCTCGACCAGGCCATCACAGGTGTCCGTGTCACCGGAATAGGTCAGCACGCGGTGCACCGGCTCCCCGTCCGGGCCGGGTTCGGTCATCTCGAGGCGCAGCGCGTACGCCTCGTCGATGGGGTGGCGCACCGGAACCGGCGTGATGGTGAAGGGGCCGACGGTCACGGGGACGTTCGCCTGCCAGTGATGGAAGTCGAAATCGGGATGCATGCCCGGGTCCGGGTCGAGTCCGTAGGCCGTCGCCATGCGATCCGCGGTGGCTTCGGGACCGTACACCGGAACGTGGATACCCTTCCAGCCATACGGGTTCCAACGGATGGCCACGTGCAGTCCGCAGAGGTCCATGCAGTGGTCCGGGTGCAGGTGAGTGAGCAGCACCGCGTCAATGTCGTCCAGGGCCATGTAGCGCTGCAACGTGCCCAGGGCACCGTTGCCGAGGTCCATCAGGATCCGCCAGGTCTTCCGGCTGCCGGGGGCGCCGTCCGGGTCCGGACCTTCAGCCGTCACGAGGTAGCACGAGGCCGGCGAGCCCGGACCGGGAAACGATCCTGAGGCACCGATGATCGTGAGCTTCACCCTGCGTCCGGCCTTTCCTCCGTGGCGATCCCCCGGCGACCCGAGCTCGTCACGCTTGAGGTCGGCACGGGGGGTCCTGCGTTGGGACCACTGTACTGTCCGTTCGCACCGTGTCCGTTTCCGCCCTGGGCCGCCGAGAGCATCTCCGGGGTGATCCGGGCCAGCACACCGGTCGGGTAACGCTCGGAAATATGGTCGACCTGCTGCACGCCGCCGACCTCGGGCCCGAGGAAACGACGGGCCAGGGTCTCGAAGTGCTGCGGATCGCCGGTCGCCATGAACCGGTGACCGGACTGCTCGGCAGCACCACCCGCCGGACTCTCCAGACCGTGCCGGACCAACGCCCGGTAGACGTCCTTCGCCGTCTCCTCCGCGGAGGAGACCAGCGTGACGGACTCCCCCATCACCAGCGAGATCACACCCGTCAGCAGCGGATAGTGGGTGCACCCCAACACCAGGGTGTCCACCCCCGCCTCCTTCAGTGGAGCCAGGTACCGCTCGGCAGTGGCCAGCAGCTCCGGCCCGGTGGTGACGCCGGCCTCCACGAACTCGACGAACCGCGGGCAGGCCACCGAGGTGATCTCCAACTGCGGTGCGGCCGCGAAGGTATCCTCATAGGCCCGCGAGCTAACCGTGGCCTCGGTCCCGATGACCCCGATCCTCCCGTTGCGGGTGGCGGCGACCGCACGGCGCACCGCCGGCTGGATGACCTCCACCACCGGGATCCCATACCGGGCGGTATACCGTTCCCGGGCATCGCGCAGCACCGCGGCCGAGGCGGAATTGCAGGCGATGACCAGGACCTTCACGCCGGCGTCGACCAACTCGTCCATGATGCCGAGGGCGAAGGCCCGCACCTGGGCGATGCTCCGCGGCCCGTACGGTCCGTTGGCCGTGTCACCCACGTACGCGATCTGTTCGCCGGGCAGCTGGTCGATGATGGCGCGGGCGACCGTCAGCCCGCCGCCCCCGGAGTCGAAGACGCCGATGGGGGCCGTCGGCACGGGCGTGTTGATCATGGTCAGGTCGGTCCTTCGGTCAGCAGGTGTCGTTCCAGCAGATGCGGTTCCAGCAGTCTGCAGTCAAGCACGGTTCAGTCGGGAAGCCGCGTGGACAGGGCCAGCATCAACGTCTCGAGCAGCCACGTGGTGAAGTTGTACAACAGCGCCATATAGGATTCCACGTCCTGGGCGGCGGACCAGTCGTCCACCGCGTGCACTCGTTCCGCGTCCTCCTCCGCATCGATACCCAGCCGGGCGGAGAGCACCAGGCGCACGTCATTGAGGGCGCGGCTGAAGGCGATGGCGTGCTCTTCGTCCAACACCACGGGGTTGACCTGCAGCGCCGCCACTGCCCGTTGGAGATCGGCCGTCTTGGCCCGGCGGACGCCGTCCTCCGTCAAAGCCCGGAACTCGCCGGCGGCGGCCTGTTCGGCAGCGGTGTCGCCGTGCACCCCGGGCGGCAGCAGCCGCGCGAGCGCCTCGTCCTGCGGCGCCTCCCGCACCGGGGCGCCCTCGCCCGTCCCCCTCGGATTCCCGACGCCGGCCGCCTCGCCAGCGCCGGCGTCGTCCGCTCCCAGCGGTCCCAGCCCCGAGACGATGTCCCAGAACGGGTCGGAGGAAGGCTCGGAGGCGAACCCTGCGGGCGTCTCCTGCCCCGCGTCCAACAGCTGGATGACGTCCTTGAACAGGGTCCGCAGCAGGCGCCGCTCCGCCTTCTCCAGATCGGCGACGAACCCCTTCGGCGTGCTCTTGAAGGCCCGGGCCATCAGGACCCCTCCCCCTGCTCGTGCTGGAGGGTCGCCCACAGTCCGTAACCGTGCATCGCCTGGACGTGGCGCTCGGATTCCTCCCGGCCCCCGGAGGAGACGATCGCCTTGCCTTCCTGGTGCACCTGGAGCATGAGGGTGTCGGCCTTGGCGCGGCTGAAGCCGAAGTAGGACCGGAACACGAAGGAGACGTAGCTCATGAGGTTGACGGGGTCATTCCACACGACCACCTGCCAGGGCCGGTCTGCGGCGGTGCGCTCAGCGGTTCCGGCCGATGTCTCCTCCCGCTCCAACACGTCTGTTCCCGTCCCGGGCCCTCGGCCCGGAACGTCACGGGGGCGCTCGTGGTGAGCACCGCTGGGAGCTCCGTCCCGGGGCCCAGGGGAACGGCCGGGGGAACTGAGGGTCACAAACATGGCAGTCATTCTACGGCGGACGGCACACGGCCGACGGCATACGGCACCCGGCGTCCAGGCGTGGTCAAGAGTTGTAGGGTGTCAGTCGTGACCGACCAGATTTCCACCGGCACGGCCCGCTGGCTGCTTCCGACGTCCCTGTTCACGGACCACTATGAACTGACCATGCTGGAGGCCGCCCTCCAGTCTGGGGCAGCACACCGCCGCAGCCTGTTCGAGGTCTTCACCCGCCGCCTGGCCGAGGGCCGCCGCTACGGCGTGGTGGCGGGGACCGGTCGTCTGCTCGAGGGGCTGGCCACTTTTCGCTTCGGCACCGAGGAACTCGATTTCCTCTCCGACCACCGGGTGGTCAAGGACACCACGCTGCAGTGGCTGGCCGATTTCCGCTTCTCCGGCAATATCTACGGCTACGCCGAGGGCGAGGCGTACTTCCCCTATTCCCCCCTCCTCCAGGTCGAGTCCTCCTTCGCCGAGGCCTGCATGCTCGAGACCTACCTGCTGTCCGTGCTCAACTACGACTCCGCGGTGGCCTCGGCCGCCTCGCGCATGACCTCGGCCGCCGACGGCCGCCCCTGCATCGAGATGGGCTCCCGGCGGATCAACGAGGAGTCCGCCGTCGCCGCGGCCCGGGCCGCCGTCATCGCGGGCTTCGCCTCCACCTCCAACCTCGCGGCCGGAATCCGCTACGGCCTCACGACGGTCGGCACCGCTGCCCACTCCTTCACCTTGTTGCACGATTCCGAACGCCAGGCGTTCGAGGCCCAGGTGGCCTCGCTGGGCAAGGACACCACCCTGCTCGTGGACACCTTCGACGTGGAGTCCGGCGTCCGGACCGCGGTCGAGGTGGCCGGACGGGAGCTGCGCAACGTGCGGCTGGACTCGGGTGACCTGGTGGAGCAGGCGCATTGGGTGCGCTCCCTGCTCAACGAGCTCGGCAACCACGAGACGGGGATCATGGTCACCTCGGACCTGGACGAATACGCCATTGCCCACCTGCAGTCGGCGCCGGTGAACTCCTACGGCGTGGGCACCCGGCTGGTCACTGGCTCGGGCGCACCCACGGCCTCGATGGTCTACAAGCTGGTCAGCCGTCAGGACGGCAGCGGCGCATGGATCGACGTGGCCAAGGCCGCCTCCGGCAAGAAGTCCATGGGCGGCCGCAAGCACGCGGTCCGCCGGCGCAACGGGGCCGGGCGCGCCACCGCCGAACTGCTCACGGTCAACCAGCGGGCCGATCCCGGGGGCGACGACCGCCCGCTGCAACACACCTTCGTCCGCGATGGTGAGCTCCAGCCCGGCTGGACCGGACCGGCCGCCGTCACCCGCGCGGCAGACCGGCACCGGGCCTCCCGTGCGGAGTTGCCCGCCGCTGTGCGTAGACTGCAGCCCGGCGAACCGGTCATCCCGACCGTGTTCAACGAGGCCTGAAGGCCTCTCCCACCACCGCTTCACCCCCGCGTCAGAACAGGAAAGAACTTCACCATGCGCGCCTTGGTCATCGTGGATGTGCAAAACGACTTCTGTGAGGGCGGCACCCTCGGCGTCGACGGCGGCGCCCAGGTGGCCGGCAGGATCACGGCCTTCCTGGACGAGCACGCCCAGGACTACGCCGCGGTGGTCGCCACCCGCGACTGGCACGTGGATCCGGGGCCCCACTTCGCCGTCGAGGGAACCGAGCCGGACTACACCGAGAGCTGGCCCGTGCACTGCGTCGCCGGGACCGGCGGTGCCGAACTGCATCCGGAGCTGGACACCGAGTTCATCGACGCCCAGTTCCTCAAGGGCCGCTTCGATGCCTCGTACTCCGGTTTCGACGGCCAGCTCGGCGTTCCGGACATGGTGCGCTCCGGCGCCCCCGAGGGCACGTCTGGCCCCTTCGGCGCCACTGCTGCAGCCGCCACGGCCGTCGAGGAGGACGCCCCGGGCCTGGACGACTGGCTGCGGGCCGAGGGCATCAACTCCGTCACCGTGGTCGGGATCGCCACCGACCACTGCGTCCGTGCCACCGTGCTGGACGCCATCGACGCCGGCTATGACACCTCCGTGTTCACGGACCTCGTGGCGGGCGTGGACACGGAACGGTCCGAGGAGGCCCTGGAACTCATGGAGGAGAACGGCGCCGTGCTGCAGATGTGGGGCGGCACGGCAGACTAGCGCCGCGTCCTCACGTCCTGATCACTTCCGGCCGACGAACCAGCCCTGGAGGGTCTTCAGCCGGATCTCCAGCTGCTCGGCCGTCGCCTGGGCCACGGCCGGCCCGCCGCTGATCTCGCGGAGGCGGTTGTGGACCATCCCGTGCGGGGTCCCGGACCGTGCCGACCACGCCGAGACGTTCTTGGACAGCTCCGACCTCATCTGCTTGAGCCGACGGTGATCCACCACCGGCTCAGCCCCCGGGCCGGCTCCGTGGTGCGCCTGGTCCGCCGCGGCGTTCGCGCTGGTCTTGGGCCGGCGTTTGAGTTGATCCGCCTGGCGCTGGCGCAACAGCTCCCCCACCTGCTCGGCATCCAGGAGACCCGGGATGCCGAGGAAATCCAGCTCATCCTCGGAACCGATCGCCCCTCCGGTCCCGAACTCGGAGCCGTCGAACAGGACCTTGTCGAAGGACGCCTGGGATTCCAGGGCCTTGAACTCGGACTTCGTCAGGGAGTCCGAGGCACGCTCCTGCCGGTTGGCCGCGGCCAGCAGGTCCTCTTCCGGAGACTGGGACAGGTCCTCCAGCTCGTCCACCCCGGCCGCTGACTCGGGCCGGTCCAGGGCGTGATCCCGCTCGGCCTCCATCTCATTGGCCAGCAACATCAGCTGCGGCACCGACGGCAGGAAGACACTGGCGGTCTCCCCGCGCTTGCGGGAGCGCACGAAACGGCCGACGGCCTGGGCGAAGAACAGCGGCGTGGACGTGGACGTGGCGTACACGCCCACGCAGAGCCGCGGCACGTCGACGCCCTCGGACACCATGCGCACGGCGACCATCCACCGCTGGGTCCCAGCCGAGAACTCCTCGATCTTCTCCGAGGCGCCCTTGTCGTCCGAGAGCACCACGGTGACCTGCTCGCCGGAGATCCGCGTCAGCTGCGCGGCGTACGCCCTCGCATCCTCGTGGTCGGTCGCGATGACGAGCGCGCCGGCGTCGGGCACATTGCGGCGCACCTCCGTGAGGCGACGATCCGCGGCCGCCAGGACCGAGGGGATCCACTCCCCCTCCGGGTTGAGCGCTGTCCGCCAGGCCTGAGCCGTGATGTCCTTGGTGGCGGCCTCGCCGAGCTGCGCCTCCATGATGTCGCCCGTGGTGGTCTTCCAGCGCATCTGTCCGGAGTACGCCATGAAGATCACCGGACGCACCACATGGTCCCGCAAGGCTGGACCATAGCCGTAGGTGTAGTCGGACTTCGAGCGGCGGATGCCGTCGTCGTACTCCACATACTCGACGAACGGGATGGTCGCCGTGTCCGAACGGAACGGGGTGCCGGTCAGGGACAGCCGCCGGGTGGCCGGCTCGAAGGCCTCACGGATGCCCTCGCCCCAGCTCAGAGCGTCACCGCCGTGGTGGATCTCGTCCAGGATCACCAGCGTGCGCGCGTTCTCGGTGCGGTTGCGGTGCAGGACGGGCTTGGACGCGACCTGGGCGTACGTCAGCGCGACGCCGATGTACTCGTCCCCGTGCCGACCGTCCGAGTTCTTGAAATTGGGGTCGATGGCGACGCCGATGCGGGCCGCAGAGTCGGCCCACTGGCGCTTGAGGTGCTCCGTCGGTGCCACGACGGCGATGCGGGTGACAGTCCCGGCCTCCAGCAGCATCTTGGCCACACGCAGGGCGAACGTGGTCTTGCCGGCTCCAGGGGTGGCAACCGCCATGAAGTCCTGCGGCTGCCGGGAGAAGTACAGCTCCAGGGCCTCCTGCTGCCATTGACGCAGCTTCTGGGCGGTACCCCAGGCTGCCCGCTCCGGCAGGGCCGGGGGCAGGTCATCACCGATGTGGAACAGGGCGCCGGGCATGGCATCAGTCACGGGTTCAGTCACGGAGCTTCGAAGGCCTCCTTGCGGGCGTGGGCATGCACAGGGTCATGCGTGGAGCGGTCCCGGACCGCGGGATGAGGGACCCGGCGCGACGCCGGCCGGCCGGGTCGGGCGCGGCGCGTCACGTGGACGCGGTCAGGGAAAGACGGGTGCCCAACGGTACGGGAACGCAGCGTAGGTCACGGCGGGACGGACGAACGGTCCGGTCACGGCAAAACTGGACAGGACCGCAACTCAGCCGCGGCCGCCGAACCAGCCGCGCCGCCCCCCGCCGGATCCGCCCTGGCCGGAGCCCTCACCGGAGTTGCCGTCCTTGGGGGACTTCAGGCCGTCGTAGATCTCCTTGCACTCCGGGCAGACGGGGAATCGCTCCGGGTCCCGGCCCGGAGTCCACACCTTGCCGCACAGGGCCACCACGGGATCGCCGGTGACGGCGGACTCCATGATCTTCTCCTTGCGGACATAGTGGGAGAAGCGCTCGTGGTCGCCCGGCTCGGCCTCCTGCAGCTGCTCCTGGCGGTCGAGGACCGCGGCTCCGCCGCTGCTGGGGCCGCCGGGAGCCCCCGGGGCGCCAGGCTGGTGGGGGTCAGGATCGGCAGGCAAACTCATGTCCACCAGTCTACCGCCCTGGCACCCAGGTCCGGTCAAGGTCAGGGTCACTCAGCCGGTGGCGGCCAGCACCGACTGGTAGGTCTCGGCCTGGGAACGGTCGAACCACTTCGCGCCGAGCCGGATGCCCAGCCACAGCAGGAACGCCCCCACTCCCAGGCCCACCACGAGGGTGATCCACATCAGCGGCATGGCGCCGGTGGCCAAGGCCACGACGTAGAGGATCAGTCCCGGCAAACAGAGCGCACCGACCACCACCATGGCACCGAGGGAGATGAGCATCATGCGCATGCCACCGCCTTCAGGCGTGGCGAACGGGCTGGCGCCGGGTGGCGGCACCGGGTAGATGAACCGGGCCGAGACCAGCGCGGAGACACCCGCCCCGGTCAGCAGGGCGCCGATCCCGATACCGATCAGCCCGGGCAGCAGCCACCATTGGCCGGCCATCCACACGGTGGCGACGGTGAACAGCAGCGTCACGGGGATCCCCCATGACAGCAGGGAGCCGATCCGGCCGACGCGGTCGTCCCGGCCGGAGACACCGGCGGTCACGTGCTGGGCGAAGGCCGAACCGTCATAGCTGATGTCCGCGGAGATGGAGTAGCCGAGCATGAAGCCGGTGATGGGACCCATCAACAGGATCATCACGTACTCACCGGACTGGTAGCCGAGGAACCAGAAGAGCACCAGCAGCAGCGGCAGCACCACCAGGGAGGCCGAGTAGCGGGGGTCTTTGAGCCAGTAGATCAGCGACCGGGCGGCAATGGCTCCGGCCGGTGTCCCCGGGAACACCCCCAGCAGTCCCACGCCGGTCTTGGTCTTCGAGCTGGCGGGTCCGGAACCCCGCACCTGCGCGTAGCTGCGGTTCACGGCCAGCTGCCAGAGCCACAGGGCCCCGGCCACCCAGACCAGGCACAGCACCGCCTGCGCCGCGGCCTCGAGCAGGCGCCCTTCGGCCAGCGCCCAGGGGGCACCGGTGAAGGAGCCGAGCGGGGTCCAGGCGACAATGGCCGCCAGGCCGGGCAACTGCTCCAGGGCGGCCTCCACGGACTCGACGATGCCGGTGAGGATCACACCGGCCAGCATCAGGGGGATGAAGGCGACGATGGACATGATCTCGCGGATCCGCCGCTGCCCGGTGATCCCGGCCAGCAGCCCTGTCACCGCATAGGAGATGCAGATGCAGAAGACGGCCCCGAGGATGGTGGTCGGCACGGCCAGCAGCATCGCGCCGACCTGGTCCCGCCACGCGAGCGTTGACAGCAGGAAGCCGATGAGGGTGGCCGCGCCGGGGATCGTGGCGAGACCGGCCATGGCCAGGCCGAGGACCAGCTGACGGGACGGGACGCCGAAGGTCGCGAAGTTCGCCGGGTCCAGGGTCAAGTCCACCCCGGTGAAGAACACGGGGATGATGATCCAGCCGAGCACGGCGACGGCACCGACCAGCGTGAGGATGGTACCCCGGGCGTCCGTCCCGAGCTCCGGCATGAAGGAGGCCCCGACGCCCACCATCACGAGGACGAAGGCGAGATACGCCATCAGCAGGATGGCCAGAACCAACTGGCCGGTGCTCTTCTTCCACCCGTTGACCGTGATGGCCAGCTTCATGCGGATCAGGTGCGCAACCATGACAGGCCCTCTCCGGTCGAGCGGCCGCCCACGAGGTCCACGAAGCGGTCCTCGAGGCTCTGTCCGTCCCGGACCTCGTCCACGGTTCCGGCCGCCAGCAGGTTGCCCTGGGCGATGATGGCCACGTGGTCACACATCCGCTGGACGAGGTCCATGACGTGACTGGAGACGATCACGGTTCCACCCGACTGCACGAACTGCGCCAGGATGTCCCGGATGTTGGCGGCGGAGACGGGGTCCACGGCCTCGAAGGGCTCGTCCAGGACCAGGACCTTCGGGGCATGGATCATGGCCGAGGCCAGTGCGACCTTCTTGGTCATGCCGGCCGAGTAGTCCACCACCAGCTTTCCGGCGTCCCCCGTGAGGTCCATGACGCGCAGCAGATCTGCGGTGCGCTCTGCCACCGTGTCCCGGTCCAGCCCGCGCAGGAGTCCCGAATAGGTGACGAGCTGTTCGCCGGTGAGCCGGTCGAAGAGGCGCACGCCGTCAGCGAGCACGCCCATGCGCCGTTTGGCGGTCAGGGGCTCGGACCAGACGTCGGTGCCGTGGATCCAGACCTGTCCGTGGTCCGGTCGCAGCAGTCCCGTGGCCATGGACATGGCGGTAGTCTTACCGGCACCGTTCGGTCCGACCAGTCCGTAGAACGAACCGGCGGGCACATCAAGGGAGATGCCGTTGACGGCGATCTTCTCCCCGAACCGCTTGGCCAGACCACGGATGGCCAGCGCGGTGTCCGGATCCGGCACGGCACCGGGCTGTTGAGGCGGGAACGGCGCGGACAGGGAGCTCTCAGGATTGCTCATGTCCCTGACGCTAGCAAGGGCCGGACCCAGAGCACGAGAGCGCCATGGCCAGGACGGCCATGACTTAAGTCAGGATCTGGGCCGGGGCCTGTCCGCACGTGTCTGTCAACCCATGTCTAGAACAACGCCATGGCCAGCGCCTTGCGGGACGCGGCCGTGCGCGGGTCCTGGTCACCCACCACGGTGTAGAGGTCCACGAGATGCTCGCGGGCGGTGTTCCGCTCCTGCCCCGGGTGTCCGGCGATGAAGCGGACCAGTCGGTGGAAGGCGTCCTCCACGTGGCCGCCGAGCACGTCGAGATCGGCCACGTCGATCTGGGCCTGGACCTCGTCCGGCTCGGTGGCGCCACGTTCCCGCACGGCATTCGAGTCCATGGCCGCGGTCCGGGCGAACAGCCCGGCGCGGGACAGTCCCACCTTGGCCTCGGCATCGGCGGGGTTCTCCGCCAGTGCCCTGCGGTAGGCGTCCTCGGCATCCTCGTACTGCCCGGCCTCGAGCGCGTCCTGGGCCTCCTGGTGCAGCGGCGGCAGCGGCGGGGCGGCCGGGGTGTCGTCCCCCGCGGACCCGCTAGTACCCTGACCGTACTCGCGGGCCGGGGCCAGCGGGGGCACGGTGCCGGAGACGCCGTTCTGGGCGGCGGCGGCGAGCAGCTCGTCCAGGAGCTGCTCGAGCTGGTCGGCCGGAACCGCCTGGTTCAGGACGGGGATCGGCTGGCCGGCCAGGACGGCGACGACGGCCGGCCCGGCAGCCAGCCCGAAGACCTGGAGCACCTGCGGATCGGCCTCGGCATCCACCCTGGCCAGGATCAGCTGGCCGCCCCGCGCGTCCACGGCGGGGGCCACGAGATCGTCGATCTGCTGGCTCGCGGGATTCGAGGGCGCCGCCAGATGGACGAGGACCGGGACGCGCGAGGACAGCTGGACCAGCTGCTGGAGGTCACCCTGGCTCGCGTGCTCCAGGACCCAACTTCCCGCGGGCGCGCCCTGGGCTGACGGCTGACCCGCTGGTCCGGCATGCGCCTGCTGAACGGGCGGCTGACCGGGCTGGCCCGCCGGCCGCTTGAGGGCGGACAGGTCGAGCGCCCCGCGCAGGTGGGTCGGCATGGCTGGGGGCTGCTGGGACATTCCGGGCACTCCTTGAAGGGATCGAGAGCTGGGTCGAGGACTGGATCGAGAACTGAGGCGGGCACCCGTCACTCGTAGGTGACGGCCTGCAACTCGTCCGTCAGGGCCACCATGGAGACCTTGGCCTCGTCTCCGGTGGCACCCTCGGCCGGGATGCGCAGGGCCACCACCTCACGGTACGTCATCTCCACCGGCGAGTCGCTTTCGGTGCTGTCCTCGCCCGCCAGTGCGGCAGCCACCTCGTCCACCATCACCGTGGCCCCCTCCTCGCGCGGGGCGATGGTCATCCGGGCGTCCAGGAGACCGGTCACCAGGGCCGAGCCATCGGCCAGGCGCATCGTGGTCGTCGTCCCCGGAATCGATTCACGGAGCAGGGACAGGCGGGCGTCCGGCGCCTCCTCCTCGATGCTGGCCTGGTAGTCATGGATGCCATCCACCATGCTGTTGTGCACGAACTGGTCGCCGAAGGAGTGGTCCGGCACATTCAGGTACCGAGCCAGCCCGTCCACGGCAGTGGCGGGGGACATGACCAGACCACTGCCGTCATCCTCCGCCACCATCTCGACCTCGGTGTTGGAGAGGTCGCTGGCGGGGAGCCTGGCCGCCGGGATCATGGAGGCGGCGGTCACCAGCCGGTACTGCGTCCGTGCCGAGTCCTGCCGCAACACCAGCAGCTGCGGGGTGGTGTTGGCCTCACCCTGGGTCACGACGGTGACCGTGCGCGGGAACGCGGGATCGGCCGGTGCCAGCACGGACCGGAGGGGTGTGGCCGCCACCGGCTCTGCCGCCCGCACGTCGTCCGAGACCTGGACATTGGCGTAGTTGGCGCGCCGCATGGACAGCTGGGGGTCGGCCACGCGGGGCGTGAGGACGTCAGGGTCCTGCGCCTCATCGCCCTCGGCCACGACCGACTCGATCTGACCGAGGATGCGCTCCAACTGACTGTCGGTCAGGATCGGGTACTGATCGCCCTCGCCCGCCGGCTCCTGGTCCGGGGTCTGGGGCGCGTCGCTGGCCGGAGCACTCTGAGTGCCCTGCGCGGTCGCCGGGCCCACGCCCAGGACCCCCACCAGCGCCAGGCTTCCGGCCAGGAGGCCGGCGAGCCGGGCCCGGGCAGTATTCATGCGGGGAGCATGCGTGCGGGAGACCTGCCCGGTGCCGTCGGCGGTCGGCGTGGTCGAACTGGACGACGTGGTCGAAGCCGAGCTGCCACGCACGTCCGGGGAGACCTTTCCGGTACCGTCGGCACCGCCGTCGTGATGGTGGTGTCCCGTGTTGCCCGGAGCCTTCCGGCGGAGGATCAGGAACGCCCACACCAGCAGGCCGAGTCCGGCGAGGACCAACAGGCCGCCGATGATGGCCAGCGGGACGATCCACGGGCTGTCGCCGAGCGTGTTGGTCCAGCTCACCGTCATCTCGGCCGGTGCAGGCTCGGTGCCGTCAGTGGCGACCAACAGGGACCAGTCCCCCTCGGACGGCACGGACCACCGCTGGTCGATCGTGCCGCTGGCCTCCTGGGTGTCCACCCACAGATCGGAACCGGCGGGGTCGGGAACCGTGGCCTCTCCCTCGGTGTGCTCCACCACCACCTGCGGGTCCTGGCCGTCAGGGACCTCGGTCTCGACGCCGGTGACGGTGTTGTGGGCGGCGTCGCCGATCCACGCCTCGATGTCCCGGGTCTGGCCGAGCATGACCGTGTAGTCGCCGTCACCGGTGAGCGTGTAGTCCACCGGGTCCTCCGCGACCTCGTTGATGCCACCGGTGATGACGGTCAGGGGAGCCTCCGGCGCGGCATCGACGGAGGACTGGTCGGTGGTGGCCGTCAGCGTCGCCGGAGGGGCCCAGATCGTCTGCAGGCCGACGGCGCCGAAAATGGCGGCAAGGCCCAGTACCAGGGCTACTACTCCGGAAACTACTCGCACGCGGTCTACCTGTCTGTGGTTCGGGGGGTGATCTGTGGCGGTGTCACTGCTGACGGCGGTGCGAGGACAGATTCCTGCCGCACCTCAGCACCCCAGTATACCGAGAAGGTCACCGAATGATAACGACGCAGGTCGTCCCGGGACTCATGCGGGTGACGTAACCTGTGGCTTGTGCAGGACCACGACTCCCCCCACGCGGCTTCCGATTCCGTCCCCGAGGCCGCTTCCGGCAGCCCGTCCGGGGCCGCCTCCGGTACCCCCGCAGCCGCCGACACCTCGGCCGCCACACCGCGCTCCGGCATCCTCCGACGGTGGTGGGCCGCGCGCCGGTTGCCCGGTGCCCGGCCCCGTCCCCGATTCGAGTTGCGGCCGGCGGCCGCGTCAGCCTCCGCGGCAGAGGTCGAGGCGAATACGGGTCCGGCAGTTCGTGCCGCCGACGCCACCGATCCGTCCCACCGCGTCCGGTTGGTCCAGTGGGCCCATCCGGTCCAGACCGGCTTCCTGTTCACGTTCGGCGTGGGCCTGGCTTTCCTGCTGTACGGGATCATCTCCGCCAACACCCAGTTGCTCGTGTGGATCGGCGCGGCCCTGTTCATCTCCCTCGGGCTGGATCCGGTGGTCCGGCGCATCGAGTCATGGGGCGCCCCCCGAGGGGTGGGCGTGGCGGCGGCCGTGCTCCTGCTGGCCGCGATCCTGACGCTGTTCTTCTCCCTGCTCATCCCCACGGTGGTCGAGCAGACCACGGCCTTCGTGAACAACCTGCCGGCCATGGTCTCCGACTTCCTCGAATCGCAGTTCTTCCACGACCTGGACAGCCAGTTCGGCATCCGGGACATCGCGATGTCTGAGCTGGAGAAGTTCATCGGGGACTCGGCCAACGTCACCGCCATCTTCGGCGGGCTCTTCGGGGTGGGCACCGCCATCGTCAACACCGGGTTCTCCGTGCTCATCGTGCTGGTCCTGACCCTGTACTTCCTCGCCACCCTGCCGGCCATGAAGTTCTGGGCCTACCGGCTCGCCCCCAGTAGCCGACGTCCCCGGGTGGAGTACCTCGGCGAGGAGATCACCTCCTCCGTGGGCTACTACGTCATCGGTCAGTCGGCCGTGGCGGGCCTCAACGGACTGGTGGCCATCATCGCCATCTCCATCGCAGGGATCCCCTTCGGGGCGCTCCTGGCCTTCTTCGCTGGACTGATGGCCTTCATCCCCCTCGTGGGCGCCTTGACCGGCGGCATCATCGTGACCCTCGTGGCACTGACCTCCGGATGGCAGCCGGCTTTGATCTTCGCCGCGATCTATTTCATCTACCTCCAGGTCGAGGCCTACTTCGTCTCCCCGCGCGTGATGAGCAAGGCGGTGGCCGTGCCGGGTTCCGTGGCCGTGATCGCCGTGATCGCCGGTGCCGCCCTCCTCGGGGTGCTGGGCGCCCTGATGGCCATCCCGCTCGCGGCGGCCGTCATGCTGGTGGTCAAGGAAGTGCTGATCCCCCGGCAGGACCGGATCTGACCAGCCCGTCAGCAGAGCCCGTCAGTCAGTAGAGCCCGTCCTGCCGGCGATTGGACCAGCAGGCCCGGTGCCAATGGCGGCGGTCCGCACCGGCCGCCTCGTCACCGAAGATCGAATCGCTGCGCCACGTCACCAGGTGGGCCATCCCAGGCGGGATCGCCCGGCCGCAACCGGGGCAGGTGTAGTCCTTCACCGCGCGCCAGGCGGCGATCTGGCGAACGTGCCAGCCGCCGTCGTGCCCCTGTTCCTGCCGGTACCCGGGATCCAGGCCCAGGAGGGCATCCAACCGGTCCTGCCGACCGGGTGCCGGCGCCGGGCGCCGGGCGGGCCCGGAGCGGCGGGGTCGGTTCGAGCGGGGCACACCACCATCTTTCCACAGCCCGCCGGTGCACGGACGCCGCTCATGCACGGACCTCGTGCCTCACCTGGCGGGACAGTACAGCTAGACTCCCCTGTGTGCGTTTGGTGATAGCCCGGTGTTCCGTGAACTACGAGGGGCGTTTGCGCGCCCACCTGCCCCAGGCGACGCGCCTGCTGTTGGTCAAGGCCGACGGCTCGGTGCTGGTGCATTCGGACGGCGGCTCCTACAAGCCGCTGAACTGGATGAGCCCGCCGGCGACCCTGCGCACAGCCGAGCCCACCGAGGAGCTGGCCGCCGAGGGCGTCGTCCAGGTCTGGACGGTGCAGGCCACGAAGTCCGACGACCGGCTGATCGTGCACCTCTTCGAGGTCCTGCATGACTCCTCCCATGAGCTCGGCGTAGACCCGGGACTGGTCAAGGACGGCGTCGAGTCTGATCTGCAACGGCTGTTGGCCGAGCAGATCAACCTCCTGGGCGACGGCCACACACTGGTGCGCCGTGAGTACATGACCGCCATCGGTCCCGTGGACATCCTCGCGCGGGACGCCACCGGCGGATCGGTGGCCGTGGAGCTCAAGCGCCGCGGGGACATCGACGGGGTGGAGCAGCTCACCCGCTACCTCGAGCTGATGAACCGCGATCCGCTGCTGGCCCCCGTCCGGGGTGTCTACGCCGCGCAACAGATCAAGCCCCAGGCCCGCACCCTGGCCGAGGACCGGGGCATCCGCTGCCTCACCCTGGACTACGACGCCATGCGCGGCGTGGACGATGCCGAGTCCCGACTCTTCTGAGCCGGCTGGCGTGCCGGCAGCCTACCGCGGCTCCGCACCAGGACCACGGACGGGCCGTCTCATCACGCCCGGACTCGTCGACCAGCACTGCCACGGACTGGACGGCGTGGACTTCGCCACGGCCCCCGTGCACCAGGTCCGTGAGGCGCTCCGGGAGCTGGCCCGGCGGGGTGTGACCCGCGTGGTGGCGTCCCTCCCGACCCTGCCCGCCGCCGACCTGCTGGCCGCCGTCCGGCGACTCGCCCCGCTGGTCTGGGAGGGCACCCTGGCGGGTCTGCACCTGGAGGGGCCGTTCCTGTCCCGCCACCACTGCGGGGCGCAGTCCGCCCAGGATGTGCTGGAACCGGGCTCGGACCGGTCCCGCCGGCTGCTCGAGTCGCTGGTGCAGGCCGGACGGCACGATCACGGCGGCCCGGACGCCCAAGCGATCGTCGCCATGACCTATGCCCCCGAACTCGACGCCGCGGAGGTGGTGGAGCGCACCCTGTTCACCGCGGGCGTCCTGCCCTCCCCCGGCCACACCGACGCCACGGAGGCCGAGTTCATCACCGCACTGCAGCGGTGGACCGGAATGCACACGCCGGGTCCGAACCTGGGCGGCACGGGCCAGCAGCGGCGCCCCGCCGTGACCCACCTCTTCAACGCCATGCCCGGATTCCACCACCGCGCCCCGGGACCGGTGCCGGCGGCCCTGCGCGCCGCGGCCCGTGGAGACCTCCGGGTCGAGCTGGTGGCCGACGGCCTCCATGTGGATCCCGGCGTCGTTCTGGATGTCCTGCGCCTCGCCCCGGGTGCCGTCTGCGTGGTCTCAGACGCCTCCGCCGCCACCGACGCGCCCGCAGGCGCCTACACCCTGGGCGCGGTCGCCATCGAGTCCGCACGGAACACCGGGATCCCTGAGAACGGGATCTCCGCCGCACCCCGCGTGGCGGGTCAGCCGACCCTGGCCTCCGGTGCCGTCACCCTGGACGGTGCGCTGCGGAACCTGCTCGCGTGGGGCGTTCCGACAGAACTCGCGGTCCCCGCCGTGAGCACGACGCCGGCCCTCACCCTGCCACCCGCACGCCGCGCCTCGGGGTGGGTGGAGTGGGAGTGGGAGGCCGAGAACGGGACGACCGCGCCCGGCCCGCCGGCCGTCGTCATTCCTCCGGGTGCTCCGGGGCACTGACGGCCCTGACGGCACTCCTTAAAGCACCAGGCACCCCGGCGAGGCCGGGGTGCCTGGTGAGATGATGATGTCCGTCTGCTGGACCGCGTGAGGTGTCCTAGTGGGCCCTGCGCCGGTAGCCCCGCGGCGGGAGCTCCCGCCAGGTGCCGAAACCCACGGCCGGACCGGACTCGACCCACGCCGAGAGTCCGGCGCAGGCGTCCGCCTGGATGACCAGGTCGACCGGGGCCGGCCCGCCGTCCACCCGCACCACCACCGAGCCGTCCTGGCGGACCGTCCCCTCGCGTTGCAGCCGCAACAGGTGACGGGCCGCCGACCAGCGGGGTCGCGGATCCACCGAGGCCACCGTCATGAGGTCGAGACCGGATTCGTCGTACCGACCGATCACGCGGACACCCCCGGTGCCCTCACCTGCCCCGCGGATGCGGGCGGTGAAGGTACCGGGAGTGCGCACCAAAGTGCGCCAGCGCCAGTAGACCATGAAGGCGACGACCAGGACGGCCGCCACCAGGGCAGCCAGCACCGCTACGATCAGCGCGGACCACCCGGGCGTCACCTCAGGCTGCGCCCTGGCCGGCAGACTCGCCCTGGAGGGTCGCCGCCCCGGCCACGATCACGACGCGGTCATTGTCCACCGAGAAGAACCCGCCCTCGGCATGTGCCGTGATGGTCTGCCCGTTGGTCCGCTGGACCACGACGTCGCCGTCACCCAGCACGGCCAGCAGCGGGGTGTGGCCCGGCAGAATGCCGATCTCGCCCTCTGCGGTCCGGGCGCTGACCGACTGCGCCGGTCCGGACCACACGAAGCGGTCCTCGGCGACGATCTCGACTTCGAGTTCGTGCTCAGCCATGGGGATCAGTTCTCCGACTGGATCTTGGCCCAGTTGCGCTCGACGTCATCCAGCCCGCCGACGTTGTAGAAGGCCTGCTCGGAGATGTGGTCAAGGTCGCCGTTGGCGATGGCGGTGAAGCCCTCCACGGTGTCCTTGATCGGGACGGTCGAACCCTCGACACCGGTGAACTGCTTGGCGGTGTAGGTGTTCTGGGACAGGAACTGCTCGATGCGGCGGGCACGCGAGACGACGATCTTGTCCTCTTCGGAGAGCTCGTCCACGCCGAGGATCGCGATGATGTCCTGCAGTTCCTTGTTCTTCTGGAGGATCTGCTTGACGCGGGTGGCGGCATCGTAGTGATCCTGGCCCACGTACTGCGGGTCCAGGATGCGGGAGGTCGATGCCAACGGGTCCACGGCCGGGTACAGGCCACGGGAGGCCAGGGTACGGGTCAGGTTCGTGGTGGCATCCAGGTGCGCGAACACGTTGGCCGGCGCCGGGTCGGTGTAGTCGTCCGCGGGCACGTAGACGGCCTGCATCGAGGTGATGGAGTGGCCACGGGTGGAGGTGATCCGCTCCTGCAGCACGCCCATCTCGTCGGCGAGGTTCGGCTGGTAGCCCACGGCCGAGGGCATACGGCCCAGCAGCGTGGAGACCTCGGAACCGGCCTGGGAGAACCGGAAGATGTTGTCGATGAACAACAGCACGTCCTGGTTCATCTCGTCACGGAAGTACTCCGCCATCGTCAGGGCCGACAGGGCGACGCGCAGACGCGTTCCCGGCGGCTCGTCCATCTGGCCGAACACGAGGGCGGTGTCCTTGAGGACGTTCGCCTCTTCCATCTCCACCCAGAGGTCGTTGCCCTCACGGGTGCGCTCACCGACGCCGGCGAACACCGAGGTGCCGCCGAAGTTGCGGGCCACACGCGTGATCATCTCCTGGATGAGCACGGTCTTGCCCACGCCTGCGCCGCCGAACAGGCCGATCTTGCCGCCCTTGATGTACGGGGTCAGCAGGTCGATGACCTTGATGCCGGTCTCGAGCATCTCGGTGGAGCCCTCGAGGGAGGCGAAGTTCGGCGCCGGGCGGTGGATGGGCCAGCGCTCGGTGACCTCGAGCTGCGAGGTCGGCACGTCGAGGGACTCGCCGAGGACGTTGAAGATGTGTCCCTTGACGACCTCACCGACGGGCACGGAGATCGGGGCGCCCGAGTCGACCACGGAGGAGCCTCGGACCAGACCGTCGGTGGCCTGCAGGGAGATGGCGCGGACCAGATTGTCGCCCAGGTGCTGCGCGGTCTCGAAGGTGATGGTGTGGGTCTCGCCGTTGACGGTGAGCTCGGCGGTCAGAGCGTTGTACAGGGCCGGCATGGCGTCGGCCGGGAACTCAGCGTCGATCACCGGCCCGATCACGCGGGCGATGCGGCCAGTGGCGCCACCGGTGGCGGTACCGGTGCCCTGTTCGTTCGTGGTGGCAGTCATCTCTCTCACTTCTTTGGTGTGGCTGGAGGTTGACAGTCAGTTGACAGTCAGTTGGCAGTCAGTTGGCTCGTCGGGTGAAGAGCCGGTGCCCGGTCAGGATGCGCTGAGCGCGTCCGCACCGGCGATCAGCTCGGTCAGTTCCTGGGTGATCTCGGCCTGGCGGGCGTTGTTCATCTTCAGGGTGTACTCGGTGACCAGGTCCTTGGCGTTGTCCCCGGCCGACTTCATCGCGCGCTGGCGGTTGGCCAGTTCGGATGCCGACGCCTGGAGCATGGCCGAGAAGATCCGGGACTCGATGTACTTCGGCAGCAGGGCGTCCAGGACGTCCTCCGGGGCCGGCTCGTACTCGTAGAGCGGGTGCAGGTCCGTGGAGTCGGTGACCTCTTCCTCCACCACCTCGAGGGGCAGCAGGCGGACGACGGTCGGGACCTGGGTGACGAGCGAGTGGAAGGCGGTGTAGACGACGTGGATCTCATCCACGCCACCGGCTTCCGTGTCCTCCAGGAACGAGTCGACGAGTCGCTCTCCGATCTCGCGGGCCCGCAGGAACTCCGGAGCGTCGGTGTTGCCGGTCCAGACCTCCTGATACTCGCGGTTACGGAAGTCGAAGTACCCCTGTGCCTTGCGGCCCACGAGGTAGATGTCAGTCTCCTTGCCCTCGGCGTGCAGCGACTCGAGCAGTGCCTCCGCATGGCGCAGGATGTTCGCCGAGTAGGCGCCGGCCATGCCACGGTCCGAGGAGAGGACCAGCACGGCGACGCGCTTCGGGTTCTCGACCTCGGACGTCAGCACGTGCTCGATGTCCTGCTGCGATGACACGGCGGACACGGCGCGGGTGATCGCGTTGGCGTACGGCAGCGACGCGGACACGCGTTCGCGTGCCTTGCCGATGCGGGACGTGGCGATCAGCTCCATCGCCTTGAAGATCTTCTGCATCGACTGGGTCGAGGCGATCTTCTGGCGGTAGACCCGGATCTGGGCTCCCATGGTGGTCCTTTCCTTACGCGTCCGCCTCCGGCGCCCCGCC
>NZ_JALDXU010000116.1:0-9340 GCF_032154715.1 Citricoccus sp. | reverse complement strand
GCCGCGGCGAGGTCGCCAAGGTCATGTACCAGCACGACCTCACCAGCACCGACTGGCCGACTGACTGACCCCGTCGGCCAGAACGCAGCGATGGCCCCGTGCCGCCTATACGGCGGGACGGGGCCATCGGTGTATCCCGGGTCGGATCAGCGCAGAGTCAGCCGGTCGCGAGCGCCCACACCGCCCGGGCCGCGGCCTCCGCGTCCCCCAGGGTGCGGGCCCGTCCGTCCGGGTCGCGGCCGGCCTCCGCGGCGATCGCCGTGCCCCACTGGACGGAGGCCAGCTGGAGCCCCAGGACGAAGACCCCCTCCTGGACCGCTCCCCCGGCCCCCTTCAACCGGTGGGGGCGCCCGGTCACGTCGAAGCCACGGCCAGGCACCGGGTCACCCTCCTCGTCCTCCACGGTGAAGGGCACCGCGGTGCCCTCGGCCAGAAGCGAGGACACCAGGTCCGAGGCAGCGAGCAGCACCCGGTTCGGCGGCATCATCGCCTCCATCATCCACGTCCCGCGGTGCACGTCCTGGGCCTCGTCCGCGCCACCCACCTGTGGGGAGGACACCGTGAACCGGGACCGGCCGGCGTCGGGCTCGAACTGCGGATCCGGGCCCACGAACCGGACCAGGCCGGCTCGCGCCACGGCGAGCAGTTGTTCCACACGTGCCAGCGGCGGGCCGGAGGCCAGGCCCTCCACGAGCGTCTCGAACCAGCCGGAGACGTCCCGCCGGCGGGAGGCATCGGTGAGCCGCTGCTCCGCCACCAGCTGCTTCACCAGCAACCGCGCGGCATGCAGGGTCCCGATGGCCACCATGAGCGGGGAGTCCTCACCGGCCGCGGCCTCGGCGCTGATGCCCTCCAGGAAGCCGGTCACCTCCCGCTGGTAGGCCTCGCCCGAGTCGTACACCCGGCCCTCGAAGGGGCGGGCCAGGGCCCGGATGTCGAGGAACGGCATCCCCGGCGCATACGCGTGGAGCAGCTCCTGCGCCTGGTGCGCCGTGACCGGTTCGCCGCGGCCGGCGGACTCCAGCAGGCCGACAAGCGCGGCCAGGAACTCGATGGCCGGACCCGAGCCGCCGAGGATCTCGGGGCGGTTGTGCACCAGGGCGTTGTAGTACGCGCGCACCACGTCACGGTGGATCAGCGGCCACAGGTGCCTCATGAAGTCGAGCGGGCCGTGCTCGGCCTGGAGCGCCTCCACCACCTCGGGCACCAGGTACTTCAGGGCCACCGCATGGGGGACGAACGCATCCAGCTCGGCCTTCGGCAGATAGCAGACGCCGCGCCGTGAGGCCGGGTGCAGCACGGGCTCGGTGCCGGAGGGTTCGTAGCGCAGTGCCCGGCCCGGGCCCTGGCCGGTGTCCACGAAGCGGCCTCCGCGGCCCAGGGTCAGCTGTGCGAGCGCGTCGAAGAAGTTCAGCCCCATTCCGCGCACCAGGACGTCGGCTCCGGCGGGCACGGCATCCCAGTCGAGGTCACAGGGGATGGACGGCCCGCGGTACTCCAGCCCCAGCTCCGCCGCCGCGCTGGCCAGGCGGTGCTGCTCGCTCGTCAGGCGCGCCGGGACATGCCCCACGGCCAGCACGACGGCGTCCGCCGCCAGCGTGCTCCCGTCACCGCAGGTGAGGATCGCCTTCCGGGGCGCCGCACCGTGGGCCCCGTGCACCGGGGTCACCGTCCGCGCCGGTTCCAGGTGCACCACCTCGGCCTGGCGCCAGTCCAGGGTCCCGACGGCGGCCGAGGCGGCCAGCGCGTCCGTCACCTCGCGGTACATCTCGGCGAGATAGCGTCCGTAGACCGCCCGCGGCGGGTAGTCGGTACGGTCCAGGACCTGGGCCCGGTCCGGGTGGGCCATCCGCCACTGGTCGAAGGTCAGGGCCGCCGACGACGGCCGCAGGCCGGGGGTTCCGGCGGCCGCCACAGTCGGGAAGAAGGATGGGGTGTTCATCAGGAACAGTTCTGACTGCCCGGTCTGCCACACGTGGCCCGGCCCCGGCTCCTCCGGATCCAGCACCACGATGTCCACCACCGGTGCCTCGGGTTCGGATTCCTCCACCACCGCCAGCAACCGCTCCAGGAACGAGGTCCCGCGCGGCCCGGCTCCCACCACGGCGATCGTGAACCGGTCTCCTGGGACGGCTGGGGTCATGGCGGGGGTCCTCTCGCGGTGCGGCGTGTTCGTGGTCATCAGCCTACGGCCGGCGCGGGAACGTGTGCTTCGATGGGACCATGCAGCAGAACCCACACATCGTTCCCACCGTCACGCCTACCGACCCCGCCGCGGACGCCGAGGACGAGTTCCTCTGGCTCGAGGACATCCACGGCGAGCGCCCGCTGGACTGGGTCCGGGAGCAGGATGCCCGCACGGAGGCGCTGCTGGGCTCCGAAGGTTTCGAGGAGTTGCAGCGGGACCTCACCGCCATCCTCGACTCCCCGGACCGGATCCCCCACGTCACCAAGCGCGGCGACTGGTACTACAACTTCTGGCGTGACGGCGAGCACCCGCGCGGGCTGTGGCGCCGGACCCGCTGGGAGCCGTACCTGGCCGGGGACCCCCAGTGGGACGTCCTCGTGGACGTGGATGCCCTGGCCGCCCAGGAGGGCACCGATTGGGTGTTCGCCGGCGCACGGCTGCTGCGCCCGGACTGGGATCGCGCCCTGCTGCGGCTCTCCCCCGATGGCGGTGACGCCGTGGCCGTGCGCGAGTTCGACCTCACCACCCGGGCCTTCGTGCCGGCTCCCGAGGGCTTCGACCTTCCGGTGGCCAAGACCCAGGCCTCCTGGATCGACCGCGACCGGCTGCTGGTCGGCACGGTGACGGACCCTGACCCCGACGCCGGAGACGCCACCCGGTCCTCCTACGCCCGGACGCTGCGGGTCCTGCAGCGCGGCGGACCGGAGGCTGCCATCGCCGCGGCACCGACCGTGTTCGAGGTGGATCCCGCCCACGTGGCCGCGTTCGGCGGGCACGATTCCACGCCCGGCTGGGAGCGCACGGTCGCCATCGACGCCGTGGACTTCTACCGCTCCACCACGTGGCTGCGGGAACCCGCGGCGCCGGATTCTGCGGACGGCCCCGGCGATCGTTCCGGTTGGCGACAGCTGGAGGTGCCCCTGGATGCCGAGGTGGACGTGCACCGGCAGTGGCTGACGGTGTTCCTGAAGTCCGAGTGGGAGCTGCCGACCGCGGTGCATCCGGCGGGCTCCCTGCTCGTCTGCACGGTGGACGGCTTCCTGGACGGCTCCGAGGAGCCACGGGCGGCGTTCCTGCCCTCCCCGGACCGCACCCTGTCCGCGTGGACGTGGACCGCCGCCCACCTGGTGCTGACCGTGCTGCAGGATGTCGCCTCCACCGTGTACGCCCTGCCCCAGACCGCGCTGGCGGCCGCGGATCCGCGCGGGACCCCGCAGACCACGGCCGGACGGCCACCGGCACTCGAGGCCACCCGCCTGATCCGGCTGGAGCACCCGAATCCCGCAGATCCTTTCCTGACCCTGGGCGTCAGCGCCGTGGATGACGAGGATCCGGACTGCGGCAACGACCTGTGGATCACCGCGACCGGCGCGCTCACTCCGCCCACCCTGTTGCGGGCCACGCTCCCGGCGGACTGGGCGGACCTGGAGGAGAACAGCCGGCCGGACGACGTCGTTCCCGCTCTGGTGACCGTGCGCACCGGTCCGGAACAATTCGATGCCACCGGACTGGCGGTGCGCCAGCACTTCGCCGTGTCCGACGACGGCACCCGGGTCCCGTACTTCCAGATCGGTCCCGAGGACGTCGAGGCCGACGGGGCCAACCCCGTGGTGATGGACGGGTATGGCGGATTCCTCGCCTCCAAGCTGCCTGGCTACTCCGGCGTGTACGGCCGCGGTTGGCTGAGCCGCCGCAACGCCGCGGGCCGCCAGGGCATCCACGTGATCGCCAACATCCGCGGTGGCGGCGAGTACGGGCCCGACTGGCACCGGGCGGCCCTGCAGGAGAACCGGCACCGCGCCTACGAGGACTTCGCCGCCGTGGCGCGCGACCTCATCCGGCGCGGCGTGACGGACCGGTCCCACCTGGCTGCCACCGGCCGCTCCAACGGCGGCTTGCTGATGGGAAATATGGCCACCACCTACCCCGAACTGTTCGGGGCCCTGAGCTGCGGCGTACCGCTGCTGGACATGCGCCGGTACACGGTCCTCTCCGCCGGCCACAGCTGGATCGCCGAGTACGGTGACCCGGAGGATCCCGAGCAGTGGGAATACCTCCGCACCTTCTCGCCCTACCACCTGCTGCTCGAGCGGCCGATTCCCGGCGCCGAGGCCGGACGCGACGCCGAGGGCCCCGGCACGGGCTACCCGGACCTCCTGGTGTGGACGGCCACCTCGGACGACCGGGTCGGCCCGGTGCAGGCACGCAAGATGGCCGCGCGGATGATGCGGCTGGGTGTGCCGAACGTGTGGTTCCACGAGGATCTGGAAGGCGGCCACGCCGGCGCCTCGGACAACCGTCAGGCCGCGGCCCTGCACGCGCGGTCCCTGGAGTTCCTCTGGAGGAGCGTCGCGGACGACTCGCTTTGAACTCCGGGGCCCTCGGCGGCTACCATGTCAGGGTTACCATCTGACGGATGGGAACAGTGGAGACGTGCCAGAGCGGCCGAATGGACTTCACTGCTAATGAAGGGTCCGGCGAAAGTCGGACCGGGGGTTCAAATCCCCCCGTCTCCGCAGTCGGAAAAGCCCGGAATCATCACGATTCCGGGCTTTTCTGTTGCCGTGAGAGTCGACTCAGTCGTCTTGTCCTTGCTCACGCTGGAGGATGTGCAGGAACTGCAGGGCCTCCTCGGCGGTGAGCACTGTGTGCGCGGAGAGCTCCAGGGCTGCGTCCTCCACCCGGCCGTCACGCACCAGGGCGGTCAGCTGGTCCCGCAGGTAGGGCGGCAGATCGTCCGAGGACACGCGGACGGTGGTCTCGTCCCGCACCACCTCGAGTTCGAACGGCCGATCGGCCGGCAGGCTCTCCTCCAGCCAGTCCTCCGGGACCACGAGGTCGGTGGCGTCGGCGATGTCCGCCGCGGGCACCCGGTTGTCCGGGCCCTCCGCGGGCGACTCGGCGGCGGGAGCCGGCTTGGTCCACATCTGCGGGTAGGTGGCGAGGGCCTGGATGTCCATCATGGCCTCGAAGGTGCCGAGGCCGGTGGATCGGCGGTAGGCGGTGACGGCCTCGGCGGTGCGGCCGGCGGCGATCAGCCGATAGACCTCGCGGTGCGCGGCCTGGTCCATCCGGTTAGAGGCGACCTTGGCGTTCTCGGAGCTGATGCGGCCGGCCAAAGATCCCCGCCGCGGACGCTGACCTGACTTTCCGGAGGAGGTACCGGCAGAGCTGGAACCGGTGGTGGAACGGCGCGACAGCACCCAGGCGCCGCCACCGACGAGGACGGCCACGACCACCAGGATCAACACCGGAACGAGGTACTCCATGGTCACAGTCTAGGGCGAGACCCTCAGGGTGCGTCGACGGTCCAGACCCGGTGTCCCGGGGCCATCCGTCCGGGATTCTGCGAGGTGAACAGGACCACACCGGGATAGGCCTCCAGCTCGGCCCGCAACAGGCGCAGGCCGTCCCCGTCCAGGTCTGCGTCGATGCCGTCCAGCACCAGCAGCGGCGGGTTGTCCAGCAAGGCGCGGCCCAGCTTGAGCCGGGCCACCTGCGAGCCTGTCAGCGGCTGGCCCCCGTTCTTGAGCCGCGTGTCCTCCCCACGGGGGAACGCCTCCAGGACACGGTCCAGACCCACCCGGGCGAGGGCCTCCCGGGTCTGCTCCTCCGTGGCCTGGGGGGTGCGGTAGGTGATGGCCCGGGACACGGTGCCCCGTTCGAGCGGAACGCGCATGGAGGCGTGGCCGAGCAGCTTGCGCCGCTGGCGGCCCGGGGCCCGGGTGTAGTCGTATCCGTCCACGGCCATCTCGAGAGGAGGGATCTGGCCGCCGGGCTCCGCGGGCGTGTTCTGACCGGCCAGGAGGTTCACCAGAAACGGCTGGATCCGCCCCGGGTCATGGGACCTGATCTGGATGACCTCGCCGGCGCCGGCCTGGAGCAGGGGGACGCGTTGGCCCTGGACCACCATGCGGCGGATCTGCAGCCCGTTCCGGCCGGTCTCCGAGCGCTCCCGCGCCACGTCCTTCCAGTTCTCCTCACGGTTCTTCTCGGCCTTCCGGAGCACCTCGGCCTGGGCCAGCAACGGCGCTTGGATGCGGCGGGCGGCCTTGTAGTTCTGCCGGTATTCGACAACGCGGCCCAGGTCCCCCAGCGGGGTGGACATCACGCCCACCAGGGTCATGGCGGAGGCCACCCCGGCGGTGTCGATCAGGCCCAGGGTCCCGAGCACCACCACGGCGGCGGTGGCCAAGGAGGCCGCCGTGATGGCGGAGGCCCGCACCAGCCCGGTGATGCGGGCCCGGGACACGGCGGCGTTGACCACCTTGCCCGAGTCCCGGTCCAGGGCGTTGAGCTCGCGGTTGATGCCGCCGGCCGCCTGGATGGACTCCCCGGCACGGACGGTGTCCGCGATCCGGGCTGACATCCGGCCACGACGCCGGCGCAGGTACCTCGCGCGGGTGAAGGTCGCCTTGGCCAGCGGTGGCACGGCCAGCCCCAGCAACACGATGGGAATGCCGACGGCCAGGCCGACCTGCCAGTGGGAGATGGCCAGCACGCCGAGCACCACCACGATCAGCGGCAGCGACGTCAGCAGGGGCACCAGGCCCTGAGAGACCCAGTTGCGCACGGAGGTCAGGTCATTGGAGGCACGGGTGATGGTCACGCCCAGGGACGGGTTGCCGGAGCCGGCCAGCGTGGTGCCGATCAGCTTGCGGCGCAGTTCATAGACGTAGTCCTGACCGAGGTCCTCCCCCACCACGCGCTCCCCCCAGCGGGCGCCGAAGATGGACAGCACGGTGAGGGCCAGGACGGACAGCTGCAGCCACGGCACGTAGATGCCCGCCTCCGCCACGGCGGCCGGGTCCAGGGCGGATCCGTCCGGGGCCGTCCCGGCCTGGAGTGCCGCATTGACCTGGGCGGGCATCCCCAACAGGGAGTCCACCGTGAAGGACATGACCAGGGCCATGATCGCCTGGAGGAGGCCGAGCAGGAACAGGATCACCAGGAGGTAGCGGCGTCGCCCCGCCCAGACGGTCGGCATCCGCTCCGCCCGCCCGGTGGCCTCGGTCGTGCCCTCATCCTCCTGGTCCGTGGCCGGCCCGACAGCGCCGTCGATGGGGTCCTCAGCGGGGTTCTCCAGGGGGCCGTCGGCCGACAGCCGGAACCGGCGCTGGGTGCCGGTCCGGCCGTCGTCGTGCTGCTGGTTCTGGGGGCGTTCCGGGTTCAGGATGTCCTCCAGTCCTGCGGCAGCAGGGCGGTCGAGACGGTTGCGCTCGTGAGTTCGTAGGTGTCGATGACGGGAACCCCGAGGCAGGCCAGGACCTCGTTGGCCTCGGCGGTGGCCAGCGGCGAGGAGGTCAGCACCCCCGAGACCGCGGCCACGTCCAGGCCTGCGTCCTGCAGTTCCCGAACGCCGCCCACGGCGCCGAGGGCGTCGCCGGCGGCGAAGACCACGCGGTCCACCACGGACTGGAAGAGGGGGTCGCGCAGCAACCGGGCCGTCTCGCCCTGGTAGACCCCATCGGCGATCTCGACGACCACCACATCCGTATCGGTTTCCGCCATGGCATCGACCAGGTTCATCGTCAGCGAGCGGACCTGCTCGAAGTCGAGCTTGAAGGTGGTGGCATACCCGAAGTCGGTGAAGTCCAGGACCTTGGCGGCTCCCCCGTCCACGTAGATCATCGGGTCGTTGCCGGCACCGGTACCGGTGGACTTGCCAGCGGAGACCTTCAGGCCGGCGTTGGTCAGGCCGTTGACGAGGGTGGCCATGGCGGTGGACTTTCCGGAGTTCATCGAGGTGCCGAGCACCGCGATGACGGCCGGGCGGCCGGGCAGCGCGGCCTCCAGCTCCTCGGCGGGGGCCCCGAGGGCCGGAACCGGATTCAGCGAGTACGGGGCGAAGCGGGAGAGGTTGATGATCCCGGACGCGTCCGCGAGCAGGCCCAGTGGTTCGATCCTCGTCGGATCGTCCATGTCTGCATGCTGCACGGTGACCGTGCCGGCCACGCCGCCGGCGGCGACCAGGTGGCAGGGTTCCAGAGAGCCCGGCACGTGGGCCAGGAACTGGTCCGCGGCGTAGCGGTGGCCGTAGGCCAGCATGATGATGGCCCCCGGGAACAGGATGGCCTTGCGGGACTCGGGAGTCTCCACGCGCTGGTGGTTGAGGATCTCGGTCACCCGGGCCACGACCACGTCGCCGGCCTGCGGAGTGACCGTGGGACCGCTGGCCAGGTGGAAGGCGGAGCGGTCCTTCTCCAGGGCCTCGCTCACGAAGCGGGTGGTGTAGGCGGCCTGGATGCGGGCCGGAAGCTCCGCTCGCTGGTAGGTGGCTCCGGCGGTCTCAACGATGGTCAGGGTGCTGGCCGGGTGGCCCATCTCGATGGTCATGGCATGGCCTCTCACTGTGTTCCGGCGACCGTTCGGGGTGTTCCGCCGGCCTCGAGAACCATGGAATCAACACCCCATGAGGCGTGCATGAGTCCGGAATGAGAGCCTTCTCATCTACTGCGCATGAACCAGCCCAGGATCGCCGCCACCACCGCAAGGGCGGCCGTCATGAGCACGGTCCCGGGCCAGCCGGCCTCTGCCAGGAACACCCCGCCGAGCCAGCCGAACAGGCTGGAGCCCGCGTAGTAGCCGAAGTTGTAGAGCGAGGCCGACTGCGCCCGGCCGGCCACCGCGGCCGCCCCTGCCCAGCCCGATGCCACCGCGTGGGCCGCGAAGAACCCACCGGTGAAGACGATCGTGGCCGGCAGCACCACCCACAGGGAGGGGACCAGGGTGAGCAGCACCCCGGCGATCATGACCACCGTGGACACCAGCAGCACGGGACCGCGCCCGTGGCGACCGGCCAGCCGACCGGCCAGCGGCGAGGTCCAGGTGCCGGCGAGGTAGGCCACGAAGACCAGGGACACCACCGCGATGGGCAGGTTGAACGGGTCACCGGCCAGGTGGAATCCGAGGTAGTTGTACATCGCCACGAATCCGCCCATCAGCAGGAACCCTTGGGCGTAGATGATCAGCAGGGCCGGGGACCGCAGATTGCCCGCCAGCGCCCGGACCGCCTGCCGGAAGGTGGTGCGGTGCGGCGTGAATCCCCGGGCGGTGGGGGCCAGGAGCAGGAAGGCGATGGCGCAGGCCACGGACAGCACGGTGACAGCGAGCATGCCGAGCCGCCAGTCCATCAGCTCTCCGATGGGCGCG
>NZ_JALDXU010000013.1:0-49960 GCF_032154715.1 Citricoccus sp. | reverse complement strand
CCCCCCCCCCCACGCCAGCCTGGCCGGCGGCCTGCAGGCCGGACCCGACATGGGCGGTCTGGACGTGCTGTCCTCCCTTGGCTCGGCCGTCGACTCCTCCGCCGTTGACCTCACCCCGCCGGACACCCCCGAGTTCCGCTGGCTGATGTCCTCGGACGTCTGCAAGCACTGCACGAACGCCGGTTGCCTGGACGTGTGCCCCACCGGAGCGCTGTTCCGGACCGAGCACGGCACCGTGGTGGTCCAGGACGATGTCTGCAACGGCTGCGGCACCTGCGTGGCCGGCTGCCCGTTCGGCGTGATCGAGCGCCGCAAGGACGGCATCGCCCAACCCAAGACGGACCGGTCGCCCGCACCGGGCGTGCACGCCGAGACGCCCTGGGCGGGGGATGGCAAGAACGAGAAGAACCAGAAGAAGGCCGCGAAGAAGGCCTCCAAGGAGCCGAAGGCCGCCAAGCCTAAGAAGAACAAGAACTCCGGCGTCGCGCAGAAGTGCACGCTCTGCTATGACCGCATGACGGATGGGCAGACCCCCGCGTGCGCCCAGGCCTGCCCCACCACCTCCATTCGCTATGGCGAGCGGGAGGACATGGTCGCCTCCGCCCAGGATCGCGTGGCTCAGCTCCACGCCCAGGGCCGCACGGAGGCCCGCCTCTACGGCGCGAATCCGAAGGACGGGGTCGGCGGCACCGGTTCCGTGTTCCTGTTGCTGGACGAGCCCGAGGTCTACGGCCTGCCACCGGACCCGAGGGTGCCCACCCGGGATCTGCCGCGGATGTACGCCCGCGCCGGGATCGCCATGGCGGGGATGGTCGCCGCCGCGGGACTGGCGTTCCTCGGTGGAGGTCGCCGGTGACGACCTCCGAGTTCGACAGCTACCGGCCGCCGGAGGAACCCCGCCGGCGCCGGCGTCGTGACCGCCCGGGAGGCCAGCAGAAGGCGGACGGCCGGGACAGCACGGGTAGTCCGGGGCAGGGCAACCGCCGGCGCCGCAGTGGTCTGGCCCCCTCCACCTCGGACGGTGGCCGCGAGATGGCCATGGTGCCCGAGCCGCAGTTCAGCGACACCTCCGCCCACTCCTACTACGGCCGGCCCATCGTCAAGGCACCGCCGTGGGACGAACGCGTCGCCGCGTATCTCGTGTGCGGCGGCATTGCCGGGGGATCCTCCCTGCTGGCCTTCGGTGCCCAGCTGACCGGTCGCGAGGTGCTGCGCCGGAACACGCGCATCACCGCGCTGGCCGCGGCCGGCGTCGGGGCCGTGGCCCTGGTGGCGGACCTCGGGCGCCCCGAACGGTTCTACAACATGATGCGGACGGTGAAGCTGTCCTCGCCGATGAGCCTGGGCTCCTGGGTGCTGGCCGGCTTCAGCACCGGTGCCGGGGTGGCCGCGGCGGCGGACGTGGACCGGATGCTGGGGGAGAAGCTGCCCCTGGGACCGTTGCGCGGGATGCTGCGGGCCGTCGAGGGACCGGCCGGCGGACTGGCCGCGCTGCTCGGGGCCCCGCTGGCCGGGTACACGGCGGTGCTGCTCTCGGACACGGCCATGCCCACCTGGAACGACGCGAAGGATGATCTGCCGTTCGTGTTCGTCAGTTCCGCCTCCATCGCCGCCTCCGGGATGGCCATGATCACGACGCCGGTGCGCGAGACGGCGCCCGCCCGGGCTCTCGCAGTCCTCGGCGTGGTGGCCGATGTGGTGGCCACCCGCTTCATGGAGGCCCGGATGGACCCGGTCGCGGTGGAGCCCCTGGAGACCGGCCGGCCCGGGATGCTGATGACCTGGAGCGAGCGGCTGGCGATCGCCGGCGGCATCGGCACCCTGTTGGGCGGTCGGCACCGCGTGGTGGCTGCCCTGTCCGGTGCCGCCCTGGTGACCGCCTCCGCGTTCACGCGCTTCGGGGTGTTCTATGCCGGCAAGGACTCCGCCCGGGATCCGAGGTACACGGTTGAGCCGCAGAAGCGCCGCCTGGCCGCCCGCCGTCGGGCCGGCATCACGGACGACTCGATCACGACCGTCCGCTAGCCGCCGTTCCTTCGATTCACCGGTGTCAAGGCGTACGGTGTTCCACATCACGCCATCTGTCCTCGTCACCGCAAGGAATCCCATGGTCACCAAAGACCCCACCAGCAGGCTCAACGCCCGCGTCATCGGCATCTGCATCGCCGCTGCGCTCGGCGGCTTCCTGTTCGGCTTCGACACCTCGGTCATCAACGGCGCCGTCGATGCCCTGTCCGAACAGTTCTCGCTCGGGGCGGGGCTGACCGGTTTCGCCGTGTCCTCGGCCCTGATCGGCTGTGCCGTGGGCGCCTGGTTCGCCGGGCCCGTGGCCAACCGGCTCGGCCGCGTCCCGGTGATGCTGCTGGCCTCCGTGTTGTTCCTGGTGTCCGCGATCGGCTCCGGACTGGCCTTCGGCGTCGGGGACCTGATCGTCTGGCGCGTGATCGGGGGCCTGGGCGTGGGAGCGGCCTCGGTGATCGCCCCGGCCTACATCGCCGAGGTCAGCCCCGCCGGGGTCCGCGGCCGCCTGGGCTCGCTCCAGCAACTGGCCATCGTCACCGGCATCTTCGTGGCCCTGCTCTCCGATGCGCTGTTCGCCAACCTGGCCGGGGGCGCCGCCGAACCGTTCTGGTGGGGGCTGGAGGCCTGGCGGTGGATGTTCATTGCGGAGGCCGTCCCGGCGGTCCTCTACGGGATCTTCGCCTTCCGGCTGCCCGAGTCGCCGCGATTCCTGGTGGCGCGGGGAAAGCTGGATCAGGCCGCCCAGGTGCTCTACGACTTCACCGGGGTGGAACAGGTCAACCTGAAGATCCAGGAGATCAAGAGCACCCTGGACTCGGAGAAGCGGGAGTCCCTGCGGGACCTGGCCGGATCCCTGATGGGCCTGAAACCGATCGTGTGGGTCGGCATCGCCCTCTCGGTGTTCCAGCAGTTCGTGGGCATCAACGTGATCTTCTACTACTCCACCACGCTCTGGCGCTCCGTCGGGTTCGAGGAATCCGATGCCCTGACCGTCTCGGTGATCACCTCGGTGACGAACATCGTGGTGACGATCATCGCGATCCTGTTGGTGGACCGGGTCGGCCGGCGGCCCATGCTGCTCGTGGGTTCCCTGGGCATGGCGGTCTCCCTGGCCCTGATGGCCGTGGCGTTCTCCTTCGCGACCACCACCACGGCCCCCGACGGCACCACCAGCGCCGAGCTCGGCGGAGCCTGGGCGACCGTGGCCCTGGTGGCGGCCAACGCGTTCGTGGTGTTCTTCGGGGCCACCTGGGGACCTCTCGTCTGGGTGCTGCTGGGGGAGATGTTCCCCAACCGGATCCGCGCCGGTGCCCTGGCGGTGGCGGCCGCAGCCCAATGGGCGGCCAACTTCGCGGTGTCCACCACGTTCCCGATGCTGGCGGATGCCGGTCTGAGTCTGGCCTATGGCCTCTATGCGGCGATGGCCGCGCTGTCCTTCATCTTCGTGTGGTGGTTCGTGACGGAGACCAAGGGCAGGGAGCTGGAGGAGATGACCGACTCGGTCATCTCACGGCGATCCCGGACCCGCTCACCGTCTCCCCGATGACCGGGTAGCCCGGCACCTCACCGACCACGAGCAGGCCGCCCGAGGTCTGAGCATCCGCCAGCAGCAGCAGGTCGTCCTCGGTGATGCCGGCCCCGGCGGTGAGATGCGGCCGCACCCAGTCCAGGTTGCGGCGCGTGCCGCCGGAGACGTAGCCGTCCCGCAGCGCCTCGGCGGCCCCCTCGATCAGGGGCACGGCGGCGCGGTCGATCACGGCACCGACGCCGGAGGCCCGGGCCATCTTGTGCAGGTGTCCGAGCAGTCCGAAGCCGGTGACGTCCGTGGCGGCGGTGCGGCCCGCGGCCAGGGCGGCCGCGGCGGCCTCCCGGTTCAGGGAGGTCATCGACTCGATCGCGGCCGGGGAGGGCTCGCCGGTCTGCTTCACCCGGTTGTTCAACAGCCCGACGCCGATCGGTTTGGTGAGGGTGATCGGCAGGCCGGGCTGCGCGGCGTCGTTGCGCAGCAGCCGGTCCGGATGGGCGGTGCCGGTCACGGCCATGCCGTAGATCGGTTCGGGGTTGTCGATGGTGTGGCCACCGATGACGGGCGTGCCGGCGAGCCGGGCCACGTCCAGGCCACCCCGGAGCACCTCGGTCAGGACCTCCATGGGCAGCACGCCCCGGGGCCAGCCCACGTGGTTGATCGAGACGACGGGGGTGCCGCCCATCGCGTAGATGTCTGACAGTGCATTGGCGGCGGCGATCCGGCCCCAGTCGTAGGCGTCGTCCACCATGGGGGTGAAGAAGTCCGCGGTGGACAGGACGGCGAGCCCGTCCCGGAGGAGCACCGCCGCGGCATCGTCACCGTCGTCCAGTCCCACGATGACGCCCGGATTCGTCTGACCGCCGAGCCCACGGACGGCCTCCTCCAACTCACCCGGCGGGATCTTGCACGCGCAGCCGCCGCCGTGGCCGTACTGGGTGAGCCGGATCTGGTGGATGTCGTCACGAGTGGTGGGGTTGGGCTCCATGGCCACACCCTAGTCCGCCGCCCGGTGCGTTGCTCAGGCCGCTGACCGGCCCGCCGTGGATCTGCTGGTAGTTTCAGGGACGGAAGCGTCTGTGTCCTGGTGGTCACCCCGGTCTTCAAAACCGGTGAGACCGAGTATCTCGGTCTGGCGGGTTCGATTCCCGTCCGCTTCCGCCAACGTCACCGCCCGCCCACCCGCCCGCACGGGCCGGCCGAGCACCATGACCGCAGGGCGGTACCGGAAGGAGAACCCGTGACCGCTGAACCACCGGGGCGCGCGGAGGATCCCCGGCGCCGGATCCCGCGCACGGACACCCTGTTCGCGCTGCCCGAGGTCGTCGACGCGCGGTCCCGCCTCAGCGAGGCCGTTCTCCGCTCCCTGATCACGCAGGCCCAGTCCCGCGCCCGGAGCGGGGAGATCACCCCGGAAGACGTGCCGCCGGCCGTTCGCGCCGCCGTCGCCTCCCGCACCGCCACCACCCTCCGGCCGGTCCTCAACGCCACCGGCGTGGTGGTCCACACGAACCTGGGCCGGGCCCCGCTGTCCCGGGCTGCCGTGGAGGCGCTCGTCGCGTCCAGCGGATACGTGGACGTGGAGCTGGACCTGGCCAGCGGCCAGCGGTCGAAACGCGGCACCGGCACCCGGGAGGCCCTGCTGGCCGCTCTCCCGGCTGCGGTCCACGAGGCCGTGCCGGAGAATCTGGACGCGCTCGTCGTCAACAACGGGGCCGCGGCCCTCGTCCTGGCCACCACGGCCCTCGCCGGGACCGGGGAGCTCATCGTCAGCCGAGGCGAGCTCGTGGAGATCGGGGCCGGCTTCCGGCTGCCGGACCTCATCGCCTCCACCGGCGCCCTGTTGCGCGAGGTCGGCACCACCAACCGCACCCACCGGGCCGACTACGCCGACGCCATCGGTCCACGGACCACCGGCCTGCTCAAGGTCCACCCCAGCAATTTCCGCGTCGACGGCTTCACCTCCTCCGTGGCGGTCGAGGATCTGCGCACGCTGGCGGACGAGGCGGCTATCGACCGCGACGACGGGCTGCCCGTGCCCCTCATCGTGGACGTCGGCAGCGGCCTCCTCACCCCGGACCCCCTGCTGCCGGACGAGCCGGACCTGGCCGGCGCCCTGACGGCGGGAGCCGACGTCGTGATCGCGAGCGGAGACAAGCTGCTCGGCGGGCCGCAGGCCGGGATCCTCCTGGGTCGCAGCCGCACCATCCAGCGGCTGGCCACCCACCCGCTCGCCCGCGCCCTGCGGGCGGACAAGCTGACCCTCGCCGCGTTGGAGGCCACCCTCACCGCCGGTCCCAGCCCGGTCGACCGGTCGCTGCACGCGGACCCCGCGCGCCTGCGCGAGCGCGCCGATCACCTCGCTGCCGCCGTCAGCGCATCGGTCGTGAGGCACGAGGGCCGCGTCGGGGGAGGGGGCGCCCCGGGCGTCCCCCTGCCCGGCTGGGCGGTCCGTCTCCCCGAGGACCTGGCACCGCTGCTGCGCACCGGGGAACCCGCCGTGCTGCCCCGCGTCCATGACGGCGCGTGCCTGGTGGACCTGCGCTGTATCCCCGAGCCCGACGACGGCCGGCTGGCCGACGCCGTCCGCGCCGCCCAGGCACGGCTCGCCAGCACGAGCGACCCCACCGGCACCGGCAGCACCGCCAGCGCCGGTAGCACCAGCGATAGGCCCGACCGGCACGACGGACCCGGGCACTGAGATGTACGTCGTCGCCACCGCCGGGCACGTGGACCACGGCAAGTCCACCCTCGTCCGCGCCCTGACCGGCATGGAGCCGGACCGCTGGGCCGAGGAGAAGCGCCGGGGCCTGACCATCGACCTCGGATTCGCCTGGACCACCCTGCCCTCGGGCGAGGACGTGGCCTTCGTGGACGTCCCGGGCCACGAGCGCTTTCTCGGCAACATGCTGGCCGGCCTCGGCCCGGCCCCTGCGGTCTGCTTCATCGTCGCGGCCGACGAGGGCTGGCAGGCCCAGTCCGCTGACCACCGGGACGCCATCGCGGCCCTCGGGATCGAGCACGGTCTCATCGTGATCACCAAGGCGGACCGCGCCGCGGAGCGGGTGGACTCCGTGCTGGCGCAGACCCGCGCCGAGCTCGCCGGGACCTCGCTGGCCGGGGCGCCGGCCGTCGTCGTGTCAGCGCTGTCCGGAGCCGGGCTGGAGGAGCTGCGGCGTCAGCTGGGCCGGGTGCTGGCAGACCTTCCCGCGCCCGCGATGGCGGGGCGCGTCCGGTTCTGGGTGGACCGCTCGTTCACCGTCAAGGGAGCCGGCGCCGTGGTGACCGGCACTCTGACGGCCGGGACGCTGGCCGAGAACGAGCGCCTCGAGGTGCTCGGCGCCGACTCCCCGCGTGCCGTCTCGGTGCGTGCCCTGCACAGCCGAAATCGCCCGCACGCCTCGATCGGTCCGACCCAGCGCGTTGCCGTGAACCTGCGTGGCACCACCGCCGAGGAGGTCCACCGGGGGGACGCCCTGGTGACGCCCGGAGCCTGGCCGGTGGCCGGCGCCGTGGACATCCGGCGCACCACCGGCACCGATCTCACCGAGGCGCCCGGGCGGCTGCTCGTGCACGTCGGCACCGCGACGGTGCCCGCTCGTGTGCGGCCCTTCAACGCACGTCACGCCCGGCTCACGTTCGAGCGGACCCTCCCGCTGGTGCCGGGGGACCGGCTCGTACTGCGCGACCCCGGCAGCCGTGCGGTGTTCGGCGGCGCCCGGGTGCTGGACGTGGATCCGCCGGTGCTCACTCGGCGCGGGGCCGGCACCCGGCACACGGCCTACCTCGAGACGGTGCCCGACGGCGGCGACGCCCGTCTTGAGGTCATGCGCCGGGGCGCGGTGCGAAGGGCATTCCTCCAGCGACTCGGCCTGGTGCCCCCGGAGGCGAGGCCGACGCAGGAGGGGACGCCGGGGGAGCGAACGACACGTCAGGGCGGGATTCCGGCCGACGTCCGGGTCTACGGCGACTGGTGGGTGCACGCACCCGTGGTGGACCGATGGGCCGTGCGACTGCGGGAGGCCGTGGAGGCGCTGGCGGACAGTGACCCCCTGGCCGCCGGGCTGAGCCGCGGTGCTGCGGCCGCTCAGCTGGACGCAGACGGGGACGGCAATCTCCTCGACGCCGTGATCGCTGAGGCGGGGCTGGAGCACCGGGACGGCTACGTCTGCCGGCCCGGTCTCCGCGCGGGTCTGGGCCCGGCGGAACAGGCCATCGCCGCCCTCGAGCGCCGTCTCGCGGCACGCCCCTTCGACGCGCCCGAGGGGCACGACCTCACCGCCCTCAACCTCGGCGCCAAGGAGCTGGCTGCCGCCGAACGCGCCGGCCGGCTCCTGCGGCTGGACGGGTCGGTCGTCCTGCTGCCCACCGCACCGGTCCTGGCCATGCGCGAACTGGCCCGGCTCGATCAGCCCTTCACCACCAGCCAGGCCCGTCAGGCACTGGGAACCTCCCGTCGGGTGGCGATCCCGGTGCTCGAGCACCTCGACTCCCGCGGCTGGACCCGTCGCGTGGACGGCCAATACCGCGAAGTGGTTCGGTAAGGCAAGCTCTGGTCGCCTGCTAGCGTGCACTGGAGTTATCTGGTCGGCAACGGTGAGGGGTACTGATGGAAGCGACAACGGTTGGGCTGGCGATCCTCCTGCTGGGAGTGCTCGCACTGGTGGGGATGCTGGTGCGCTCCACGTGGAAGGTGAGCCAGAAGCTGTTCCTGCCGGTGTCCATCATTGCGGGGTTCATCGGCCTGCTGCTCGGTCCCCAGATCCTGGGTCGCCTCGCGGGGTGGGCCGGTCTGCCGGCGTTGGAAGAGGGTGGGCTGTTCGGGGCAGGGGTCCTGGACATCTGGGGCGAACTGCCCGGCCTGCTCATCAGCGTCGTCTTCGCCACCCTGTTCCTCGGCACGCGCATCCCGTCGCCGCGGCGTGCAGTCCGCCTTCTCGGCCCCCAACTCTCCCTGGGCGTCACCTTCGCCAGTGGCCAGTACGTCATCGGCATCCTGCTGGTGGTCCTCCTGCTGGGTCCCGTCTTCGGCGTGAGCCCGATGTTCGGGGCCCTGATCGAGATCGGCTTCGAGGGCGGTCACGGGACGGCTGCCGGGATGGCCCCGGTCATGGCGGAGCTCGGCTTCGCGGAGGGCGGCGACCTGGCCCTGGCGATGGCGACCGTCGGCATCGTGTCCGGCGTCATCATCGGCGTGATCGCCGTCAACTGGGCCGCCCGCAGCGGCCGGTCCGCCGTCTTGGACGCCGCCGCCGAGATGTCCGCCTCGGAGCGCCGCGGCATCCATCCGAAGGGCGAACGCCCCTCTGGATCGACTCTGACGACCCGTGGATCGGCGATCGAGTCGATGACCTTCCACATCGGCATTGTGGCCGGGGCCATCCTCATCGGACAGGTGCTCCTTTCCGGCCTGCAGGCCCTTGAAGGAGCGCTGTGGGCGGACGTCGTGGAGATTTTCGCCTACGTGCCGCTGTTCCCGCTGGCGATGCTCGGCGGCGTCATCATCCAGGTCTTCGTGGACCGCTTCGACAAGGCGGAGATGATCGACCGCGGCATGATGGAGCGCATCCAGGGGATGTCCCTCGATGTGCTCATCATCGCCGCCCTGGCCACGTTGTCCTTGGACGCCATCGCGAGCAATCTCGAGCCCTTCATGATCCTCGCGGCAGCGGGTGTCGCCTGGAACGTCCTGGTCTTCTTCGTGTTCGCACCGCGGTATCTGCGCAGCTTCTGGTTTGAGCGCGGCGTCAGTGACTTCGGCCAGTCCATGGGGGTCACGGCCACGGGGCTGATGCTGTTGCGCATGGCCGACCCGGAGGCCAAGAGCCCCGCCTACGAGGCCTTCGGCTACAAGCAGCTGGTCTTCGAGCCGTTCTTCGGCGGGGGCATCATCACGGCTGCGTCCATTCCGCTGCTCGTGCAGTTCGGCCCGTACCCGCTCCTGGTCGGCATGCTGGTCCTCCTGCTCATCGCGATGCTGTCCGGATTCTTCTACTTCGGGCGACGGCCGGCCTTCGACGTGGGGAAAGCGGGTGCGTCGACGGGTCGAGAGACTCAGCCGACGGACTCAGCCGTCTAACCAGGCCGGTTCAGCCGCTCATGAGAGTTGGAGTCAGCCGAGCGGTGGGCGCCCGGTAGACTCTCCGGGGCGCAAATCCGTTGGCGCCACCGCGCACTCGTGCATCCCATCACGCCGTCGCATCGGCACCTGAACTCGAGGTCATCACCGCCGTGCTCCTGAACCCCGTCGTCGTCTCCGTCCTGGTGCTCGCCGCCCTGAGCCTGGCCCGGGTCAACGTCATCGTCGCGTTGCTCATCGCCGCCCTGGTGGCCGGGCTGATGTCCGGGCTGTCGGTCGAGGACACCGTGTCCACCCTGGTCGATGGTCTCGGCGGGCAGGGTGAGACGGCGCTGAGTTACATCCTCTTGGGCATCCTCTCGGTCATGGTCGCCCGCTCGGGCATCACCGAGAAGCTCATCCGCTGGATCCTGCCGAAATTGCGTGGCAAGCGTGCCATGACGCTGTTCGGGATTGCCGGGTTGGCGTGCCTCTCCCAGAACCTGGTCCCGGTCCACATCGCCTTCATCCCGATCCTGATCCCACCGCTGCTGACGGTGTTCAACCGGATGAAGATGGACCGCCGGGCCGTGGCCACGGCCCTGACCTTCGGGCTGAAGGCGCCCTACATGCTGATCCCGCTCGGTTTCGGCCTGATCTTCCAGAACATCATCCTGGACGAGATGGCCGCCTACGGCATGGACGTCGAACTCTCCCAGATCTCCCTGGCCATGGCCATCCCGGTGGCCGGCATGCTGGTCGGCCTGGTCATCGCGATCCTGGTGACCTACCGCCGTCCGCGCGAGTACCGGGATGCGACCACCGGCCTCGGTGCGGCCCTCTTCGGATCCGCCGGCGAGTCCGGTGGCCTGGCCGGCGCGGGAGCCGGTGCTGAGACAAGTGCCCGGGTCCGTGCCGAGAGCACCGGCTGGACCCGTCAGCACATCGTGGTGCTGATCGCCCTGGCGGTCACCCTGGTGCTCCAGATCGTCTTCGGCTCGCTGGTCATCGCCGCGCTGGGCGGCGTGCTGGTCATCTTCGTGTTCCGCGGCGAGCGCTGGCGGACCTCCGACGAGCTCGCCCACGGTGGCGTGACCATGATGGGCACCATCGCCTTCATCATGCTCGTGGCCTCCGGCTACTCCTCCGTGCTGACCGAGACCGGGGCCGTGGACGATCTGGTCAGCTCCGCGAGCGGCTGGATCGGGGACAGCCAGCTGCTGGCCGCCGTGGTGATGATGGTCGTCGGCCTGCTCGTGACCATCGGCATCGGCTCCTCCTTCGGCACCATCCCGATCCTGGCGGCGATCTTCGTGCCGCTGTGCGCCGCCGTCGGCTTCAGCCCCCTGGCCACCGCGGCACTGGTGGGCGCGGCCGGGGCCATCGGCGACGCCGGCTCACCCGCCTCGGACTCAACCCTCGGCCCGACCTCCGGCCTGAATGTGGACGGCCAGCACCACCACATCTGGGACACCTGCGTGCCCACGTTCCTGCACTTCAACGTCCCGCTGTTCTTCGGCGGCATCATCGCCGCGATGGTGCTGTAGGGCGGAAGGGGAGGACTGGTCCGCAGACATCGTGGCCCTCACCGCTCTCGGTGAGGGCCAGCCGGCCAGGGACCAGCACCCTTGGGCCGTGGATCAGCACCCTTGGCCGGTACCTTCCCGCCTGCCATAGTGGTCGCATGAAATCCGCCATGGAGTCAGACGGGGGGCGCGGGCGCCTCGAAGTCATCACCGGCCCGATGTTCGCCGGCAAGTCCGAAGAACTCATGCGCCGGGTCCGCCGTGCCACGATCGCCGGGCTGACGGTCATGGTGGTCAACCACACGCTGGATGCGCGACGGGGCGCCGGCACCGTGTCTTCGCACGCCGGCGGTGCCCTCCCGGCGACGTCGGTCAGCAGTGCGGCCGCGGTGCGTGACCTGGTGAACGGGCCCTCCGGATCAGCTGCCGGACCGGTACGTCCCCTCGACCTGCTCGCCATCGACGAGGCTCAGTTCTTCGGAGCGGACCTGGTGCCGGTGGTCGTCGAGCTGGCGGAGCGAGGCGTCACCGTGGTGGTGTCCGGCCTCTGCCTGACCTTCGACGGCCAGCCCTTCGAGCCCCTCCCGGAACTCATGGCCGGTGCCGAACAGGTGACCAAGTTGCTGGCGGTATGCGCGGTATGCGGAGCCGACGCGGCCTTCCACCGGCGCGTCGCCGGGCGCGGCACGGCCGGGTCGCCGAGCGCGGAGGATCGAGTACTCGGAACTGACACGGCTGCGCCTGGCCCCGAGACCACGGTTCCGGTCGCGGGGGAAGGTGCGGGTGCCGGCGTCGGGAATTCCCTGGAGACCACCGCCGAGCATGTGGGCGGGGCGGGACAATACCAGGCCCGCTGCCGCCGGCACCGCTGAGACGTCCTTGCGGCGCCGAACGCCAAGGTTTCGTTCAGAAAACCCTGACACCGTGGCTTGAATGAGTTTTGTCCGCAGAGCCACGTCCACCACGCTCGGCAAGATCCTCTCGTTCTTCGGGGTGAGCGCGCTCGCAGGACTCCTCGTGGCGGGGCTGTTCCTGCCGCTGGCCGTCACCGGCGGTGCCACGGCGTCTACGGGTTCGGACATGATCGAGCAGTTCCCGGCGGAGCTGCGGGAGGAGCCCGTCAGCGTGCCCTCCCGCATCCTCGCCGAGGACGGCACGGAGCTGGCCACGTTCTATGCGGAGAACCGCCAGCCGGTCGAGTTGGATGAGATCAGCCAGGACATGCAGGACGCGATCATCGCGATCGAGGACGAGCGGTTCTACGAGCACGGCGGGGTGGATCCGCAGGGCATCGGGCGCGCACTGGTCACCAACGCGTCCTCCGGTTCCCAGCAGGGTGCCTCCACCATCACACAGCAGTACGTCAACAACATGCTCATCAATGCGGACATGCTCCGGGGTGAGGAGCGGCTGACGATCTCGGGCACGAAGACCTATGCGGACAAGCTCAAGGAGATGAAGCTGGCGGTCTCGGCGGAGCAGCAGATGTCCAAGGAGGACATCCTGGAGGGATACCTCAACCTCGTGCTGTTCGGCGGCCGCACGTACGGTGTCGAGGCCGCCGCGCAGTACTACTGGGGCATTCCCGCCGCAGAGTTGGACATCGCCCAAGCGGCCACCCTCGCCGGGGTGGTGAAGTCCCCGAACGGCTACAACCCGGAGACGAACCCCGAGGCGTCGGTGGGGCGGCGCAACATCGTGCTGAACTCCATGTTGGCCCAGGGCAAGATCACCGAGCAGGAGCACGAGGAGGCGACCAGCGCGGAGCTCGGCCTGGATATCCACCAAGAGGCCACGGGCTGCATCTCCGCCTCCCAGGCCCCGTACTTCTGTGACTACGTGCACCGTGAGATCCTCGCGAGCGAGGCCTTCGGGCCAGACGTCGAGTCCCGCGAGCAGTTGCTGAACCGCGGCGGCCTGGAGATCACCACCACGCTGGACTCCGGCCTGCAGGACCAGGCTCAGCAGTCCGTGGAGAAGACGGCCCCCGCCGGGGACGCCTCGGGTGCCGGTGCCTCCCTCGTGACGGTGGAGCCGGGGACCGGCAACATCAAGGCGATGGCACAGAACACCAACTACTCGCCGGAGGAGAGCGAGGACGCCGGCAACACCGTGCTGAACTTCAACGTGGACGCGGCCCAGGGGGGCGGCAACGGCTTCCAGGGCGGCTCTTCGCTCAAACCCTATGTGGCGGCGTCCTGGCTCGAGAGCGGCCGGTCCATGTATGACATGGTGGACGCCTCCCAGGACCACTGGCCCCAGGGATCCGAGTTCAAGGCCTCCTGCCAGGAGGGGGGCTCGATCTCCATTCCCGATGAGGGCGGCTGGAAGGTCAACAACGTCATCGACAACATGAAGCGGGAGATGACCGCGGACTTCGGCCTCTACTGGTCCACCAACACCGTCATGGTCAACATGGCCGAGGAGCTGGACCTGTGTGACGTCACGGACCTGACCACGCGCCTCGGCGTGCACCGCGCGGACGACGGCGAGGCCCTGAACCCCGCCAACCCGTCCTTCATCCTCGGTGCCGAGGAGTTCGCACCCATGACGCAGGCCGCCGCCTACGCGGCCTTCGCGAATGACGGCCAGTACTGCGCCCCGCGCTCCCTGGTCTCCGTCACGGACGCCAGCGGCAAGGAGTACGACGTCGGCGCACCGGAATGCGACCAGGCGCTCGATCCCGAGGTGGTCGCCCAACTGAACGAGACACTCACCAACATCGCCCAGCGCACCGCGGATGAGACCGGTCAGACCGAGACCGTAGAGCAGGCGCCGATGGGCGGGAAGACCGGCACCAACAACGCACAGTCCTCCACCTGGTACATCGGGTACACCTCCGGGTTGTCCACGGCCAGCTGGGTGGGGCGCTACCAGGACCTGCAGTCCCTGGCCGGCGTACCCGTCAACGGGCAGCGCCACGAGGACTTCTGGGGCAGCACCCTCGCGGCACCCCAGTGGTTCGACTACATGGGCCAGACGGCGGAGCAGTTCCCCGCCGAGGAGTTCCGGGCGGCCCAGGACTCGCCGATCCAGAACCCGGGATCCCGTGACCGCTACCAGATGGGCGGAGACGGCACCGAGCCGGGCAACGAGCCCGAGCGGCCCGGAGACGCCGCTGATGGGACGCCGGACAACCCGGATGCGGACTCACCCTCGGGGCCAGCGCCCAGCGGGACGGCCCCGGCCCCGACGCCCTCGGAGTCCGGATCCCCGAGTCCGGCTCCCTCGGAGTCCGGATCGCCGAACCCGACGGCGTCGGGCTCGGGTTCGCCCGCGGCGCCGTAGTCCCAGGATGTGCGGGTCGCCTGACACCCGGCACCTGCCCCGGGCTATCCAGCCGTTGTCATGGGCACCGGCACCCTGTCGATCGGTGCATGCCGGCGGGCCAGGGCTCGAAACCTAAGCTACTCACGAGTAGTATCGTGGTGTCACACCCAGTCACCACCGCTCCGGGAGGACCACCGTGCGCCGCCGCATATTCGAGACCGAACATGAAGACTTCCGCGATGCCGTAGCCGAGTTCGTCAGCCGCCAGGTCACCCCGAACATCGAGGCCTGGGCCGAGGCCAAAGGCCTGCCGCGGGAGTTCTGGCTGCAGTCCGGCCAGCAGGGCCTGCTCGGACTGGAGGTTCCGGAGGAGTTCGGCGGTGGCTATCCGCAGGATTACCGCTTCAACGCGGTGGTCTTCGAGGAACTGGCCAAGGCCAGCTTCGCCATCTCCTCCTGCGTGGGCATCGACGCGGACATCGTGCCGCCCTACATCGTGGACCTCGGAACCCCCGAGCAGCACGCCCGGTGGCTGCCAGGCGTGGCGGAGGGCTCCATCGTCACCGCCATCGCCATGACCGAGCCGTCCGGCGGCTCCGACCTGGCCAACCTCAAGACCACCGCGGTGCGCGACGGCGACGAGTGGGTCGTCAACGGTTCCAAGACCTTCATCACCAACGGCTACTCCGCCGACCTGGTGGTGGTCGCCGCCCGCACCAGCCCGGAGAAGAAGGCCAAGGGCATCACCCTGTTCGGCGTGGAGGCCGGGATGGCGGGCTTCGAGCGGGGCCGCAAGCTGGACAAAGTTGGCCAGCCTGAATCGGATACCGCCGAACTGTTCTTCACGGATGTGCGCGTCCCGGCCGAGAACATCATCGGCCACGTAGACACCGGTTTCATCCAGATGATGAAGAACCTCCCGCAGGAACGTCTGGGCGCCGCCGTCTACGGGCTCGCCCACGCCCGTCAGATCCTGGACGAGACGATCGGCTACGCGAAGGAGCGCAAGGCCTTCGGGCAGTCGATCGGGGCCTTCCAGCACAACAAGTTCCTGCTGGCCGAGCTCGTGACCAAGGTCGAGGTCACCCAGGCCTTCCTGGATGACGCCATCATGGCCCATACCGCCGGCGAGCTCTCCGCCGTGGACGCGGCCAAGGCCAAGTACTGGGCCTCGGACGTGCAGAACGAGGTCATCGACCACTGTGTCCAGTTGTACGGCGGCTACGGCTACATGAACGAGTACCGGGTGGCCCGCGCCTGGAAGGACGCCCGAGTCAACAAGATCTGGGCCGGCTCCAACGAGATCATGAAGGAACTCATCGGGCGCGATCTCGGGCTCTGAACGGGCTCAGACCTGGTCAATGGGCCGCGGCGTACGACTCGGCAGCGGAGATCGAGAGCGGGAACTCCACCGGGGCGGCACCGAACAACAGCCGTCCCGCGGCCTGGGCCGCCTCCGTCACGATCTGCCGCACCGCAGGCGCCTCGTCGGCGGGGCCGTGCAGCACCACCTCGTCGTGGACGAAGAACACCAGGCGGGTCTCCAGGGGATGCGGACTCCCGTGGGCTGGGGTGGTGCTGTCGCGCAACCGCCGCCGGATCTCACCCATCCAGCACAAGGCCCATTCTGCCGCGGTGCCCTGGATGACGAAGTTGCGGGTGAACCGGCCGGCCGACCGGCGCACGGTCCGGGCCCGCGCCTCCGCCTCAGCCGTGGACACGTTTCCCGTGACCGCGAGCCACTCCGGCGCGGCCGGCGGGGAGGTGCGCCCCAGCCAAGTGGAGACCTGCCCGCCTTCCTCACCGCGTCGCGCGGCGCGCTCCAACAGGGCGATGGCCTCGGGGAACAACCGGCGCAGATGGGGCATCAGCGCGGCTGAATCACCCGTCGTCGCGCCATACATGGCACCCAGCAGCGCCACTTTCGCCCGGGAGCGCTCGCCGAGTTCGGAGCCGGCGCGCCGTCCCTGCTCGGCGACGGCCAGGTAGAGGTCGTGACCGGAGCCGGCCTCGGCCAGGGCTCGGTCCCCGGACATCGCGGCGAGGATGCGCGGCTCCACCTGGGAGGCGTCGGCCACGGTGAGCAGATGCCCCGGATCGGCTCGGACGGCGTCCCGGACCACCGCCGGGATCTGCATGGCGCCCCCGCCGTGGGCGGCCCACCGGCCTGTCACCACGCCGCCGACGGAGTAGGCCGGATGGAAGCGGCCGTCCCGCACCCACTCGTCCAGCCAGTGCCATCCGTTGGCCGTCCACAGGCGGTACAGGCGTTTGTACTCGAGCACCCCGGAGATCAGCCCGGACCGCCGTTCCGAGTCGGCGCCGCCCTCAGCGGCCCAGCCCTTCAGGTCCCAGGCCCGGGTGGAGGACACCCGGACGCCGGCGAGATGGAGCCCGCGCAACAGGTCCTGGGGTGAATCCGGGTTGAGGCCGGGCACTCCGAGGGTGACGGCGATGTTCTCCGCGAGCACCTGCAGGAGCCGGGGACGCTGTCCCTCCGCCGGACGCGGGCCCAGCACCTCAGCGAGCATCTGCTCGTGGAGGTCGCGGCGCCAGGGCAGGCCCTCGTGCAGGATCTCCGCCGCGATGAGGGCGCCCTGGGACTCGGCGGCCAAGAGGAGCTTGAGCCGGTGGCGGTGTGGAGATCCTGCCACCGCGGTCAGCTGGGCCACCAGTTCGCGCGCCAGCTCGGAAGCCGTGGGGGCATCCTGTCCTTGGCGACTGGTGGAGGGCAGGTCGAAGAACGTGCCTTGATCCGCCCGCGCGACTGGTGGCTCTACTGTCCACGGCTGGGGTTCCAGCACCGGGACGGAGACGGTCGGGGAGTAGGGGGTGCCGGTGGGCGGGGTAGTGGAGGTGGAGGTGGTGGATGAATCGGGGACGGCGGCGGTGGTGAGGATGCGCTGGCACAGGCCCAGGTCCCAGCACCGGCCGATCTCCACGCCGGCCTCGAGCAGCGGCCGGTAGTCCCGAGCGACCGAGGCGAACACCCAGCGCACGGTCTCGGGGTGCAGCCCGAGCCGTGCGGGCAGAGCGTGCACCAGATCGGGGAGCGCGGCGGCGGCGACCGGGGGAAGGGGGTCGATCCGGCTGTCGTCGACCAGCACGGGCAGCCACTGCCCGGAGTGCCCGGATCGCTCGGACCGGCTGTCCTGCGTCGATGGGCCGGATGGCCCGGCGTTCGAGCCGGGTGCCGGATCAGGGGCCGGGCCCAGGACGATGTGCATCCACCCATTCAACCCGACCTGGACCCCTCGACGGTCCTGGACGCCCCCGGCGCGCGGACGGCCGCGCTGCGGCGCAGTGACGGCCCGTCAGACGGTTGGTCAGTCAGTCAGTCCAGTCAGAATTCAGTCAGTCCAGTCCGGATCAGGTCGGTCCGAACGGTGCGAGCGCGAGCGGAGGAATTCGCCCACGACAGCGGCGCCCAGGTCTTCCGCCTCCGGTGCCACCACGCGGCCGTCCACCCGGCGGGCCATGGCGGCGAGGAAATCCACCAGACCCGGGTCGGACCCCAGCCGGAAGAAGGTGGTCTCAGCACCGATCCGGCCGACGCGGTCGAGTTCGGCGATGGTGGCGCGCAACGTTTCGCGGTCGGGCGGGTAGGAGAACCACGCCTCGGGGCCGGCACCGCCATGGTGCAGGAGATGCGCGGTCGGTTCGCCGTCGGTGACGATGAGCAGCACCGGCTGCAGGGTGGGGTGCTGGCGGAAGAAGCGGGTGGCCAGCATCAGCCCATGGTGCAGGTTGGTGCCCTGTTCGCGCATGGGCGGCAGGGCGGTGAGCTCGTCGATGTCCACGCGCTGCGCGTAGCGGCCGAACTGCACGAGTTGCAGCTGGTCGCCACGGAACCTGGTCGCGACGAGGTGGTGCAGGGCCAGCGCGGTGCGCTTCATGGGCACCCAGCGCCCCTCCGCCGCCATCGAGAACGAGGTGTCCACCAGGAGCACCACGGCCGCCTGGGTGCGGGCCTCGGTCTCCTGGACCTCGACGTCGGACACCTCGATCCGCAGGCCGGCCCGGGGATCGCTGCCCTCGGCGACCGTGCGGCTGATCGCGTTCGTGATCGTCTGGGTGACGTCCCAGGGCTCGACATCCCCGTACTGCCAGGCCCGACTCGAACCGGTGAGTTCGCCGGCAGCCCCGGCCCGTCGGGTATCTCGCTGGCCCTGTCGTCCCGAGAGACGGCTGGCGGCGTCCTTGAGCAGGGAGGTGCCGAGCTTGCGGACGGCTTTCGGGGAGAGCTTGACATCCCCGTCGGCGCCGCGTCGCAGCAGGCCACTGTCCCGGAGGGCTTTCTCCAGTCGTTCGAGGGTCCTGGCGTCAGCGGCGGCCTCGTCCCCGAGCTGGCGGGCCAGCCGGTCCACATCCACGTCTGACAGGGTGGAACCCGGGGTGGACTGGGAGAGCTGGTCGCTGAGCTGATCGAGTTCGGCCAGGTCTTGGAAGACCCCGGTGCCGTCTCCCAGGCCGAGCCCCTGGCCGCCGTCGAACTGTTCAGCCCCGGTCCAGTCCTCGCCGGGGCGCAGGCCTTGGAGGTTGGCGTCGAGACGGTTCAGCTGGTCCAGGAGGTCCGCGGAGCCGAAGGCCTGCGCGGCCAGGGCCATCAGTTCTTCCCGCTGTTCTGGGGACATGGAGCGGAGCATGCGCTGGGCCGCGGCGGAGCGCTGGGCGAGCGTGTCGATCAGTTCGTCGATGTCTTTCGGGCCTTCGGGGAACTGGTCGCCGTGCTGGTCCATGAAGTCCTGGAAGTCCTCCGGGGTGTCCTCACCGCGGGCGTGCTTGTCCAGCAGCTCGTTGAGGTCCCGGAGCATGGCGGCGATGGCCGTCCGGTCCTGATCGGTGGCGTTCTCCAGTGCGTTCTTCATGCCAGCGAACCGCTGGTCGAGCAACTCGCGGCCGAGCAGGTCCTTGATCTCCTCGAAGGCACGCCGTGCGGTGTCTGACTGCCAGTCGTAATCGGCCAACTCGGTGACGGCAGCGGCAGTGGAAGCGGGGAGGTTCTGCAACTGCATCTCCCGGAAGGCGCGGTCGGTGTCGTCCATCCGGATGTCGCGGGCCAGCTGTTTGCGCTCCTCGAGGACGGCCTCGTCCAGCAGCTTCTTCGCCTCCTGGAGGGTGCCGTCTAGGCGGTGTCGGCCGAGCAGATCGCGTCGCTTCTGCTGGACCCGACCGGCGAGCTCGTCCAGACCGGCCATCGTCCGTCCGCCGCGGCGCAGGAACTCGCGCAGGGCCTGTGCGGGGGAGTATCCGGCCATGACGTCATCGGCCACGGCGTCGAGTGCCTCGGAGAGGTCGATCGGCGGTGCGAGTGGATCGGGGCCGCCGTCGTAGCGGCCGTAGCGTGAGGACTGGTGGTGTCTCACGGTGACTCCTTCCCCCGATGCGGGGCCTCAGCCTTCCAGCGCCACTCTACGTCGTCCCGACGTCGGCGCCACCGGATTTTCCGGAATCGTTGCGTTGGTTCTGGGTCGCTGACGGTCTGCCCGGGTCGCTGACGGTCTGCCGGTGCCGCTGACGGTCTGCCGGTGTCGCCGTGGGGTGTGCGGCGGCCTTCTTCCTGCACAGGCGTCTCCGGCTCGGAGAGTTGTCCGCAGGCAACGGTAGTGGCGTCGTACCACGTCCGTGTGCTGTGTTCGAATAGATGTACTAGTCAATCCGATGGATGTCGAACAGGGGTTACTCCAATGTCGAGCGGTGTGGGTCTGCACCGTCATCGATTCTGACATTGGGGGGCGTGCTGGAACGGGATGAACGGAGGAGGTGGGGATGGTGTTGATCGATCAGGAGCAGGCATCCACTCTCGACCTGCCCCAACTTTTGGCGGCCGCCCGCGTGCTGGTGGAGGAGGTGGCGGTACGGGCCGCAGATCCGGACTTGTTGGGGTGGCTCGACCGTTGCACTGAGGAATCGGAGGTCGATCGGTCGGATCTATGGGGTCTCTATGTCCATGGCACTGACGAGGAGCCCGGCGAGTGTGTTCATGAAGCCGACGGGACTCCCGGCGAGACGGCCACCGATCCCCGTACTGACATCCGTTCTGCCCAGACATCGGCGGCGTCCTTGCCCGCCGTTCTGTCTCAGGTGGAGGAACTGTCCCGGTGGCTCGACGCGGCTCGGACCGGATTGGCGGGGCACGCGGATCGGATCTTCGACCTCCACGTCACCCGGCGTGAGGTATTGGGGATACCGGAGGGAAAGACCGCGTACCGCGATGGCGCGGACTATCTTCGGCAGACCTTGCGGATCCATCGGGTCGAGGCAAAGAAGAGAGTGGCGCGCGCACAGTGCGTGATGGCCAGCCATGACCCGAGCTGCTTGCAGCCCGATGCCGTGCTCGCTCCGAAGCTGCCGGAGCTGGCTCGCGCCGTGGCCGAGGCAACCATGGATCCGATCTCGGTGGACACCGTGGCGGCAACCCTGGTTGAGGCTGCCCGGGACGCCGGGCTGGCCGGTGCCGATCCGGACCTCGTCCACGGCCTGGTCACGGAAGGGGAACGGATCCTCGTCGGACACGCCTGCCAGTCGGATCCCGAAACCGTGAAGAAGGTCTGCTCGCACTGGCGCCAGCGCTTCGATGCGCTGGTCAACCCGGATGGCCTGGAACCGACGGACGCCCAGGCCAACGCAGCCCAGGGCTTGTTCTACCAGGGCAAAGGCCACGCCAACCTGCACCGGTGGCTGTTGTTGGCTACGGATCTCCAGCATGAGGTCCTGCAGACCATCGCCGCCGATGCCACCAATCCTCACAAAGACCCGTGCCACGGCGAGAGCGCTGGTACGGAAGTTGACGCTGGGGTTCGGAACTCAGCCGGCATCATGGGCGAACGCGAACGCGGACGCGACGGCGAGCGCGAGACCGGTCCCGGAGCCGACCCTGTTGCGTTGACAGGGGACGAGTGCGGTACGGGGACTCACCGTGTGGCCGACCCGCGAAGGGCTACCGCTGCGGAGCCCTGGGCTGGTCAGGTCGATGAGAGGGCGGCACTGGATTCACGCAGTCAGGCACAGAAGCGGCTCGATGCTCTGGTGAGTGCCCTGACCGGCGCCTTGGCCCTCACCTCGACACAGTCACCGGGGTCGAGAGATGGTGCGGAGGGTGCTCTGGGCACCGACCGGCCGGACATCGGCGGTGGGTCGCGGCCCCAGGTGTTGGTGACGATCGACTACCAGACCCTGGCCGGACAGTGCCGGGAGCGTCACGCGCCCGTTCCACCAGAAGCCACCGGTCACCTGCTCGCCCAGGCCGCCTATACCGGTCCGGTGAGTCCGGTCATGATCCGGCAGCTTGCCTGTGACAGTGACCTGATCCCGGTCGTGCTCGGTGGCAAGGGAGAGGTGCTGGATGTGGGGCGGTCTCAACGGCTTTTCACGCGCAAGCTCAGACGGGCGATCACGGCCCGGGACGGCGGCTGCGCGGCACCGGACTGTTCGATCTACGCCCCGTGGTGCGAAGCGCACCACATCCAGCACTGGGAATACGGTGGTCCCACCAGTGTGGACAACGGAGTCCTGCTCTGCTCACACCATCACCATGCCGTGCACGCCGGAGCCTGGGAGATCGAGGTCGTCGATGGGATTCCGTGGTTCATTCCGGCGCGCTATCACGACCCCACCCAGACGCCGCGCCGCAACCACTATTGGCGGACGGGCTCCAGTAACCCCACCCTCACCAACGGTCAGAGACGTCCAAGCCAGGCCGAAAACAGAGGCCCAGTGCCAGGGCCAGGCTCAGGTCAAGGCCCACGCGATGGCGAGGGCGAAGGCGAGGGCGAAGGTCATAGCGAAGGACACGGCAAAGAGGAATGCCGCATCGAAGGACGCGGCAAAGAAGAGGGACGCAGCGAAGGACACGTTGAAGGCGACGGCGAAGCAGACCAGCGGGGCGCGGCGTGACCTGGCTCGAGGGTGCCGGGGTGCCGGGGTGCCGAGTTGCCGAGTTGCCGGGTGGGCAGTGACTCCTATCCGTAGATGGTCTGGCCGTCGTCGGACTCCTTGGAGAGTTCACGGGCCAGGTACAAGCCTTCGAGAGCCAGCTCGATGGCGCCAGCCCGATGCCCGAGACTTCGCACCCGACTTCGCCCGGCGGCCGAGTCCGGTCTCTGCCCCGCAGCGGGATGTCCTGCTGGGAGATCGCCTGTGGTGCCGCTCATGGTGCCGCCTGTGGCGCTTCCTCCGGCCTCCGTCTGTGGGATGGACGCGCCGGTGACCGTGTCGCTCAGCCGGTGGGCGATCTCGTCGTACAAGGCCGGGTCCTCGAGGTCGGGCAGATCCGCCAGGAACTCGGCCGCGGTGACACGTTCGCCGGTGGTGGTGCGGTGGCCGTCGAAGGCGTCAACCAATGGTGCGAAGTCGAGGCCCGCGAAATGCTCCCGGGCGGTCTGGGCGGACGCGGTCCGCAAGAGGTGTTCGAGGATCTCGTCCTCTCGCCCTTCCTCACCCGACTCGAACTCGATCTTGCCACCGAGCACTTCCGCAGCGGATTCCAGGTCCACGAGGCGTGCCACCGGCTCGTCGCCTCGAACGGTTGCCCGATGGCGGGCTGCGGCGGCGACGGTCTCGGCACCGGCAATGGCGAAGCGGGCCGAGACTCCGGAGGACTGATTGACAGCGCTCGAGGAACGCAAGGCACGGGTGAACCTGGCCAAGATCTCCAGGATCACGTCCGGGACCTCCGCGGTCAGTCGTGCCTCCTGCCGGATCACCGCGATCTCGTGGGACAGCTCAAGGGGGTAGTGAGTGCGGATCTCCGCTCCGAAGCGGTCCTTGAGCGGAGTGATGATGCGGCCGCGGTTGGTGTAGTCCTCCGGGTTGGCGGAGGCGACCACCAGCACATCCAGGGGCAGACGCAGCACGTAACCGCGGATCTGGATGTCCCGTTCCTCCATGACGTTCAGGAGGGCCACCTGAATCCGTTCGGCCAGGTCCGGGAGTTCGTTGAGGGCGACGATCCCGCGATTGGACCGGGGGACGAGCCCATAGTGGATCGTTTCCGGGTCGCCCAGCCGGCGGCCTTCGGCCACGCGCATCGGATCCACGTCGCCGATCAGATCGGCCACGGAGGTGTCCGGCGTCGAGAGTTTCTCGACATACCGCTCCGAACGGTGCCTCCAGGCCACAGGCAACCGACCGCCGTCGCGCGCGGCCCGTGCCCGGGTCTCGGACGTGAGGGGTTCATAGGGGTGTTCGTTAAGTTCGGACCCGGTGATCACCGGCGACCATTCGTCGAGCAATCCGCTCAGGGTTCGCAGCAGCCGGGTCTTGCCCTGTCCTCGTTCTCCCAGCAGGACGACGTCGTGTCCGGCGATCAAGGCCCTCTCCAGCTGGGGAATGACCGTTCGGTCGAAGCCGTGCAATCCGGGCCACGGGTTACGACCGTCGGCCAGGGCCGCCAGGAGGTTGGCGCGGATCTCCTCCCGCAGGGATCGCTGTTCGTGGCCGGTGGCACGCAATTCGGCGAGGGTGCCGATCGGGGGCGGGGCGGTCGTGGGCGAGGTCGCCGCAGGCGAGGCGAACGTGGGCGGCGTGGGATCAGGATCAGTGGCCATGAGGCTCACGCTATCGGCGGCAACCCAGCGCGTACAGAGACCCACATCGTCCCCAGGCCTGCATCACCGGAGGATCTGCATCGCGCCTGGACCCTCCTCAGAAGGGCCATGACCGACGTCGGAGCACGACCCGTGGGGTGCAGGTGGACTGCTGGTCTCCACGCCGTGACTGTTCACGGTCGCCCGCTTAGGCTGGCCGGGATGCCACGAGACGAGACGCCATCATCCCCACCAGAGGCCCCGACCACTCTGATCCTGTTGGTGCGGCACGGCCAGACGCCGACCACGGGGACGGTGCTGCCCGGCCGTGCGCCCGGCCTGCACCTCTCAGAGGCCGGAGTGGAGCAGGCGGGCAGGGTCGCCGAGCGGCTCGCGGCTCTGCGGATCGATGCCATCTATGCCTCGCCCCTGGAGCGAACCCTCGAGACGGCGTTGCCCACGTCGGCGCGGACGGGGGTGCCCGTTGTGGAGGACGACGGGCTGTTGGAGGGGGACTTCGGTGACTGGACAGGAGCCCAGCTCGCCGACCTGTACCGCAAGCCCGAATGGAAGACTGTTCAGCAACGCCCCTCGGCGTTCAGGTTTCCCGAGGGGGAGAGCTTCGTGGAGATCAGGGACCGGATGGCGGCCACCCTGGATCGGCTACGGCGAGCCCATGACGGTGGGACGGCCGTGTGTTACTCCCATGCGGATCCTATTCGCGTGGCCGTTTCCGATGCCATGGGAACTCCGTTGGACCGGTTCCAGCGGCTGAGTATCGGCCCCTGCTCGGTCTCCGCGTTGTCCTACCAGGACGGTCGCGATCCCGTGGTGCTCACCGTCAACTCGACGCAGGACACCCTGGCTCAGCTCAGGGCGTCGTAGGCGTCCCGTCAGGGAAGGCCACAAGACATGGGCGAGATCGAGCGACGGGATGAAAAGCGTGATGCACGATGCGCTGAACGAGACATCGATCTGCTCGAACGGGGCTCTATCCGGCTCCTCGGCCAATTGGCCCACAGCAGTAACGAGACGTTTCTCGTCGAGGTGGTCAATGAGCCGGAGAAGAACAGCTCCGCACCCGTAACGCAGCGGAGCTGGGCGATCTACAAGCCGGAGTACGGCGAGCGGCCGCTGAGGGACTTTCCGCCCGGGCTGTACCGCCGCGAGCGTGCCGCCTACCTGCTCAGCGAGTCGCTCGGGTGGGGTGTGGTCCCGGGGACCGTCATCCGGGAGGAAGGCCCCTTCGGGGTCGGTTCGTTGCAGATGTTCATCGAACATGACCCGAGCGAGCATTACTTCACCCTGGTCGACGGCGGCCCCGCCCACCTCGACCAGCTACGGCGCTTGGCCGTCTTCGACCTCGTGGCCAACAACACCGACCGTAAGGCAGGACACGTCCTGCACGGCACTGACGGTCGCCTGTGGGGAATCGACCACGGTCTCTGTTTTGCGGCACCGTTCAAATTGCGCACCGTCATCTGGGATTTCGCCGGCGAGCAGGTCGACGCCGGCCTCTTGGCCGACGTCGCCCCGCTCGCCGATGAAGTGCCTGCGGCACTGGCCGAACACCTCACGCGGTTCGAGGCAACGGCGCTCCAGCAGCGGATCCAGCACCTGCTCGAGGAGCAGGTGCTGCCGGAGGATCCCACTGGGATGAGGTTCCCGTGGCCGAACCGGAGAGCGGCCACGAACCGGACAGCTGGTGTGGGCCGGAGAGCGGCCACAAACCGGACAGCTGGTGTGAGCCGGAGAGTCGGCGTGGACCGGGCTACAGCTTGATCTCCACCTCGGCTGCCCCGCGGAGCTCCTCCATCTTCTGGGTCAGGGCCTCATTCTCCTTCTGCGACTTGACCTGCTCTTGCAGCTGAGGCTTGAGCTCCTCGAAAGAGGGAGTCTCCGGCTGGGCGCTTTCGCCACCCTCGGCAGGGGCGCTCGCGCCTCCCTGAGCCTCGGATTGGGCTGCGATCGAGGAGTCGTAGAGCTCCTTGAGTTCTTCGTCGGAAGGCTCCGGGATGTCCATGGTCTCGATGGACTGGTCCAGCATCAACTGCTTCTGGGCGTCAGCGCGGACCTGGTCCTCGGGGTAGCCCTGCTCTTCAAACGTGGCCATCAGTTCGTCCACCGAGCCCAACTCACTGGACTTCGCGGTCTCCTCCAGGAAGGCGTTGACGTCCTCCTCGGTGGCCGAGTGACCTTGCTCCTCGGCGTCCTGGACCAGCAACTCCGTGCCCACCAGGGACTCGGCCAGCTGCTTCTTCATCTCGTCCTGGTTCATCTCCTGGCCGGACATCTGCGACTGCATGGCCATCTGCTGGAACTGTGCCTGATAGGCCGCAGTGAATTCCTCCCCGGTGATCTCCTCGCCGTTGACCGTGGCCACGACGTCAGGGACATTCTCCACGTCCGGTTCCGGCATGGACGGCTGGGCGTCCTCGGGAGCCGCCTGAGCACCTTCTGAAGCGGGCTGGGAGGCCCCGGCGCTGGCGCTCTGGCTGCCGTCAGCCTCGGCAGAGCCCCCGGCGTCGCCGCCGCCACACGCGGCGAGACCGAACAGGGAACCGACCAGGGCGACGCTGGTCAGGAGCTTCTTGCTCGTGCTGAATCGTGCACTGGATCGCGTGGTGAGTGGCACTGCGAATACCGTCCTTTCGATGGTGGCTTGGGCAACGTAGCAAGCGAGTCTGGGTGACGCGGTCAGGTGACAACCAGCCCATGTTCAGGTCCACTGGCCGCGACACCAGGCGACAGTCCCGCCGGCGCCGCGCTCCGCGGCAGAGAAGCCCTTGACGGGTCGACTGGAGCTCACTAATGTACAACCACATGGTTGTATATAGAGCAGCCGACGTCACGTCTGGCACTGAGGCTTCCTGGCGGCAACTGGACGAGGACGAGGTGGACCGAATCTTCCAAGCCCTCGCCGACTCCACCCGCAGGGACATCATGAGCCGGACCCTCACGGAGCCGCTGTCCGTCTCCGTGCTGGCCGAGGACTACGACATGTCGTTCGCGGCCGTCCAGAAGCACGTTTCCGTCCTCGAATCGGCGGGTCTCGTGAAGAAGAACAAGAAGGGCCGCGAGCGGCTCGTCAGCGGAGATCCGGACACCGTCCGCAAGGCACAACAGCTGCTGGACCGCTATGAACAGCTGTGGCGCCGACGGATCGGACGTCTCGACGCCCTGCTGGCGGACGAGTCGGACCCGGAGCCCGAAAGCCCCCTCGGAAAGGCATGATCATGCCCGTCACCAACGTTTCCAAAGATCCTCAGACCATGACGATGACCATCGTGGCCGACTTTCCCGTCCCCGTGCGCCGGTTGTGGGACGCCTATGCCGATCCCCGCCAGCTCGAGAAGTTCTGGGGACCCATGGACTGGCCGGCCACTTTCACCCGGCACGACATGTACCCGGGTGGCGAATCGCAGTATTACATGACCGGCCCAGACGGCGAGAGCTCAGCAGCCTGGTTCGAGTTCATCGCCGTCACCGAAGGTGAATCCTTCGAGGTCCTGGACGGCTTCAGCAAGGACGACGGGACCCGGGACCTCGGATCACCGGTCATGCGCATGGTGTTCGCCTTCGAGGAGACCACGGAGGGATCCCGGTTGGTCCACACCACCCACTTCAACTCCGCCGCCGACCTGGAACAGATCCTCGGGATGGGCATGGAGGAGGGCACGCTCTCGGCCATGAGTCAGATCGATGCGGTGGTGGCGGACCTGCAGTCCTTCGCTGCCGGTCAGGCCGTGAAGACGCAGCTCATCGGGGATCATCAGGCGCGGCTGAGCCGAGTCATCCGTGGCACCCTCGACCAGGTGTGGAAGGCCCACCACGATCCCGAGTTGCTCCGCAAGTGGCAACTCGGACCGGCGGGCTGGACCATGCCGGTGTGCGAGGTCGGCACAGCGGTAGGGGAGACCTATCGCTACGAATGGGAGCGCGAGGGCGGCGAGGACCGCTTCGGATTCACCGGCACGGTCCTCGAGATCGAGCCACCGCACCGGTCGGTCACCACCGAGGCCATGATTGGCCAGGAGGAGACCGCCACGACCAACGAGCTGACGCTCACACCGGTCGACGGCGGCACCCTCCTGTCCCTCCTCGTCACCTATCCGGACGAGGCCCTGCGGGAAACCATCCTCGCCACCGGCATGGCCGACGGGATGGAGACCAGCTATGCGCGGCTGGAGTCGGAGGTCTTGTCCGTCTGAGAGCTGTCGTCCTGACCGGGGGGTCCTGCCGTACCGGCCGCCTGGCGGACGCGCCGCCCGGTGTGCGGACCGACGCGCTGGTGGATCTCCCGCTGCCGTTCACGGCTGAGGGAGGACCACCACGTGTTGGCCGAGACAGGCCCGGAGTCCACCGCGTCGTCGTCGCTCTCCAGGCCGAACCGGTCGGAGATATCCGCCAGGAACGCCATTCGGCGAATGGCCTCGGTCCGCTGGACGTTAACGTGCAGCGCCTTGAAGACGGCGATGCACATCAGGACCATCAGGATGGTGAACGGCAGGCCGATGGTGATGGCCAGTGTCTGGATGGCGGACAGCCCGCCGGCCAGCAGCAGTGCTGCGGCCATGACGGCGGTGGCCACCGCGAACATCACGCGGATGCGGTTCGGGGGTTCGGGATTGCCTCCGGTGGCGATCATGGCCATCACGAGTGAGCCGGAGTCGGAGGACGTGATGAAGAAGATCGCCGAGAGCAGGATCGCGCCGACCACCAGGACAGCGCCGCCGGGCAGCTGTTCCAGGACCTGGAAGAGGGCCGAATTGACGTCCACGGAACCGTCAGGGCCGACCACCGAGGTGTACCAGTCGGGCCTGGTGTTCTCGTAGTAGATGGCCGTGCCGCCCAGGACACCGAACCAGAGCACGGAGATCAGCGTGGGCACCAGGATGACGCCGAGCAGGTACTCGCGGACCGTGCGGCCGCGGGAGATGCGCGCGATGAAGACGCCCACGAATGGTGTCCAGGACATCCACCAGGCCCAATAGAAGGTGGACCAGCTGGCCTGCCACGCATCTCCCTCTGCGCCGTAGAAGGCAGAGGAGTTGAGGGAGTTGCCGATGAAGTTCTGCAGGTAGTGGCCGAAGGTCTGGACCATCTCCTTGGCGAGGTACTGGGTGGGGCCCACGATGAGCAGGAACAGCACCAGGCCGGCTGCGATGACCATGTTGGTGTTGGACAGCCACTTCATCCCGCGGTTCACGCCGGACACCACGGACCAGATGACGAAACCGGTGACGGCGGCGATCATGGCGTACTCGACCCAGAGGTCGTCCTCGCCGACAAGACCCATGGACCGCAGGCCGGCAGCCATCTGGGTGACGCCCAATCCGAGTGAGGTGGCCACGCCGAACACGGTGCCGATCAGGGCGAAGCTGTCGATGGCATGGCCCCATCCGCCCCGGGTCGCCTTTTCGCCGATCAGGGGCTCGACGGCCCAGCGCATCGACAACGGCCGGCCGCGGCGGTGAATGGCATGGGCGATGGCCAGGCCGACAACGGCGTAGATGGCCCAGGGCTGCAGGCCCCAGTGCAGGTAGGTCAGCGCGAGAGCGTCCTCAGCCACAGCGCCCGTGGTGGGATCGGTGGCATCGAGGCCGGGCCGGGGCGTGGCGAAGTGGATGAGGGGCTCGGTCATGCCGTAGAAGACCAGGCCGATGCCCATGCCGGCCGCGAAGAGCAGGGCCAGCCAGGACATCGTCGAGAACTCGGGCTGGTGCTCGGGCCGGCCGAGCTTGATGTTGCCCTTGCGGGAGAACCCGAGATAAACGCAGAACACCACGAATCCGAACGCCAGGATCAGGTACCACCAGCTGAAGTTGCTGATGACGGTCTGCTGGACGGCCGATATCCCGGACTCCATGGCCTCGGGGAAGGCAATCGTCACACCGACGAACAGCACGATGATGATCAGCGTCGGCCACAGGACCCATGGGATGAGGCGGGTGCTGTACTGATTCTCGGTGCCGGAGTCGCCGCCCGTGCGCGGTGTCTCGTGTGGCGGTGTCTTGCTCGGGATTTCGTCGGTGTTCTCGCTCGTACCTGGCGGATTGCCGGCGGCGGATTCCATGGATGACATGGTCTCCAGCCTAAACCGGCGGATCATGCGGAACCTATTGAAGGGCTCACGGGGCTAGGCTCGGACCGTGTCTGACCATTCTGCAAGCACCCTGCACACCAGTCGCATCGGCGACGCCGAGACCGCCGGGGACAGCATCGTCTTCCTGCACGGACTGTTCGGCCGCGGAAAGAATTTCACCCGGATCGCCAAGGATCTGGCCCCGGAATACCTCAGCCTGCTGGTGGACCTGCCCAATCATGGCGAGTCCGAGTGGACCGACGTGGTCGACTACCGGCAGATGGCCGATTCGGTGGCCGAATCCCTGCGGGCTGGCGTCGCTGCGGACGGGCCCGTGGCCGTCGTCGGGCATTCCCTGGGTGGCAAGGTGGCCATGGTGCTGGCACTGCGGCACCCAGACCTGGTCTCGCGGCTCATCGTGGTGGACATCGCGCCCACCCAGGCCGGGGGAGCGGAGGGGGAGTTCGCACACCTGCTGGACAGCCTGGCTGCCGTGGACCTGAGCGCCATCGAACGCCGGTCCGACGCGGACGAGGCGCTGAAGGAGCCCATCCCCTGGGACACCACCCGGCAGTTCCTGCTGCAGAACCTGCGCAGCGGGCCGGACGGCTACACGTGGGAGCCGAACCTGGAACTGCTGCGGACCAGTCTGGACGCCATCGGCGGGTTCCCGGACGCGGGCGGGGCCACGTTCGAGCGCCCCGTGCTGTGGGTGGCCGGCGGCCGTTCGGACTACGTTCGCGATGAGAACACGGCAACCATGCGGGCCCTGTTCCCCAAGACCCACAAGGTCACGATCCGCGAGGCGGGCCACTGGGTGCACTCCCAGGCACCTCAGAAATTCGTCGAAATCCTCCGCGGCTTCCTGGAACATAGCTGAGAACACAGCTGAGAACCCAGCTGTTTTCCCACCACGACGTGGACCTGTGCCGCGACGCGGACCTCAGCCTGCGGCAGTCTCCGGGTTGAGTTGGGCCTGCGCCGCCTGCCGGTGTTCGGCCACGCCGGACTGCAGGGCGAAGAGTCCGTAGGCCACCGGGCCGGCCGCCATGATCTCAGCGCCGTGCTCTCCCAGCCGGGGCCAGATGCGCCCACCGCGGCGGACATACTCCTCCAGCGTGGCGGCGAACACCTCGGGGGGCGCCACGGCGTGGTGGATCGCGAAATCTCTGGCGGGGTCGCCCACGGACGCCGTCGTCCAATCCAGCACCGCAGTGATCTCCTCGTCCACCACGAGCGTGTGGGCCGGGTACACCTCCCCGTGGGTCACCACCGAGAAGGCCGGCCAGAAACTGTCCTCTGCCAGCCACGCCGACCAGCGGTCCTGCAGTGCGGGTGACACCTGGAACTCGGCTGCCACCTGCGCCATGTCCTGCGCCCACCGGGTCCTCACCTCGTCCGGAGGGAGGACCTCGACGCCGGCCGCGGCGGCGTCGGCGGGATCGATCGCATGCAGTTCGGCCAGGAACGCCCCGAGGGAGCGGGCATACCGCTCGGAGGTGACGTCGAGGTGCCAGAGGGGCGCGCCGTCGTGGTCCAGGGTAAGACCGGGTTCCCCCGGAAGCGCTGGATAGGCGATGAGGTCGGTGGCCTGGACGCGCCACTGGGGGACGGCCACGGACAACTGCGGTCCGACCAGGTCCAGGAGCCGGGATTCGACCTCGGCTCGCTTCAGGGCGTCCGGGCGACGCGGGACCCGGAGGACCCAGCGTTCCCCGGCGGAGTCGTTCGGGCTGGTGGCACTGGAGGACGCCGTGGTCGCCAGGGCCACGCGGAAGTCGAGGCCCATCTCATTGATGGTCAGTGTGGACGGGTCGAGGTCGAGGCCATGGGTGGCCGCGAGGTCCAGCAGTGATGTGGTCAGGTCGGGGCTGCGCATCCCTCCACCGTGGCATCCCCGGCCCGTCCTGTCACGGCCCGGGTCGAGAGGGACGGGAGGCGGAGGTGGCAACGTTCAGGCCGGGTGCATGCCGGCGATCCGGTCGAGTTCCACGGAGGTCGCCTGGTAGGCCAGTTCGGCCCGCTCCGCCGTGTGCTCGAGTGACATCAGCGCCTTGAGCCCACGGACCCGGGGCTTGCCGCCGGTGGGCAACACATAGACGGTGACCCCCTCGGGGACGTGCTCCAGGGCGTGGGTGAAGCTGTGCCGGCGGGTGATGTCCACGTAGACGCGGAGCGTCTCCACCATGGAGGTGGGGACCGTCATCTGCTGGTCGAGCTGGCCGGCCTGGAGCACGTAGATCGTCGTGGCCCCGCGGCGGACAGCCTGGCCCAGAGGTACCGAGGCGACCAGGCCGCCATCGAAGTAGTGCTCGTGATCGACGACGGTGGGAGGCAGGAGGCCTGGCACTGTGGCCGAGGCGACCACGGCAGGCACCAGCGGCCCCGTGTCGAAGGAGCGCTCCGCCGCCCGCTCGATCGAGGTGGCGACCGTGACGAAGGGCAGGTCGAGGTCCTCGATCTGGGTGCGGGGCGGGAAATGCATGGAGATCAGGTCGACGAGGGGCTTGGCGGACAACGTGTAGGTGCGGCCGCGGATCACTCGGCCCGCCTGGCGGGTCCAGGCTTGACCGAAGACGGCCCGGGCCTCGTCCGTCTGCCACATCTGGAGCATCTCGTGGGCGACGTCCGGGTGCGGGTCGCGGGCCACCACAGCGCCATTGATGGCCCCGACGGAGGTGCCGACGACGAGGTCCGGAGTGATGCCACGTTCGAACAAGGCTCTCAACTGCCCCACGTGCACGGCGCCGCGAACGCCTCCTCCCGCGAAGACGAAGGCGGTGCCCGACGATGTTGCTCTCACGCTTCGACTGTATTCCGGGCGTCCGGACGGTCCAAGGCTCCCGGTTCGACGCCGTGGGTCTCGGTGAGGAATCCGCCGTGGGGAATCCGCCGGGCTGCGCAGGATCGGAGGTGCGGCCCTCTCCTCGGGAGAACATGCTGGTGTCACAGCCTGAACCACCTCGAATGTGGGCGCCACACCGCCTCACCACTGGAACAAGACTAGAACTAGGAGCACTCATGAGTACCTCCCTCGCGACCTATATCTCCCTGCCCGGGCACACCGCCGAGGCGTTTGAGCACTGGCATGAGGTGTTCGGTGGCACGCTGGACCTGTTGCGCTATGCCGATGCGCCCATGGAGGGTATGCCTTTCGAGCCCGACCCGCAGGCGGTAGCCCATGTGACCCTGTCCCTGCCGGGCGGCGAGCTCGCCGGCGGCGACTCCATGGACGGCCAGGACTACCCGATCAGGGACACCGCATACTCACTGCTCTACACGGTGGAGAGTCCGGACCTCGCCCGGGAACTGATCGGCACGCTGATCTCCGGCGGCGGGTCCGAGAACATGCCGTTCGAGAAGGCACCCTGGGGCGACTGGTACGGCCAGGTCTTCGACCGCTTCGGCGTGATGTGGGCCTTCTCCGTCGAGTCTGCCGCGTCCAGCGACGCGGCCCGCTAGGCCGGCCGGTCGGCCTCGCAACGGCCCACTAGGCCGGCGGTTCGGATCCCGGGTCCTGAGCCGGACCCGGGCTCTGCGTCGTAGACCGGCGGCCCGGACGGTGACCGGCCACGGCGGCCCGGAGGGAACCGTCCTCGTGGCCGGCATCCTCCACGGCGTCGGATGACGTGCCGATCGGCAGCAGCCGGAGCAGAGGATGCAGCACGACCATGACGGCCAGGCCCCAGATCAACCCGATGACGGCCGAGCACAGCGTGTTCACCAGCCAGCCGAGGAACCCGCCCACGGCGGGCAGCGCGGCCACGGGGGCTTCGAGGGTATGGACCAGGTCATAGGGGGCATGCAGCCCCAGTTCGGCCGACTGCTGGAGCAGGATGTGCCCGCCGACCCACAGCATCGCGATGGTGCCGATGAACGTGATGGCGGCCAGGACCCGCGGCATGGCCTTGACCAGCATCTCGCCGAACCGCCGGGTTCCGGTGCCCTCTTTCTGAGCGAGGTGCAGGCCGACGTCGTCCATCTTGACGATCAGCGCCACGGCGCCGTACACGAGCACGGTGATCGCCACCGCCACCACGACGAGGATGAGGGCGCGGAACCAGATACTCTCGTCGGCGACCTCGTTCATGGAGATGACCATGATCTCGCAGGACAGGATGAAATCGGTGGTGATGGCCCCCTTGATCACCTTGTCCTCGGCCTCAGGCCCCTTCTCGGTGGCCGGAGTCTGCTTCTCGGCATGGTGGCCGCGCAGCTTGTGCCAGACCTTCTCGGCGCCCTCATAGCAGAGGTACGTGCCGCCCAGGATGAGGATCCACGGGATGATCCACGGGATGAACGCGCTGACCAGCAGGAGCGCCGGCAGGATGATCAGGAGTTTGTTCCGCAGCGAGCCCCAGAAGATCCTCTTGATCATCGGCAACTCGCGGGACGGGTCTGCCCCGGACATGTACTGCGGGGTGACGGCCGCGTCGTCGATCACGACGCCCACGGCCTTGGCGCCGGCCTTCGTGGCTCCGGCAGCGATGTCATCCACCGAGGCCGCCGCGATGCGGGCGAGGGCGGCGACGTCGTCCAGGAGGGCGACCAGTCCGCCGCTCACCGGTGGCCCCCGGACGGGTGGGCCGGGGGTACCGGGACTGGCGAGGCGGGCAGGGTCTCGCGGTCATCTCGCGTGATCGGCATGCTCAGAGCATACGACGACGGCGCACCAACCCATGACGGGGCCGGCAGGGAATAGCCGCGTCGTCCCGGGAGTTCAACCTTGGTAGAGTCACCACACGGCGTCATGGGACCACCGGTCCCCACCGATCCGTATCCGGCCACCCTGGACTTCTCGGGGCCTGCCGGGCGATCGGGCCACGACGCCGAGCATCTGCTTCCATGGACGCGAAACCGGTCGAGGCCTTCCCATGGATACATCTTGGAGGTCTTTTCGTTATGCCCGGCACTGCGCCCCACCCCTCGAGCGAGCCCACGACCGGGCCCGTGACTGACCCCGCGCCCGCCACTGACTCCGCGTCAGACGCCGTCCACCGTGAGGTGCCGTTGGCCCCCGGCGGCCGCCGGGCCCTGGTCGGTCGCCGCGTCTTCCCGACGCCGGCCGTGCGCCGCGTCGTCTACGCCGTCGTCTTCGAGGCGCTCGCCATCGGCTTCACCACGGTCATCCTCGCGCTGATGGGCAACCCGGCCGGCGCCAGCGCCGCCGTCGGGGTGTTGTCCTCCGTGGTGGCGTTGATCTGGAACATGGTGTTCAACACGCTGTTCGAGCGCTGGGAGCGGCGCTCGGGCCACACCGGCCGGCCCCTGCGCATCCGCCTGCTGCACACGCTGCTGTTCGAGCTCGGCCTGGTGATCGTCCTGGTGCCGGCCGTGGCCGTGCTGCTGCAGGTCGGTCTGTGGGAGGCCTTCCTCTATGAGGCGGCCCTGATCGTCTTCTTCCTCATCTACAACGCGGTCTACGCCTGGCTCTTCGACCGAGTGTTCGGGCTGCCTGACTCCGCTCAGTAGCGGTCAGGCTCAGTAGCGGTCAGCGCGCCACGGTCGGCGTCACGGCCGGCCCGCAGCGGCCACCGGGAGCCATCACGCCGCCGGCAGGCCGAGAAAGTCCCGGATGGCCGGCATCTCCCGGCGCGCCTGTGCCAGCCCGGCCTCGTGCGCGGCGGCGAGCTTGACCACGTCCTTCTCGCCATTGGACACCGGCATGGTCTCCGGCACGAAGAGGTAGGCCCGCCCCTGACGCTCGAGTTCGAACAACCGCTCCCGCGTCGTGTTGTACCGCTGCCACCGGGTGAGCAGCGCCTCGGCGATCGCCGGATGCCTGCGGAAGTAGCGCAGGTAGAACCGGGGAAACCGTTCCGGTGCCTTGACGTAACCGCGTTCGCGCGTGAGCACCGCCAGGAACCGGTCGTGGCCGGCGTCGACGGCGGCGGACAGGGGGATCCCACCGTCCGGGCCCAGGGCGCCGTCCACGTAGGTCCGCCCGTCCAGCCGAACCGGCGGCATGAGCACCGGCATCGTGGAGGAGGCACGGACCCGCACCATCAGGTCGGCCAGTTCCTCGATGTCCTCGCGGCCCCACCACACGGGCTGGCCCGACTCGGCGTCGAAGGCACCCAGCCGCAGGGTCGCCGGGTTGGCCAGGAAGGTCTCCCACGGGTAGGGGAGGGCCTGGTCCGGGAGGCCGGTCTCCTCGTAGATGTACTTGGCGTTGAACAAGCCGTCCCCGCGCAGGAACGTCTTCCAGTTGCCGAACTTCGGATCGGCGGCGAAGTCCACGAAGGAATGCCGTGCCCGCCACGGGTCCCGGGCCAGGTAGTTGGCCGTATTGGACGACCCGGCCGAGATGCCGGCCACGAAGTCCAGGTGGATGCCCGCCTCAAGCAGGGCGACCGCCACAGCGGACGTGTAGGACGCCCGCATCCCACCGCCCTCGAAGAGCAGTGCGGTATCGGTGACATTGCTGCGCAGTTCCACCTCGCCAGCCTAAACCGCTAGGTTGGAGCGCATGGCAACCACCGCATTCAAGTCCAGCCCCGTCAACACGGTCGGGGAGCTGCCCGCCGAGGGCACCCCCGCACCCGCCTTCACCCTCACCGGGTCCGACCTGGCACCGGTCACCCTGGAGTCCCTGGCCGGGCGCACGATCGTGCTGAACATCTTTCCCTCCATGGACACCGGCGTCTGCGCGCAGTCCGTCCGCACGTTCAACAAGGCGGCCGCGGACCTGGAGAACACCACCGTGGTGGCCGTCTCGGCCGACCTGCCCTTCGCTGCCGGCCGCTTCTGCACCGCCGAGGGCATCGACCACGTCACCACCGGCTCGGTGTTCCGTTCCACCTTCGGCGAGGACTACGGGGTCACCCTGGCCGACGGGCCCATGGTCGGACTCCTGGCCCGGGCCGTCATCGTGATCGACCCGCAGGGCACGGTGACCTACACCGAGGTCGTCCCGGAGATCACCACCGAACCGGACTACGACTCCGCCCTGGCAGCCGTCCGCGGCTGATCTGATTCCGCCCGGTCCATCACGTCCCGTCCTGATCACCGGAGTACCGTGAAAGACCTTGAGAACACGGGGGATCCCGACCGCCCGCCGGTCGGGGTCCCGCCCTTTCCGGACCGGCCCCCCGCCGTCGGTCCGATCTATGGCGTGCCCGCGCAGCAGTACCAGCCCGCACAGCAGCACCAGGCTCCGCATCCACCGCCACGCCGCCGACGCCGGAGCCCTGCCTATCGCCTGATCGTCGCCTCGGGATTCCTTGCCGCAACCATCCTGGCCGGTGGCGTGGGCCTGTTGATCTTCGAGGAGATCCAGGACATCGTGGCGGCACAGGACCACGGGCCGGCGTTACCGGCCACCGGCGGCGTCCCTCTCGGCGAGGCCCTGCAGCACAGCCACGACGGGATCCAGGTGGACTGGGAAGCCGGCCCGAACCTGAACGACGCCGGCCTGGACCAGGGCACCCGGGTCACGGATGCCCCGGGGGTGCTCATGGTGGACACCCAGTTGATGAGTGGCATGGGCACCGGCACAGGGGCCGTCCTCACCGATGACGGGCTGGCCATCACCAACTACCACGTCGTCGAGGACGCGTCCGAGGTCTCGGTGACCGTCGCGGACTCCGGTGAGGTCTACACGGCCACGGTGCTGGGACGCGATTCGCTGCACGATGTCGCCGTGCTGCAGATCGAGGACGCGCCCTCCCTGGCCACGGCCTCCATCAACACGGAGCTCCCGGACCGGGGTGAGCCCACGGCGGCCGTCGGCAACGGTGGTGGCCAGGGATACCTCACGGCCGTGACCGGTGAGCTGACCGGACTGGACGAGTCGATCGTGGCCTCCTCCGGTGCCCCTGATGACATGTCCCGGCTGTCGGGTCTCATCGAGACCAGTGCGGACGTGATCCCGGGCTACTCGGGTGGGCCCTTGGTGGACGGGGACGGCCAGGTCATCGGCATCACCACGGCGGCATCCCAGGGGGAGACGGCCGAGGAGGTGGACGGGTATGCCATTCCGGTGACCGTGGCCCTGGACGTGGTGGAGCAGGTCCTCTCCGGTGAGGAGACGGACTCCGTCAGCATCGGGATGGACGGCGCCCTGGGCATCGTGGTGGGCACTGAGCAGGAGCAGGCGGTCGTGATCGAGGTGACGCCGGGTTCCTCTGCCGATCAGCTCGGACTCCGGGAACGGGACATCGTCCGCACCGTGGACGGCCAGCCCGTGACCTCGGCCGCCGAGCTCTCGACAATCGTCAACGACCACAACGTGGGGGACATCATCACCGTCGAGTGGACCACCGAGGCGGGCGACGAGCGTTCGGGGGAGGCCACCCTGCAGGAGGCCGTCGTCTACTGACCGGCGGCCGGTCAGCCCCGCTGCACCGTGATCTCGTCATCCACATAGACACGGGCGGAGACGCGGAGTCCGGCCAGGGCCAAGACGACTCCGGAGCAGGCCAGCAGGATGAGCACCAGAATCCAGTTGCCCGTGGCCGCATGAATCAAGCCGACGGCCATCGGGCCGACGGCGGCCACGATGTAGCCGTAGGGCTGGACGAAGCCGGACAGCCGTGCGGTGACATGCGGCTGCCGGCTGCGCGCGGGGATCAGGGCGATCGCGGTCGGGAACGCGAAGCCGCCCAGACCCAGCAGGATGGCCCACCACAGGCCGCCCTCGGCCGGGGCCAGCAGCATCCCGGCCCAGCCGGCGGTGGTGGCGATGCCGAAGCCGATCATCCACGGGGCCAGAGTCCTGGACCGGTCGATCACGGTGGGCATCACGAGCCCGCCGACCACGCCCAGCGCCGCGACCACGGACAGCAGGGCACCGGCCAGAGTGGCGTCCAGTCCGGCGTCCCGGTACATCTGCGGCAGCCAGCCGAACTGGACATAGGCGTTCATGGACTGCATCCCGAACAGCACCATGAGGAACACGGCCGTGGGGGAGGACCGCAGCGGCCGGTCTGGTTCGTCCTTCGGCGGGGTGCCCGGGAAGTCGTGCCCTGTGCGGCGGGCCACCAGCAGCCACAACACCAAGGGCACGACGGCGGCCAGCCCCCAGAATCCGAGTGACCACCTCCAGCCCTCGGCCGGGTCACCGGCGGACAGGGTGGTGCCGGCCGCTTCGGCCAGAGGTGCGGCGAGGCCGGAACCGGCGGATCCGCCCACCGTGAGGAACATGCTGTAGAGGGTCATCAGGGCCACCGTGCGGCCACCGCCATGCCGTTTGATCCACGCGGGGACCAGGACGTTGCCCACGGCCATGCCGGCCAGCGCCAGGGCGGTGAACGGGATGAAGACCCAGATGGACGGGGCGAAGGGGCGCAACAGCAGGCCGACGACCATCACGATCAGGCTGAGCGCGATGGTCAGGGAGAGCCCCGCCCGGCGACCCAGGCTCACGGCCACGAATCCCACGAGCCCGAACATCAGCCCCGGCAGTGCCGTGATGACCCCGGCCACGGTGCCGTCGATCTCCAGGGACGCGGACACCTCGGCCAGGACCGGTCCCAGGGCGGTGGCCCCCGGACGCAGGTTGACGGCGATGAACACCACGGCCAGCACCGCCAGCGTGACGCCGATCGTTCCCCGCCCGGCCCGCGCATCCCGCCCGGTCCGTCCGTCCCGCGGGGCCGGATCGGCAGAGGATGCACCGGCCGAGGATGCGCCGGTCGTGGGTCCGCCAGGTGTGGGTTCACCAGGAGTGGGTGCGGCGGCGGTGCCGGGGTTGGTGCCGGGGTCGGTGGTCATGGGTCAGTTCTACAGCGTCGCGAACAGCAACAGCGAAACGGCCATGACGGCCATGCCGGCCACGAGCCCATACATGGCCAGATGGTGCTTCCCATACTCGCGCGCGGTGGGCAACAGCTCATCGAGGGAGATGAACACCATGATGCCGGCCACCAGGGCGAAGGTGAGCCCCAGGGTGAAGTCGTTCATGAACGGCATCAGCAGGGCGAAGCCGATCAGCGCACCGGCCGGTTCAGCCAGTCCGGAGAGGAAGGACCATCGGACGGCCTTGCGGCGGGATCCGGTCGCCTCGCGGATCGGCACGGCCACGGCCACGCCCTCCGGGATGTTGTGCAGGGCGATCGCCAGGGCCACGGGCAGTGCCACCTGCAGGTCGGTCAGTCCGGCGATGAACGTGGCGAAGCCCTCGGGGAAGTTGTGCACGCCGATGGCCAGGGCGGTCACGGTGCCGGTCTTCATCATCCGGCGGCGCTTCACGGCCGCAGCCGGATCGTGGACCAAGCCGGGCTCGTGCGGGTTGATCTGCTCGGGCACCAGCCGGTCGATGACGCCGATCAGCAGGATTCCGGCGAAGAACGCGGCACCGGCGGCCCACGGTCCGGCAGCCGGCCCGTTGGCCGCGGTCAGGGAGTCCAGGGCTTTGGGCATGATCTCCATGAAGGAGACATAGAGCATGACGCCGGCCGAGAAGCCCAGCGAGACGGACAGGAACGCTCCGGATGCGCGCCGCGGGACCACCGAGATCAGCCCGCCGATACCGGTGCAGAGGCCGGCGAGCAGTGTCAGCCCGAAGGCCAGCCAGAAGTTCTCCACCAGCCGAGTGTAGGGCGGCCCGGTGCCGACGCCGGCACGGGACATGGTGCGCGGAGCTTCATTACGCTGGGACCGTGCAAGCCTCCGATCTCCTCGAACTGGCGGCCTCCCGTGGAGCCTCGGTGCAGCTGGCCGTGATCCACCGCGGCCAGACCGTGGTAGACGGGGCCGTCCGCTGCCGGCCCGATGCCCTGGGCTGGCTGTTCTCCGCCTCCAAGCCCTTCACCTCCCTGTTGGTGCACCGGCTCGCCGGCGAGGGCCTGCTCGACCTCGATGCACCCGTGGCCACGTACTGGCCCGACTACGGCGCGGGCCGCCGGTGGCCGCGGAACGAGAGGACCTCGAAAGCCGGGACCACCCTCCGCGAGGTCTTGACACACCGCTCCGCCGTCCCCTCGGCCGGGCCCTATCCGGCCGCCGTGGTGGCCATGCACCGCACCGAGGCGTCCCTGCGGCGGGTGGCGGCAGGCCGGCGTCGGGACCGGAGATACGGTGCCGGGCCCGCCTACCAGCCTCTTGATTTCGGGTTCATCCTCGCGGAGGTGGCACGGCGGGCTGCCGGGCGGGCCACCGGAGTGGACGGAGAAATGGGTTGGGCGGGGCTGCTGCGGGAGCTGGTCCTGGAGCCGGCCGGACTCCAGGACGTTCATCCCGGTGTGCCGGACGCCGAGCTGCACCGCTGCCTGCCCTTCGACGGCTCCCTTCGCGCCGCCCCGGGCGGACCCGTGATCGCGGCCCTGCTGAACCGCCGGGTCGTCCGGCAGGCCCAGATCCCGGCCGCCGGGATCTCCACGACAGCACTGGAGCTCGCCCGGTTCTACCGGGATCTGCTCCAGGCCCCGGAGCGGGAGGCGCTGTGCGCGCCGAGCTCGGACGGGGGCCCGGACGGCTGGACCCGGCTGCCCACCCGCTGGGGCACCGGGGTGCAACTCGGCGGCACCGGAGCGGGATGCCCGCTGGGGGAGACCAGCACGGAACGGACCTTCGGGCACAACGGATCGGACGTCTGTCTGGGGTGGGCGGACCCGGACCTGGACCTGGCCGTCGGCCTGGTGACCGACCGGGCCAGCGGCCACCCGGCCGATCGGCGGCTGCTGGTGGATCTGTCCGACGCCATTCGTTCGCTGGCAGCGAACGACTCCGAGGACAGTCCCCGAATCGCGACTGCTTAAAGGGCGTCGCGCCGGCCGCCGCGATAACGGCTCAGACAGGGCCGCCCTGGACCGCGGGTCCACCGGGCTTCGGTAGGGTGAGTCGCATGTCCATCGCCCTCACGCTTGCCCTGCTGGCGGTCGGCCTCATCCTCACCCCACTGTTCTGCCGCTGGCTGGGACGCAACGCCGGCTGGCCGCTGGCCGCCGCCTACCTGGGCGCCGCGGTGCTCTATCTTCCGGCCCTGCAGGCGGGCGGCTCCGCCGGTACGGGGAGCGATTCCGGACCGGCCGCGAACACGTGGTCCATCCCCTGGATCCCGGCGTGGGGGATCGACCTGTCTTTCGCCGCGGACCCCATCTCAAGCGTCTTCACGCTGATCTCCCTGCTCATCGGTGCCGTCGTGCTGGTGTACTCCACCCGGTACCTCGACGCCGGGATGCGGCCCTCGGCGTACCTGAGCTTCTACCTCGGCATGGCCCTGTTCACGGTGTCGATGGTCGGTCTGGTCACCGCCGATGACCTGATGGTGCTGTTCCTGTGCTGGGAGCTCACCTCACTGGCCTCGTTCCTGCTCATCGCCCGCTCCGGTCGCTCCGCTTTCGCCCCGTCCATGCGCACTCTGCTGGTGACGTTCCTCGGCGGACTGGCCCTCCTCGTGGCCGTCGTCCTGGTGGCCGTGCGCGCCGGCACCACCGACCTCTCGGAGATCCTGGACCCCGAGGCCGCTGGAGGCCTGTGGACGTCCGATCCGGCGTTCACCACCACCATCGGACTGCTCATCGCGCTCGCCGCGATGACCAAGTCCGCCCAGTTCCCGTTCCACTCCTGGCTGCCGGACGCCATGGCCGCCATCACCCCGGTGTCCGCCTACCTCCACGCCGCCGCAGTCGTCAAGGCAGGCATCTTCCTGCTCCTGCGGTTCTCCCCGGCGTTCCATGACAACGCGCTGTGGTCGGTCCTGCTCGTCACCGCAGGCCTCGTCACCGCCCTCGTCGGCGGCTGGCGGGCGCTGCAGCAGCACGACCTCAAGAAGCTGATGGCCTACTCGACGGTCAGCCAGCTCGGGCTCATCGTCGCGGCCATCGGCACCGGCACGGAGGCCGGCATCGCCGCCGCCCTGATCCACACCATCGCGCACGCCCTGTTCAAGTCCGGCCTGTTCATGATGGTCGGGGTGGTGGACCACGCCACGGGCACGCGTGACCTGCGTCAGATGCCCGTGCTGCGCCGTGTCCTGCCCGGCACCTTCGCGGTGACGGTCCTGGGTGCCGGGGCGATGGCCGGCATCCCGCCGCTGCTCGGCTTCGTCTCCAAGGAGTCCATCTTCACCGCGCTCAACGCCTGGTCCACGGATTGGGTGGCCGCCGGAGCTGCCGCCGCAACCCTGCCCGCCTGGGCTGGCCCCGCGGCCCTGGCCGGTGCCGCCCTCGGATCCGTCCTCACGGTGGCCTACTGCGCCAAGATCGTGGTGGGCGGCTTCTGGGATCCCCGGCGTGCCACGGCACCGGAGCCCGCACCGGCAGCGAGTCACGCCCACAACGATGACGCCGGCCACGCGCCCGGCACCATCCTCGTGGGCTCCACCGCGCTGCCGATCCTGGCCTCCGTGGCCGCGTTGTTCGCCCTGCCCCTGCTGGACACCGCCGTTGGCGCGGCGGCCACGGCTGCCCTGCCCGGAGCGGAGGTGCACCCGCACTTCGTCCTGTGGCACGGTGTCACCCCGGAACTGCTGACCACCGTGGCCGTGCTGGCTGTGGGCCTGGGCACCCTGGCGTTCCGTCACCGTCTCTGGCCCGCCCTGGAACGGGCAGAGCTGCCCTTCAGCGGGTCCGGGCTGATCGAGTCCGCCACCGCGGCACTGGCGGCGCTCGGCTCAGGGGTCAACCGTCTCACCGCGCGGGACGCCGCCGCCTCCCACGCGGCCATGATGGTGCTGTCCCTGGCCGCCATCGTGGTGCCCGGAGTGCTCCTCCTGAACGCCGGCGGCTCCCTGCCGCCGCTGCAGCCGAACCTCAACCGGGCGTCGGACATCGTGCTGCTGATCCTGCTGGCCGTCTCGGCGCTGGGCGTGGCCATGGCCCGCTCCCGCCTCGGTGCCACCGTGGCGCTGTCCGCTGTCGGGATCCTGGTCACCGTGCAGATCGTCTCCCTCGGCGCCCCGGACGTGGCCCTCACCCAGCTGCTCGTGGAGTCCCTGACCGTCATCGTCATCATGCTGGTCCTGCAGAAGCTGCCGCGGACCTTCCGGCGCGTCCGCACCCGGCGCGCCGTGCCGGCCGCCCTCATCTCCGTGAGCGCCGGGCTGGCGACCGGCCTGGCCGTCTGGGGGCTGACCGGCCGCCGGGAGAAGTCGGAGGTCGGCACCTACCTGCTCGAGAACGGCCAGGACATCACCGGCGGGGTCAACATCGTCAACGTCATCCTGGTGGAGTTCCGGGCGCTGGACACCCTCGGGGAACTGGCCGTGCTGGGGATGACCGGGGTGGCCATTGCCGCCATTCTCTCCACCATCCGCAATCGCCACCTGGACCCTCAACTGATGCCGGCAACGCCCGGCGAGGACGACGGCTCCGGCGCCCCGGAGGGTCCCGAGCTGGGCACCCCGACCGCTCGGCGCGCCATTCTGGACTCGTGGGCCAACACCAGCCAGTTGCAACTGATGCTCAAGGTGATCCTGCCGATTCTCGCCGTGGTCTCAGCGATCCTCTTCCTCCGCGGTCACAACGAGCCCGGCGGTGGGTTCATCGCTGCACTGGTCGGCTCGGCCGTGGTCGGACTGCTGTACCTTTCGACCTCGAAGGACCGTCAGATCGGTCCTCCACGTGCCCCGTTGTTCCTCATCGGCGGCGGCGTGGTGATCGCCGTGACCATCGGCCTGGTGAACATGGCGTTCACGGGGACCTATATGGAACCCCAGCACGGTTATCTCCTGGGGCAGCACGTGACCACGTCCATGATCTTCGACGCCGGCGTCTACCTCGCCGTGATCGGCCTGGTCATGCTGGCCTTCAACGTCCTCGGTACGGCACCCGCCTCCGCCGAGCAGGAAGGCGGCGAAAGCACCCGGGAGCGCGTGGATGAGGCCTTCCTGGGTGAGATCGACACCCCGGCACCGGACACCCAGGAGGAAGCCGCACCCGTGACCAGCTCCATCCCCGTCCGGCCGCAGACGCAACACATCTCGTCCGGCGTCCGGCCCGAAGAATGGGGGCGGTGACATGTTCGACTCCATCTTCGTCCTTGCCATCACCGTCGGGGTGCTGACTACCGCCGGAGTCTGGCTGCTGCTGCAAAGGGACATGGTGCGCGCCATCTTCGGGCTCACCCTGATCTCCCACTCCGCGAACCTTCTGCTGCTGGCCAGCGGTGTACCCGGGTGGCGCCACGAGCCGCTCATGGACAGCACCTCCGTCGCCGAGTCCGCCGACCCATTGCCACAGGCCTTCGTGCTGACGGCCATCGTCATCGCCATGGCCACCACCATCCTTATGCTCGCGCTGGCGGTCATCGGGCGGAACGACGATCAGGAGAGGTCACCCATCGTCAGCGACCACGACGAGCCAGATGAGCCAGACGACCGGCCATCAAACCCGCCAGCCGGACAGCACGACGTCCAGTCAGGCATCAGGCACGACAGCCAGACCGCCAGCCAGCCAGAGCACCAGCCAGGGAACCAGCAGGGGGTGGACCACGCATGACCGACCAGTTCATCGGTTCCCTGCTGCCGCTCTTCGTGGCCGTCCCCCTGCTGTTCGCCGGGATCTCGGTGATCCTGCGCCGCCGGGTACTGGACCGCATCCTCATCATCGCCGTTCCGGTGCTGGTGCTGGCCTCCGCCGTCGCGCTGATGGTCCATCACCAAAACGCCCCGGTCCTGGCCAGCGCGATCGGCAGCTTTGAGGGCGGGATCGCCATCCCGTTCGTCTCGGACACGCTGACGGCGGTGCTGCTGGCGACGACCGGCCTGGCGACCGCGGCTTCGTGCTGGTTCCTCACCGCCTCCGGCGAGGACCGGCTGCGGTTCGTTCCGGCTCTCGCACTGCTGCTGATGTCCGGCGTCAACGGCGCCCTGCTGACCGGAGACCTGTTCAACCTCTTCGTGTTCGTTGAGGTCATGCTGCTGCCCTCTTATGCGCTGATCGCCGTGACGGGCACGTGGCGGCGGCTCGGGATCAGCCGTATGTTCGTGATCGTCAACCTCGTCACCAGCGCGATCCTGGTGATGGGCGTGGGCCTCGTCTACGGCTCGGCGGGCACCGTCAACCTGGCCGCCCTGGCCGGACAAGCCGGCGAGGACCCGCAAGTGGCCCTGGCCGTCACGGTCGTTTTGCTGGCCCTGGCCATCAAGGCCGGGGTGGTCCCCGTCCACGGCTGGATGCCGCGCGCCTACCCGGGCACCTCGGCGGGCATCATGGCGCTGTTCTCCGCACTCCACACCAAGGTCGCGCTGTACGCGATCTTCCGGATCTACTTCACCGCGTTCGCGCCGGGAGGCTCTGCCGGCCCGGCTGGAAACACGGTCACGACGTCGGCCCCCCACGGCACGGCGACCACGGTCGCGGTGGTGATCGCCGTCGTCGTCCTCGCCACCATGGTGCTGGGGGCGCTCGGGTCACTCGGCGAGAGCCGCTTCCGCGGGGTCATGGCCTTCCAGATGATCGCCGGTGTGGGCCACATCCTCATCGGCGTGGCCATCGCCTCACCGGCCGCCGTGGCAGCCGGCCTGTTCTACCTCATCCACCATGTGGTCACCATGGCATCACTGCTGACCACGGCCGGTGCGGTCGAGCAGACCTATGGAACCGGGATCCTCGGCAAGCTCTCCGGAATGCTGCACCGGGACCGTCTGGCCGCCGTCGTGGTCGCCCTCGGACTGCTGTCCCTGGCCGGCCTCCCGCCGACCTCGGGCCTGTGGGCCAAGCTGGGGCTGGCCGTCTCGGTGGTCGGTCCCGAGGATGGTGGCAACCCTGCGTGGTACACCCCGGTGTTCCTGACCGCGATCGTGGTGGCCTCCGTGGCGACCCTCGTGGCTCTGCAACGCTTGTGGGGCCGGTCCTTCGCCGGCGAGCCGCTGCGCCTGTACCGGCCGGTCCTGGCCGACGGCAGCCGGGACCGTGGTCCGGAGGAAGCGGTGCCGGACTCGGTCCGGATCCCGGGCCGATTGCTGGCTCCGGGCGTCGTGATGATCGGAGTCTCCGTGCTGCTCTTCGTCTTCGCCGGTACGCTGATGCCGTTCATCGAGACGGCGGCGGCCGGCCTGTTCGAGACCGGACCCTATGTGGAGGCGGTCCTGGGAGGTGGCATCGAATGAGTGATCATTGGCGCTTCAGCATCTGGAACATGGTCCGCTACCTGGTCTGGCTGATCGGTCAGGTCATCTCGGGGTCGTTGCTGGTCGCCCGGCGGACCCTCACGCCCGGCACGTTCGCCCAACCGTCGATCGTGAGTTTTCCGCTGCGGGGTACCACGGATCTCGAGGTGACGTGGATGGCCTCCTCCATCACCATCACCCCGGGAACCCTGGTGGTCGGCACGGCACATGGCACGGACACCGAGCCGGCCACGGTCTTCGTGCATTCCGTGTTCGACGCGGACCGGGACTCTGTGAGAGAGGGACTGCGGGACATGGAGGATCGTCTGTTGAGGATGACACGGGGCAGCGGCTGGGATGATCGGCCCGAGGTGCGAGCAGATGCTCAGGAAGGGCGGCGTCCATGATCTTCGACTCCATCCCGGACCTCGTACTTGCCCTGGCCATGGGAATTCTCGCCGCCGCGGTGATCCTGGGCCTCTGCCGGGTCTACTCCGCCACCTCGGCTGCCGAACGGGCGGTGGTCGGCGACCTCGTGTACTTCGCCTCCATCGGCATCCTGATGATCATCGGCGTCCAGACCGAATCGGCCATCGTCCAGGACGCCGCCATGCTGGCAGCCTTCCTGGGTATCCTGGCCACCGTGGCCCTGGCCCGCATCCTCACGAGGGGAGAACGCTGATGACCGCATTCGACGTCTATGAATTGGTGTCGGCCGTTTTCATCCTCGGCGGGGGCCTGTTCGTGTTGCTCTCGGCCACGGCCATGCTTAGGGCGAAGGACGCTCTGCAGATGATGAACGTGTTCTCTTCGGCCACCGGCATGGGACTGCCACTGGCGGTCCTTGGCGTCTTCGTCCACCTGACGGGCCGCGACGGTTTCGAATGGTGGACGCTGTTGGTATCGCTCATGACGATCGCCGCACTGGTGATCGTCTCCTCCATGGCCTCTAACACCCTGGCCCGTGCGGCATATCAGTCCGGAGCGCCCCTGGACCCCGCAACGCGTCCGCAGGACTTGGCTGAGTCGGGCCCAGTCCGGGAGGCAGACGGGAGGACTGCCGGGGCGGTAGCCGACGACTGAGCGCGGCGTTCATCAAGATCTCATCCCCGGCTCATCCACGTCTCATTCCGGCCCTGCAGGATATTCACAGGATCTTCAAAGGACGGAAGCAGACCCCATGGCTCAGCAGACACCGCAGGACAGGACAGGCGCTCAGGCGGCGCGTACCAGTGGCGGCCGCAGGGCCGTCGTCGTCGGTTCCGGGCCCAACGGGCTCACCGCTGCCGCGGTGCTGGCCCGGGCCGGCTGGGAGGTGGACGTCCACGAGCGCCACTCGGCCTACGGCGGTGCCTCGGCCTCCACCGACCTTCTGGGCCCGGGAACCATCGTGGACCTGGGGGCCGCAGGCCACTCCTTCGGCGTGGCCAGTCCCGTCTTCCGTGACCTGGGACTGACCGATCACGGCCTGGCATGGCTCCATCCGGAACACCCCATGGCGCACCCGCTCGACGGGCAGCCCGCGGCCCTCCTGCAGGACTCGATGGAGGCCACGGTCAGGGACTTGGGACGAGATGGAGCGGCCTGGCAGCGACTGCACGCACCCCTGGTCGGCAACATCGACGCCCATCTGGAGAACATCCTGGGCCCCTCCCTGGTCCGCCTGCCTCCGCACCTGATCAGCATGGCCCGGTTCGGGGTGCGGGCGCTCTGGCCGTCCGGAGCCCTCGGCCGCACGATCTTCCGCGACGAGCCGGCCCGCGCCCTGTTCGCAGGGTCCTCCATCCATGCCATCCTGCCGCCCTCACATGTGTTGACCTCGGCCTTCGGCCTGATCTTCGGGGCCCTCGGCATGACCCGCGGCTGGCCTGTCGCCCGGGGCGGATCCCAGGGAATCGTGGACGCGCTGGCCTCGGTCCTGCACGCCCACGGGGGCCGCATCCACCTGAACCACGAGGTCACCGACCTCGGTGAGTTCGCCGGTGCCGATGCGATCCTGCTCGACCTGACGCCGCGCCAGCTGCTGCAACTCCAGGGCGCCGACCTCACCGATCGCTACGCCGGCCATCTCCGGCGGTGGACATACGGCACCGGGGCGTCCAAGATCGACTATCTGCTCGACGGGCCGGTCCCATGGACGGACTCGAGGGTCGGTGGCGCCGGCACCGTCCACGTGGGTGGGACGCTCGCTGAGATGGAATACGCGGAGCGCGAGGCCAAGGCCGGACGGCTCCCGGAGAGGCCCTTCGTCATGGTGTGCCAGCAGCAGGGGGCGGATCCCTCCCGGGCCACCGGTGAGGCGGCAGGCAAGACCGTGCTGTGGACCTACGCCCACGTGCCCGGCGGCTATGACGCCCCGGTCGACGGCTTGATCGAAGCACAGATCGAGCGCTTCGCCCCCGGATTCCGGGATCGCATCGTCCGCCGGGTGGCCACCCCGCCGTCGGCGCTCGAGTCCTGGAACCCCAACCTCATCGGAGGGGACGTGGCCGGAGGGTCCATGGGCGGACTGCAGCAGATCCTGCGCCCCGCCCCGGTTCTCAGCCCCCACCGGACCTCCACGCCCGGCCTGTACCTGGCCTCCTCGTCCACGCCACCCGGCGGAGGAGTCCACGGCATGGCCGGACTCCATGCTGCCCGAGCCGCACTGGCCGACACCGCCGCCCACCGCTGACGCAGTTGGGGCCGCGCGGTGCCGGCCCTGCGGTCCGAAACCTCGCCGCACCTGTCGAACCCGCCGTCCCGGCACCTGGCTCCGCTGCACCGCACACGCCTCGAGAACCCGCAGTCCCGGCACCTGGCTTCTCCGCATCAAAGGCACCGTCCGTGCCCCCTTGCCCGCCGCACGCACCAGGTCTCAGCCGTACCCACACAGTTTCCGCCGTCCCCAACCGCACCAGCCCCTGCACCCACCCAGCCCCTGCACCCATCCCCGCACCCACCCACCTCCGCAC
>NZ_JALDXU010000115.1:0-9897 GCF_032154715.1 Citricoccus sp. | reverse complement strand
CACGTCTACTGCGAAAATGACCCTCATGGACTCTTCGAGGTACATCGTGATCGGTGCGGGACTCATGGGTGCCGCCACCGCCTGGCAGCTCGCGGGCGCGGGCCATGAGGTCACCGTGCTGGAAAGTGTGACGCCGGCGCACGATCGGGGCAGTTCGCACGGCTCCGCCCGGATCTTCCGCTACGCCTATGAGAATCCGGAGTATGTGCGCCTGGTTCAGCAGGCCCGCGGCGGGTGGTCCGAGGTGGAGGCGGCCGGAGGGTCCCGGTTGATCGACGACTGCGGCGCCGTGGACCACGGCGCCCACCGCGTTCCGGGCCGGCTCGCCGCGGTGCTGGAGGAAGCCGGCGTCGACCACGAACTGCTCAACCAGGCCGAGGCGACAGATCGGTGGCCCATGCTGACCTTCGAGACCGCCGCCCTGTGGCATCCGGATGCCGGTGTGCTCGACTCGGAGCTCGCCGTGACGACCATGCTGCGCCTGGCGCTCACCGAGGGCGCCGAGCTGCGGCAGGGCTGGGAAGCGGCCCGGATCGAGCGTTCCGGGCGTGGCTTTGTGGTGACGTCGACGACCGGGGAAGCTCTGCACGCTGCGGGGGTGATCGTCTGCGCCGGCGGATGGCTCCCGGACCTGCTGGCCGATCTGCCTGTTCCCGCCTCGATGCGCCCGCAGCGGGCAGACCTCACGGTTCGGCAGGAGCAGGTCTACCACTTCCCCTACCGCGAGGAGATCGCTCCGGCGGCGGACTGGCCCACGGTCATCCACCTGTTCGAGGAGATGGACGTCTACGCGCTGCCCGGCGGCCGGGATGCCGGGTTCCGAGGTCAAAAGGTCTCGCAGTTCAACGGCGGGCCGGTGATTCGTTCCGCCGCGCACCAGGATGGACTCATGGACCCGGTCAATCGGCAGCGGGTGGTGGACTACGTGTCCCGTTACCTGCCGGGGGTGGAGCCGGAGCCGTACGCGGAGTCCACGTGCCTGTTCACCAGTACGCCGAGCGAGGACTTCATCCTGGACAGCCACGAGGGGCTCACGCTGGTCTCGGCGTGCTCCGGCCATGGTGCGAAGTTCGCGCCGCTTATCGGCGAGTTTGCCGCAGGGTTGGCCACGGGGGCCGCAGCGGTGCCGGAGATGTTCCGGGTGTTCCGTTAGAACATGCCCGCGATGCGGCCGATGATCGCCAGGACGACGAAGACGAAGACCAGCGCGAGGACGACCACGAGCCAGGTCTTGTTCTTGGCACCCACGCCGGGCCGGTCGACGTCGAGCTCGTTGTTGGTGGGTCCGACGCCGAGTCCCTCGGCAGGCGGGGTGTCGCCGTCAATGCTGTAGCCCGAGTCCTCATTCATGGCGTCGGCCGCCTTCTGGCGGTCGCTGCGTGCGTCGTCGGGATTCGTGTCTGTCACGGTGGCCTGCCTTCGGGCGTTGGTCGTGCGGGGCGTGCGTAGGGTCAGGCTAGCAAGGCTGACAGTCCCTGGAGATTGATTTCGTGTCTACGGTCGTCACGAACCGATGGTGGCCCGGTGCCCGCCGGACCTTTCACCTAGGCGGGTTTAGTGGCCTTGCCATCCAGCCAAAGCACGTCCGACTCGTCCCGGTGAGAGCCCGTGGCTCCGACGTGCTTTGAGTCGATCTGCGGGCCCTTCTTGATCACGTGGACCAGAGCCATCCCATGGCCGCGGCCGAGCCCGTAGTCGGCCTTGAGCCAGTCGAGGATCTCACCCGCCTTGACCGAAGCGTCGTCATAGCCGCGACTCTGCGCGATCTCGAGCAGTTGTCGCGGGGTGAGTCCGGTCTTCTCCTCGATGGTGTCGAGGTAGGCCTGGAAGGACATGGTGGCTCCTGGTGTCGGCCGAGGGTCGGCAACGCGGTAGGCACCATTGTGCGCCAACTGGTGGCGGCTCGGCAGTATCTGCCGTTCTTCGTCACCGGTCAACTGGTCTCGAGCGCTCCGTGTACGTCTGATCACTGATCCCACGCAGGTACCGGACTACGAGGTTCAAGAACCCCGCGACGGCGAACCAGCTGCCGACGTTGTCTCCTGCCATGGTGGAAGCACGTCCGTTCTCTGAAGCGATGGCTGGGTGTCGGGGAGTGTGTGTGGGCGCCGCGGCCGCGGCGGTGATGGACGGGAACGACGCCGGCCCTGCCGGTCCCGCGGTCAGCGGGCCCGGCAGGGTGGTCGCACGGTAGTGCTCACAGCCCCGTCTGGCTCACTCCATACTGAGCCTGCTCCGCGGTGAAGCCCTCGAAGACCAGTTGGTCGATCAGGCCCTGCCGTGAGAATGAGGTGTAGTCGAGGTAGTCCACCGCGGACTTGGCAGCCTGCTCGTTCCAGTCCACCTCCACTCGGTCCACGGCCCACGTCGCGTCAGCGGTCGAATAGTCTTCGAACTCCAGCTGACCGATGAGGCCAGTCCGGGAGAAGGCTGTATATCCGAGGTAGTCCTCGGCCGACCGTAGCGCGTTCTGCTGGCTCAGCGTGCCACGCTCAGCTTCGGCAGCGGCTTCCTCGGCTGCGCGGGCCTCCTCCTCTGCCTTCGCCTCTTCTTCAGCCTTTTGAGCCGCTTCAGCTTCCGCGGCCGCCTGTGCCTCCGCTTCGGCCTTCTCGGAAGCCTCTGCCTCCGCTCGGGCTGACTCCTCGGCTTCCTGCGAGGCCGCATCGTCCGCTGAGGGGGTGGCTTCGGCGAGCTGGACCTCTTCGGAAGCGGAGGCAGATGCAGACCGGCTGGAGGTAGCGGTCACCGGAGCCGTGTCTTCCCCGCCGCCGCCCGCCAGGCCGGCGACGACGACCAGGGCCAGGACCCCGGCCGGGATGATGATGCGCTTCTTCTTGAACCAGGGGCGGGCAGATTTTGCTTCGCCCTTCGCGGTGGCGTCCTGTGCGCCGCTGAAGAGCTGGTCCTGCTGGTACGGGGTGGGCGATGACGGATTCTTGGTCATGGTGTGTCCTTCATGAGGATCGCGTGGGAAGCGATAGACGGTGAACTGCACTGAGGCGGTCACCCCAGAGCCGGCGATCCGGTGGTACCGGAACGATGACCGATGGGAAAGCCCCGCGAGGTGGGGAGGTCGATCATGATTCGGACAGTACGGAAAGGGTCAGACAGGATAAGGACACGGCAGGGGACTCAGCCGCGAGCAGCGCATCAACAATCTCCTAATGCTCGCGGACGGACCACGAGGATGCGGAGTGGGCACTCACCGAAGCCCGCCAGATGCTGTCCGATGCGGATCAATAGGACCCACTGCCCGGCGATGCTTCGAGACGGGGACGGACGCTCACGGAATGGCTGTTGTGTGAGCATCCTCCATCAGATCGTCACGGACGCGATCATCCGTCGCGTTCGAGGAGGACTTCCACGATGCGGGGGGCAAGGTAGCGGCGACGGTAGGTGCTGTCCGGGTCGAGAACCTGCAGGACCCCCACATCCACGAGTTGGTCGATAATCTTGCGCGCTCCACCCGTGGACAGCCCCAGCTCGCGAGCTGCGATCGCCGCCGTGAAGGTAGGTTGCGCGGTGGCCAGGTCGACCATGGCGTGGGCGCTTTCCGATCGGATGGTGGAGGACCGGACGGTGTCCTTCAGCTCGGCTTGGACAGTGCCGAGACGCAGCATCTGCCGGTGGGTCGAGACCGCCGCCTGATCCAGTCCCTGGGCGAAGAACCGCAGGAAGGAATCCCAGTCGCCGTCGGTGCTGACGCGGAGCAGCTGGTCGTAGTAGTCCGTTCGGCGGGCTTCGAACCAGGGGGAGACCATCAGGGTCGGCTCGCTGAGCAGTCCCAAGGCCTGTAGGTCCATGACGATGAGATACCGCCCCAAGCGCCCATTGCCGTCCCGGTACGGATGGAGGGTCTCGAATTGGTAGTGGGCCATGCCGGCCTTGATGAGGGGATCGATCCTGCCGATGTGGTCGGAGGCCTTCCACTTCATCAGCTCGTCGACGCCGGCGGCCAGCTGGTCGCCCGGGGGAACGGGCACGAACCGGGCAGCCTCGATGGGAGGCGCACCGGGCGTTGCCCCTTCCTGCCTGCCGATGATGACCTGGCTGCGCCGCAACCGACCGGATTCCGCTTCGAGAGGCGTGCCCGACATCAGGATGCCCTGCAGCTCGTTGAGCAACGTCGTGGACAGGGAACGTCCCGCGGCCTGTGCTGCGTAACCGTGATTGGCCATGCGCACGTAGTTGAGGATCTCCCGTATTTCGGGGGTGGCTGCATGCTCGACGTCGGCGGTCACGACGTCGGACAGCGGCGCGTAGGTGCCCTCCAAGGCCGAGGTGCTCTGGGCCTCCTGGCGCAGTGTCGGCTGGCGGAGTAGTTGTGGGTTGGGCAGGTGCCGTGCCGTGTTGTCCAAGGCGGCCAGTGCAGAGCGGGCGTTGCCTAAGGACAAAACGGTGTCCATGGACAACTGGGGCATGGAGTCCGGGAGCCCATGGGGGAGGAAGGCCTTGTGCTCCCATGAACCCAGCGCAGGGTCGGAACCGCGAACGGTGACGAGATCGCCGGTTGCCTGCTTGCCGAAAAGTGTCAGATCCACATGCTCACACTACGGGCGTTTCGTGATCATGTCAGTCGCCAATGCTCACAAATCGGTCAATCTGTCATCATTCCTCCTGCTGCCCCTCAACAGGACGTCACGGACCTTGAGATACTAGCGCCATGCCCGGCGACTGGACCATGCGCGACCTCAGACCGGGGGGAGACCGAGCTGCTGCGGCTGGCTACGCTCACCAACCCGAACTGGTCCGGCGAGCAGCGCTTCAGCTTGCGGGACCTTGGCCGTCAGCCTTGCCGTTCCCAGAGGGCGCAGCCTGAGGTTTCGAAGGCGACATCGGACGGGGCGATCGTCACGGTGGTGGCACCTTCGGTGACATGGTTCGTGATGATGTCACCGAACTCCCCGGAGGTGCCGGAGAGGCGTGCCCAATAACAGAGGTCCCCGCCGTCCGACCGGTAGCGACCGGGCTTGACCTCCTCGCCGACCATGTAGGTGCCATTGCCGCCGAAGGTGCGCTCGGCCTCGGCTTTGGCGGCGGCGTCCTCCTTGGCCTTTTTCTCTGCCGCGGCCTTCTCGTCCGCCGCCTTCTTCTCGGCCTCAGCCTTCTCGGCTGCGGCCTTGTCCTCCGCCTCCTTCTTGATGGCTGCCTCCTCTGCTTCGCGCTCCTCCTTTTGCGCGGCCAGTAGTTCGGGAGCGTTCTCCAGCTCTTGCACCTGCTGCTCCAAGGCTTCGATGGTGCTGTCTGAGAGCGTGACCACAGATTCCAGGTCAGCGATCCGCTGCATCCGGTCCTGATAGGCCTCATCAAGAGATTGGTAGCTCTGGGACCAGGGAATGGCGTTGAGGGCGGCACCGGCCACTCCACCCACGACGAGAAGACCTGCCGCCACGGCGATGGCCGTCCAGCGGCGCAGGGTCACGACTGGCCGCTGTCTCGCTAAGGTCGGTGGCTTCTCCGGCATTGGAGGAATGTGGTTGCTTTCGAGCATGGGAGCCTCCATGTGCGGGTGACGGTGCGAAGTAGGCGGAGCGGGGATTGAAGGTCCGCCTGCAGTGGTTATCGACACGTATGGCCAAGAACTTCACCATTGCCGTGCTGACGGGTCCCGTCACGCGTTTGATGCCGTCCATGTCGAGCCGCTCGGGTCCGGAACGGGCCTGGCCCTCCTGGAGCAGGTGGCGCAGGCTCACGACGCCGGCCACGCGCCGGCCGTCTTCGATCACCGGGACGGTGGAGACGGTCTCGGCATCGTCCAGTCTCGCGCGCACCTTGTCCGCGGCCTACGCCGCGGTGGTCCCGGCCCGGCCGTTCGCATCGCCGCCAGGTCGATGCTTCTGTCCCCAACATTCACGCACCTCGGTCCCAGGTAGGTGAATGACGTGGACCATCCCCACGGAACCGCGGATTTACGAGACGGGGTGGCGTCGGTTCATCCCCGTCAGCGGCCGGGGAACTCCTGGATGCCGGCCAGGTCGTCGGTGTTGATGTGGTCCACGCCGGCGGCCTCGAGCTCCGCCCAGAGGTTCTCACGGGCCTGTCCGGCGATGTCATTCGTGGCCCAGAACCGGACCCGGTAGCCGTCCGCGTGGGCCTGCTCCACGTACTCGTGCAGGCGCTCACGCTCCGCGGCCGGCATCTCGCCCACGCCCTGCCACGTGAACAACTTGGCCCAGTTCTCGCTGGCCAGCGGCATGAACTCCGCATCCATGCCGGAGCCGAGGTCCGCGGACCGGCCGTCGTAGGTGGAGTACCGGGTGTCGGCGGCCTGCATGTCCGCCAGCGGGCGGTTGCCACTGATGACGGCCTCGACCGCCCGGTCCTTGACCTGCCCGTTCTTGTAGCGGGTGACGAACTGCGAGTGCTCGGCGAGCTCGTCCTCGATCGCGGCCCAGGTGGCCGGGCCCTCGCTCTTGATGTCGATCAGGAGCTGGAAGTCTCCGTCGTAGCCGGGGTAAAGCTGCTTGCCATTGGGCGAGACCAGCTTGGACAGCGGCTCGAGGTAAGCCTCCTCCAGCGGCGGGGCGTCATCGAGTTCCCGGGAGTCGTGGGCCACGAGCAGCTCGCCGTTCACGACCCAGACGTCCGCCTCCACGGAGGAGAAACCGTGCTCCAGGGTGTCCAGCAGCGGGCGCTCGTGCTCGTGGTCGTTGTGGGCGTGAGCCTGGGCCTGCGGGGTGCCCAGCGTGGCCTCGGGAGCGTCTGCGGTCGCTGCGGTCGCGGCCTGCGGGCTGGCCACCAGGAGAGCGACGCGGCTTGGCACCCGGGACCAGTGGAGGATCAGTGGAGCGCCACCCACCATCGCCGCCACGGTCGTGAAACCGCGCCAGCGCGTCCCGACCTTTCGCGCGAGGCCGTGTGACGAGAGGACTCATAGCGGGGTCCTCGTCGCCACCGTTGGAAGTGGTTGAGCAAAAGCTGCCCGTTGGGGTCAACGCCACCGACAAGACTGTTCCCAAATGCCGCCACGGAAGTGAACCCACTACACCTGTTGGCCGGATCGGCTTGTGGCGGTGCATCGCAGCCCATGGGTTATAAGACGTCTCGGTGACCCCTCTCGCTCCTCGATCAGCACTCCCGGAATTTCGGGGCGCGACCGGACGAAATAATTCTCGTAACTATGTGGCGAAACCTCGGGTCTAAAATCATGGCAACGGCATTGGTTTCGAGACACTCGGGGTGGCCATGGGGAAGTTGATCGGGTACGCGCGGGTCTCGACCCGCCGGCAGGACGCCGACCGGCAAGTCGAGGACCTCGTGGCGACCGGGGTCCGGCGCGACGACCTGTATGTGGACCACGGGGTGTCCGGGGCCCGAGCCTCCCGGCCGAAGTTCGACAAGGCGGTCGCCGCCCTCGAGGCCGGGGATACCCTGGTGATCACCACCCTGGACCGGTTGGGCCGCTCCACGCAGAACATGCTCTCCTTCGCCGAGGCCCTCCGGGACCGGGGTGCCGGGCTACGGGTGCTCAACCTCGGCGGGGGAGACGTCGACACGCACACCCCGATGGGGTCCATGGTCTTCACGGTGATGGCGGCGCTGGCCCAGATGGAGCTAGAGATCAAACGCGAACGCATCATCGACTCCGTCGCCAAGCGCCGGGCCGCCGGCCAGGACCTCGGCGGGCGCCCCCGGACCTTCACCGACTCCCAGATCCGCAGCGCCGCCCACCTGGTCGAGACCGGCCGGCCCGCCGCCCAGGTCGCCCGCGACCTGGGGATGTCCCGGGCCACCCTCTACCGGCGAATCGGCGACCTCGACGCCCGGGAGCAGGCCGGGAACCATGGCAAATAAACGGTCGCGCCCCAAAGCCAAGGCCGTCCGGGTCAAACTGCCGGACTGGATCACAGGAGGTCAACCGGAACAAATGGGGCGCATGTGCGGGTGGTCCATGACGGCCACCGATGAACCCGGCGTCTGGTCTGTCAGAAACCGAGACGTGAGGCACGGAGTCAAAGGAAGCCTCCTGACCTTCACGAAGATGGCCGACCGCGCCAACGCCGAAACCACGGGGGCATACAGCCCTTTGAACAGACTGAAGAGACACGACGGGGTCGGCGGTAAGCATCTCTGGGACGTGGCCCGTAGCGCGCAGCGCCAACTGATGGAAGATTCTTCCGAGGGAATTGCCATGACACTGGTGGGCTTGAACCTTCTGATTCCGGCGATACCGACAGCACAGGAAGCCGCGTCAATCACTCAGCGAATATTCACGGAATCCGTGCTCCCGGTGGATGACGAGGCATCCCTTTACCTCGTGGAAGTCTCTGACCATCTGGGGTATAGATACACGGCGGCACGGATGCTCTTGGCGACGAAGAACAACGTCAGTGCCGCAACCTTTAAGGCAGAGGGCATGGTTACCCGATCGTCGAAAGGCCTCTTCCCGGATACCTCCATGGGTCTCAACGCCTATCTGACGTGCATGTGCGCATGCCTCAGTCCCGCGATCTGGGCCTACCCGGTAGGCCGTCCTGGAGGCGTCGTCCTCCTGCTTTTCGGCCGCGCCAGGGCAGGACAGGAGCGCATCTCCCGCGACGAGCTCCACTTGCTCGCCCCCGGCCGTAACGTCGCGGAGGAGACCCCGAGCTACCCTGCGGATCGGACCGTCTATGTTCGCGCCGCACAGTGGTGGGTAGGTCAACTGGACACTCTCTTCTCCATCGTCACTGAGCCGGCGAACTATGTTTCGGACGGCATGTTCGATACCGCGCAGGCCGCCGAGCGGCTACTGGCTGTCGAGCAGATATTCCGAGATTGCCAGTCGATACTGACGCAGACCCAGGATGATCACGCCCGGATCACCCTGGCTTTCACGCTCCTCAAAAGACTCGAAGGAATCTTTCCGGGCTACGACTGGAAAAAGGTCGTGGGCCGCACTTCCCTGGAAGGCCTCGTTCGAACGCTCAGGACGGATGTCCCGGCGGAACTCCACGGCGTGTTCCTCTGGCGTGCCGAGAGGGGAGTGCGTGCGATTGCCTTGCTGGAGGATGGATTCTTCGCCCCCGCTGAGGAGGAACAGGGCAAGGTCCCCCTACCGGACAAACAGGGAGTCCTGATCGAGTATGAGCGCAAGACCGCAGTTACTGAGTGGCTTCAACTCGTTAGGAATAGCCTCCACGGCTTCGACAAGCCCAGCCCGCGCGACCGCGCATTGCTCGCCGCCCACGATGGCAACATACCCGGAGACTTCGCGGATGTGGCATGGCTTCACATCCTCGACATCGTGACCCATCCTGAAAAACTCGCGAAGTTCGAGCATCTGGACAAGAACGGCGAAAGCAGCCGGCGGCGCTGAAGATAACTGAGGGAGCAGATCGGCGAGCCCGTAACGGCCAGTGAGTCCATTTCCTGCCTATAACGGCGGCTGTGGGAGGAGAACTACCCACCGGAGCCATCACCACATCCCGTTGCGCTCGCTCCGAAGGCGGACGGGACTTCACTGCGAAGTACGTGCTCGGAGCCACCTGCACTCCTGCTTGGCGCAGGACAGTGCAGATGGGCTCGACCCCGAGCTTGCGACCATCGAAGAGGTCGTCGCGGTTGGCGTCGATGAACGCGACTACCTCTTGTGTTGGCGGTCGAGCTCCGCCCCGAAGAAACTGGCGGCCCGCTTCAAGATCTCGTTGGCACGACGTAGCTCACGATTCTCCTGTTCCAAGGCCAGCATCCTTGCGGCCTCATCGGTGGTGACGCCCGGGGCGTGGCCATCATCGACGTCGGCTTGTTTGACCCAGGTCCGCACCGACTCGGTGCCATATCCCAGTTGCTCGGCGACCCGTTTCACGGTGCCCTGGGTGGTCCCCAACTCGGCGCGCAGGGTGCGCACCATCCGCACGGCTGCGGCCTTCTCCTCCGCGCTGTACCGACGCGTGGTCGGCTGATCCTGCGAGATGT
>NZ_JALDXU010000012.1:0-51150 GCF_032154715.1 Citricoccus sp. | reverse complement strand
GGTCCCACCGCGGGCCGGCGGTCTCGCCGGTTCCGGCAATATTCCGTGCGACGATCCCGTTATGCCGGACATGACATCGCACCCCGCCACCAGCCTGCCCGTGTCCGTCCTCGACCGCGCCAACGCGATCGAGGGGGCCACCGAGTCCGAGGTGCTCACCGGGGTCATCGCCCGGGCCCAACGGGCGGAGCAGCTGGGATACTCCCGGTTCTGGGTGGCCGAGCACCACGGCGTGCCCGGCATCGCCGGCTCCTCCCCGACCCTGCTCATGTCCGCCATCGCCGGGGCCACGGACCGGATCCGGGTGGGCTCCGGCGGGGTCATGCTGCCGAACCACCAGCCGCTGGTCGTGGCCGAACAGACCGCCACCCTGCAGGCCTTGTTCCCCGGGCGCATCGACCTCGGACTGGGCCGCTCGGTGGGATTCACCCCGGCCGTCCGGTCGGCGCTGCGCCGGGACAAGGAGGCCGCGCAGCGGTTTCCCGAGGACCTCACCGAACTGCTGGGGTTCCTCGGCAGCACCGGCCCGTTCACCGCACGCCCGCAGGACCATGCCGCCACCCCGGTGTTCGTCCTCGCGACCGGGCAGGGACTGCGCTGGGCCGCGGAGGCCGGTCTGGCCGTCGTCGTGGGCGGGCCTTCCCTGTTCCAGCGCGACGGCGAGGCAGGGCATGAGGGCCTCGCCCGCTATCGCCGCGACTTCCGCCCCTCGCCATGGTTCGCCGAGCCCTCGGTGATCGTCTCGGTGAACCTCGCCGTGGCGGAGACCCGCGAGGCGGCGCGGGACCTCGCGCTGCCCGAGGCCTGGGCGCTGGCCCAGTCCAGGGTGAAGGGAGAGTTCCGCGCCCTGGAGCCCGTCGCGGGCATCCGGGCGAGGCTGCGCGGCGACGCCGGTTCCGTCACCGACCGCGACCGGCGGCGGGTGGGGGAGAACCTCGCCTCCGGGATCCACGGCACCCCGGACGAGGTGCACGAGGCAGTCCGATCCCTGGTGGACTTCACGGGCGCCGATGAACTGCTGGCGACCGGCGGCATGAGCGATCCGGCCGGCCAGCGCCGCTCGGACGAACTCGTGGCGGAGTTGTTCACCTGAGAAGGTGACCCACCGCGTCTCAGACCCCGCTGGCCTGGCCTCAGACCAGGGTGGCGTCCACGGTGATGTCCTTGACGCCGGCGAGCGCCTGGGACACCGGGCACTGGTCCTTGGCCTGGTCCGCGATCTTCACGAAGTCCTCGGTGGAGATCCCCTCGACCTGTCCCTTGACCACGAGCACGATCCCGGTGATGCCGACGCCGGCCTCGAAGGTGACGTCCGCGGTGGTCTCCAGGTGGGTGGGGGCGGTTCCGTTCTCCTTGAGCATGTTGGAGAACTGCATGGTGTAGCAGGTGGAGTGGGCGGCGGCGAGCAATTCCTCGGGGCTCGTGGTGGCTCCGGCCTCCTCGGCCCGGGCCTTCCAATTCACGTCAAAGGTGGCGGCCTTGGACGTCTCGAGGGCGGTGGTCCCGGAACCGGTGAACAGGTCACCGTCCCACTGGGTGCTGGCCTTGCTGACGATCGGACGGGGCATGGTGTTCCTCCTGTGACGTCGGGGACTTCTCACGGTGGCACTCAGGCCACCACGGCTACCGTATCCACGATGACCGGATTCTGTCAGGGCCGATGGTCTGCGCTCTCCACCCCACTCACCACCACATTGCCCACGGGGCTGCCGGATTCGACGGCGGCCACCGCCTCCGCCGCGTCCGAAAACGGATAGACGGCGGAGGCCACGGGGGTGAAATGACCAGCGGCCACGAGCTCGGCGACCTGCGAGTAGACCGCGGTGGTGCGGCGGCGGGTGACGGGCGCACCTCCGAGCTCCCGAGCCAGGTCGTAGTCGGCCACACTGCGCAGCGGCAGCACGCCCGAACGGTTCGGGCCGGCCTCAACGAGTCCGGCTGCCTCGCGCAGGGTCTCACCACCCACGGTGTCGATCACGCCGTCCACCCCGTCCGGGGTCAGGGCCCTCACCCGCTCGGTCCAGCCGTTCCCCTTGACCACATGTCGCGCGCCCAGTTCCTCGACGATCGGCCGCTTGGATTCCGAGGCCACGCCCAGCACAGTCAGTCCGCGGTCCCGGGCCAAGCCGCAAGCAGCCGTTCCCACACCGCCCCCAGCGCCGAGCACCACGAGCGTGGCACCCTGGGGAAGATCGAGCTCGTCCAGGGCGTCGAACGCGGTGCACACGGACACCGGCAGGGAGGCCGCCTGCTCCGCGGACACCGCCTCGGGCCGCAGTGCCGTGCCGGCCGCACTGAGCAGGACCTGTTCGGCAAACGCACCGGTCCCGGCCGCCGTCGAGCCGAACACCGCGTCTCCGGGACGGAGCCCGGTGACCCCGGGGCCGACGTCGAGCACCTCCCCGGCCGCCTCGCGGCCCATGGCCATGGGGAACCGGACCTCGATCCGATCCCGGCGCAATCCAGAGCGCACCTTGATGTCCGCCGGGTTCACGCCAGCCGCGGCCAGGCGGATCAGCACCTGCCCCTCACCGGGCGTCGGGTCCTCCATCTCGAGGTGGTGCATGACCTCAGGACCGCCGTACTCCGTGTATCCGAAAGCTCGCATGCGGTCATCTAACCAGGTAGTCCGGCACCAAATGTCCACGGAATGCGGGCATTCGAGAGCTTGACATCACCTGACATGGTCTGTTGCTGCCGCCGGACCGGGGCCGGTCCGGCGGCAGATTTCCGGGCGGTGGCCGGGGATGGACCGGCCTGCCTTCTCGGCCATACTCTCCTGCTGTTCCCGCGCACTGAAGGCCTCCCCCGGCTCCGCGCGCAGGCACTGGCCCGTCCCGCCCGGGACGGTCCACTCGCAGCCGTTTCACCCTTCGGAGGACCCCCATGCGCACGTCCCGTGCGGCAGCCGCGGCCAGTTGTCTGGCCCTCGCCGTCACCCTCACCGCAGCACCCGCCCAGGCCCATCCGCCCACTCCACCCGCTCCTGAGACGGTGGCGCAGGGCCTCGTCGGCCCCCTGTCCGTCGCAGCCGGGCACCACGGTTCGGCCTACGTCACCCAGAGCTTCACGGGCACCCTGTCCAAGGTCAGCAGACGAGGGACTGTGACCACCATCCACCAGATGCGGCCTCCCGTCAGTGAAGAGCTGGGCAACGAACTGGTCGGCATCGACGTGTCGAAGGGCTCGACCTTCCACCTCGAGTCTGATCTCGGTCGCGGTCCCACCAGTCATCTCGTCAGGACCTCCGAGCGCGGAAAGCGGACGGTGGTCAGCCGGGACTTCATCGCCTACGAGAACCGCAACAATCCCGATCGTCGGCAGACGTACGGGCTCCGCGGGCTGGACGCCAGCTGTGCCGCCGAGGTGGCGGTACTCGAGGAGGCCACCGGTCTGCCCCTCAATCGCTACCGGGGCATCGTGGAGTCCCACGCCTACCAGCTCGATGTCCACGGCAACACCGCCTATGTGGCCGACGCCGCCGCGAACGCGATCCTCAAGGTCGATCTGAAGACCCGGCGCATCTCCACCGTGGCCGTGCTCCCCACCACCACCATCACGATGACGCCGGAACTGAAGGCCGGCTTCGATGCTCAACTGGGTGCCCCGGAATCGGGCTTGGCCCTGCCGGACTGCGTCGTCGGGGCGGACTACACCGTTGAACCGGTGCCCACGGACGTGCGGGTCGGACGCGATGGGAACCTCTACGTCTCCACGCTCCAGGGCAGCGCCGGAGAGATGGTGCCGATCAGCACGGTGTACAGGGTCAATCCTTGGTCAGGGAAGGCCCGGACCGTGGCCAGCGGCATGCACGGCACCACCGGCCTGGATGTGGACCGGAACGGGGACATCGTGGTGGCCGAGATGTTCGGCGGGGAGGTCTCCCTCATCAGGAAGGGCAGCACATCGGCCAAGACGCTCTTCGCGGCGGAGTCACCCGCAGACGTGTCCTTCGGCGGCTCCACGCTCTATGCCACCACGGGCACCTTAGGTGACGGCGCCCTGGTGACATTCGAGCGGAAAAGGGGGCGCGGCTGATCCGACTTCGTCGACTGGGCCGGGTTGCGCGGGTCCAGACCCGCAGAGCCCGACCCAGCGGCGGGCCGCGCTGGCGCGGTGTACCGCTGGCACCAGGTACCACTCCCGCCGGAGCCACAACGGACAACCCTAGGCCCCTACGCCCGGGTCGCCTCCTTGATCAGTTCCATGACAGCCCTGACCTTGCGCAGCCGTTCCGCCCCTGGAGCGTGCAAAGCGCACAGGTGATTGGGCAGCAAGTCATTGGAAAGCGGCTTGTACACCACCTCGAGACCGTCCACCGTGGTCGCATTGGCGGGTGGTGTATTTGTCAGGGAGTATCCGAGGCCGCGGGCCACCAAGGATCGAATGGTCTCCATGGAGGACAGCGTCCACCGGATGTTCAGCTCCAACCCCAATCGGTGAGCCTGAGCCACGATCCGTTCCACCACCGGGGGACCATCCAGCAGGATCGCCGGTTCAGCAGCGATCTGACCCCAGTCAACGGATTCTGCCTGGGCTGCGGGATGACTGGCCGGCAGGACGGCGTGAAGCCGGACCTCCCGCAGGGGCGTCATCGAGAGATCCGCCCCCACCTGGAGTGAGTACACCACGGCCAGATCGAACCTGCCCGCACGCAACTCCTCCTGGAGCCACACGGCGGAGCCCTCCACCAGCTGCAGTTCCACCTGCGGATACCGCTCATCGCAGAGCTGAGCCAGAGGCGGCAAGACCAGCTTGGCGAGGGAATGGAGACATCCCACGCGCAGTCTCCCGGAGAGCTCCTGCAACGTGTCCGTGGCGGCAGCTTGAGCCGACTCGGCCGCCTCCACGCACGTTCGAGCGTGTCCTGCGAAGGCCAGGGCCACGGGCGTCGGAACCAGGGAAGTGCCATGGCTCCGCAGGAACAACGGGGCGCCGAGTGACCTCTCCAATTGGGCGACAGCCATGGATGTGGCTGATTGGGACGCGTGGCAGCGCTTGGCCGCCTTGGTCATGGAACCCGTGTCCAGGGCTGCCAGGAAGTACTCCATCTGGCGCAACGTCAGATCCATCATCAACTCCTCTGATATCCATCATCAAATATACAAGCTTGGTGGATGATGTGATGTGGATCATGCTGGAACACAACGGTTTAGAAACTCTACGATTTGGCCGCCCCTCTCTCGAGAAGGGCGATGGAAGGACATCCGGCATGCGAACACCTATGCCTGCATCCGCAGAGTCTGCACTCAATCCGCACATCATCACCCTGGGCACGGCGGGAGGCCCTCGGTGGTGGACTCGCGGCAAAGCCCAACAGCGGTGTGGCATCTCCACAGCGGTCGTGGTGGGAGACGGGTTTTATCTCGTCGACTGTGGCCACGGCGTGGGCCGGCGTCTCAACGAGGCTGGGTTGACTATGGGCGACTTGCGCGGGGTGTTCATCACCCATCTGCATTCCGACCACACCGTCGACCTCGGCAGCCTGGCGCTGTTCGGTCTCTACGAAATGCTCGACCGCCAGGACCGCCCGGTCAAGATCATGGGCCCCGGTAATCGCGGCATGCTGCCGGATGTCTCGCCCCGCGCCGTCCGGCAGCCGCAGCCGCTGAACCCGGAGAACCCCACTCCGGGCACGCGAGACATGTTCAGGACCCTGATGAACGCTCATGCCACTGATCTCAATGACCGCATCCTCGACAGCCTGCGGCCCAATCCCTTGGACCTCTTCGACGTCGAGGACATCGAACTCCCCGAGGGCCTCGACTATCACCCGAACGACCGCCCCACACCGGAGATGGATCCCTTCGTCATCTACCGGGACGAGTACGTCACGGTGAGTGCCATCCTTGTGGAGCATCCGCCGGTCGCACCGGCCTTCGGCTTCCGTTTCGAGACGGCGGAAGGGTCGGTGACGTTCTCCGGTGACACAGCAGAGACAGCGAACATGGTCCGATTGGCCCAGGGCACCGACCTGTTGCTGCACGAGGCCATCGACTTCGGATTCGTAGAGTCGATGTACGCGGACAAGGCCGATGAGGCCTCCCGCGCCTCACGTGACCACCACTACAAGTCCCACACATCCGTCGAGGGTGCGGCCCGGATCGCGACGGCCGCCGGAGCCGGCCAGTTGGCCCTGCATCACCTGGTCCCCGGTACGGCGGACCGGTCCGTCTGGGAGCGTGGCGAAGCACTCTTCAACGGCCCCTTCCATGTCCCTGACGATCTTCAGGTCATCCCCTTCGGGCCCTCTCACCACGCAGCCCCATCCACCGCCGGAGTTGGCCTTCCGGCCGCTGCAGAGACGCGTCAGGACGTGATGATTCCATGAGCGAGACCACCGCACCCACACCGTTCACCCCGTCCGATCATTCCAGCAGCGGGCCCGAGAGGACAGTGACCACGGCGACGTCCTTGAACGACAAGGACATGCGCCGGATCCTCTCTTCTAGCTTCATCGGCACGGCCATCGAGTATTACGACTTCATCCTCTACGCCACCGCCGCATCTGTCGTCTTCAACCAAGTGTTCTTCAACGGCCTGGATCCGGCCGTCGCCATGTTCGCCTCGTTCGGGACCCTGGCGGCCGGCTACCTGGCGCGGCCGCTCGGCGGGTTGGTGTTCGGCCACTACGGTGACCGCATCGGGCGCAAGAAGATGCTGGTCTTGTCCATGATGATCATGGGTGGGGCGACCGTACTCATCGGACTGCTGCCGACCACGGCCACCATCGGCATCGCGGCACCTGTCATCCTGATCTCCCTGCGCGTGATCCAGGGTGTGGCGGTCGGAGGAGAGTGGGGCGGTGCCGCCCTCATGGCGTTGGAGCATGCTCCGAAGAAATCCCGTGGGTTCGCTACGTCCTTCGCCAATGCGGGAGGTCCAGCCGGCGCCATCATGGCGACGCTGGTGGTGTCTGCCGTCTCGGCGGCCACCGGTGACCAGTTCCTTGCGTGGGGATGGCGGATTCCTTTCCTGCTGTCAGCAGTATTGATCCTCGTGGGCATGGTGATCCGCCTCAAGGTTTCCGAATCACCGGTCTTCCAGAAGCTCTCGGAGGAGAGTGAGGAGCGCAAGCTGCCCATCGTGGAGGTCATCCAGAATCACTGGCGCGCCGTGGTCCTGGCTTTGGCCGCGGCCATGGGATTCTACGTCTGCCAGGCGATCCTCACGGTGTGGGGCGTCTCCGTGGCGGTCGAGCAGGGCCTGGACCGGTCAGCCGTCTTGAACTGGAAGGCCGCTGCAGCCGCCCTCACGCTCGTCGTCACCTTCTGGGCCGCACGCATGTCGGACCGCATCGGACGTCGGCGGATGCTGACCATCGCCGGGGTGGTCGGCATCGTCTCGGCCTACCCGCTCGTCTTACTGCTCACCGCCGGAACCATGTGGAGCTTCGCCCTCGCCATGATCCTCGGCAATGGACTCGTGCAGGGCCTGCTCTACGGACCGATCGGCGCCTTCGTCGCAGAACAGTTCCCGGGAAAGGTGCGGTACACCGGAGCGTCTCTGGCGTACCAGGGCGCCTCCGTCGTCGGTGCCGGCTTCACCCCGATGATCGCGGCAGGCCTCATGATCCTCGCCGGTGGTTCGGTGATCCTCGTCGGAGCCTTCTGGGCCGGGATGTTGGCGATCTGCACGCTTGCCGTCCTACTCACCAAGGAGTCCAGCCGCAAGGACCTCCTCTGACCGCACGGTCTGAGGGGTGCCCCCTCACCCGAACGGGATTTCACCGCGCAGAGAATCGAGGTCCCTGACCGGCTCGAGCCCCGTCCTCTCGATGAGCTTCCGGGCCGGTTTCACCGACTCCCAGACGTTCCACAGCAGAACGCCCCGGACCGCGCCGATCTGATTGACGTAGTAGACCACACCGGTGGAGTGGTCCGGTTGGCGGTCATCACCCACGGCCCAGTCCTCGACCATCCGGTGGCGGGTGTCCACCTCGCCGACGGCCTCATAGCCGAAGTCGAACAGATCAGACCAGAAGAACGGCGTGGTGCGGTAGGGGCGGTCCGCCCCGGCCATGTTGCGCCCGGCTACCGTGCCCATGGTCTCGGCCGCGGCCGCGTGCTCCACGCGGCGGACCCCCAGCAGCCGGTCCGGGTAGCGGGCCACATCTCCCGCCGCGTAGATGCTGTGCGCCCCGGTGCGCAGGTGGTCGTCCACCAGAATTCCGTCGTCCACCGCGAGCCCGGCGGCCCGGGCCAATTCGGTGCGCGGGGACACGCCCACCCCGACGACGGCCGCGTCCGCCGAGATCTCGGTCCCGTCCTCGAGACGGACCGTCACCCCCGCCCGCCGGGTGGAGCCGCCGGCGAGCCGGCCGAGCATGAGTTCGACACCGCGGTCGCTGAACTCCCGGGTCACCGTGTGGGCCAGCGACTCGGGGAACAGGTGGCCCAGCAGCGGGACGGAGGTGACCACCAGGGTGATCCGGACCCCGTTCTGGGTGAGGGCGGCGGCGAGCTCGGTGCCGATGTACCCGCCGCCCACCACCACCACGTGGAACCCGGGCCGGGCGAGCTCGCGCAGCCGCCGGTAGTCGTCCACGGTCCGGTAGTAGAGGACTCGCGCGCCGGGTTCGAGGCCGGTGAGACGGGGTTCGGCCCCGGTGGCCAGCAGCAGCTTTCCGTAACGGACCCGTTGCCCGCCGCCGAGGGTGAGCGAGCGGTCGTCCGGGGTCAGGGATGTCACCGTGGTGCCGAGGTGCAGTTCGGTGCGCTCGTCCGGGGCCTTCGCGGCACCGGGCGCCTCGGAAAGCAGGAGGGATTCGTCGAGGCGGGCGTCCTCCTGCAGCCACAGAGTCTTGGAGAGGTCCGGGCGGTACACCGGGGCGGAGGAGTCCTCGCCGAACACACCGATGCTGCCAGCCTGGTCCTCCTGGCGGATGCCGTCGATGGCCTTGGCGGCGGCCATCCCAGCACCCACGATCACGTAGTCATAGGCGTCCCGGACGGCGTGCGGCCGGGTGCCGGCCAGCCACTGCTCCAGCGTGACCTCGTCCACGATCCCACCCTCCGGAATGAGCCCGCCCGAGGCGATGGCGCGGCCGAACAGGGGCACCTCGAGGATCCTCTTCGGGCTCTTCCCGCCGAGGGAACCCCGCACCGCCAGCATCCGCCGCGCCACGTCGGCCGCCGTGGCGACCTCCGGTCCGCGGATGGCCACCTCCCGCACCTCGTGCCCCGCCCGCCCGTCCGGCTTCCGGGCCACCTCGTCCGCCACCAACCGGGCCACGGAGGCCGCGGAGACGGCCGCCATGCGCATCGTCGGAAGGATGGCGACCGGTCCCAGGGTGGTCCGCCGGAGGATGGTGGGGACCAATTGGAACCACTGCGTCGAATGGATGATGGTCACGGGCAGCCCCGAGGAACGGTAGGCGTGCTCCTGAGCCGCCTTGCCACGGTAGTACCCGTATGCCTTGTTCACGGCCGGATCGGCCGCCCCCGCGATCGAGACGCAGACCAGCCGCCCGACGCCGGCCCGGCGGGCCGCCGCGCAGATGTTGCCGGCCGTCGTCGTGAAGTATTCGATCGCCGCGGCCGCGCTCAGGGTCTCCCGGTTCAGCGCATCCACCACGGCGTCCGCGCCGGCGAGCGCCGCCTCGAGCCCCTCGCCCGTCACCGCATTCACCCCGGAACTGCGGCTGGCGGCGAGAACCTCGTGGCCGAACTCGCGCAGGCGCGCGGTGATGAGAGTTCCGATGGTTCCGGTGGCCCCGAGCACGACGACCTTCATGGTCCGCATGGTAGGGGCGCTGGCCCCGCGGATGTCAGGTTCCGTCGCCGTGCGTGTCCACAGGCCGGGAAAGGCTCGACCGTGTCAGGGTCGGCGCCAGGCCTCGCTGTCCAGGTGCGATCCGGCCATCGGGCCCATGGTGAGCATGCCGCCGTCGACGGCCCAGGAGGCACCGGTGACATAGCCGGCGTCGGGACCGCACAGGAAGGCCACGGTCGCCGCCACCTCCCGGGCATCCCCCGGGCGGGCGACGGGGATGCCGGGGCGGCGCTTGCCCTGCGTCACCGACTCATCCTCCTGGCCCGTCATCGGGGTGGCGATCTCCCCCGGGGCCACGGCGTTCACCGTGATGCCGTACTCCGCCAGCTCCAGGGCCGCCACCTTGACCAGCAGACCCAGCCCGCCTTTGGCAGCACAGTACGGTCCGGCACCCACGCGGGGCGCGTGCTCATGGACCGAGGTGATGGCGACGATGCGCCCGGCCATCCCGTCGGCCACCATCCGCCGCGCAGCCGCCTGCAGGCAACAGAAGGCGCCGTCGAGGTCCACTCGCAGCACCTGTTGCCACGTCTTGAGGTCTAAGTCCAGCAGCCTGGTCGCCGTACCGGTGCCGGAACACAGGACCAGCGTGTCCACCCCGCCCATCGCCTCGGCGAGGTCGTCCACCAATGCGGTCCCGTGGGTGGGATCAGTCAGATCCAGGTGACGGACGTGGGCCGTCGCGCCAGCGGCCTCCACCTCGGCGGCGGTGGACTCAGCGCCGCTGCGGTCCTCATGCCAGGTGAGGCCCACCTGGCGCCCCGTTCGGGCCAACGCGACGGCGGTGGCCTTCCCGATGCCGGAATCCGCACCGGAGATGATGATCCGCCGGGGCTCGAAGGCCGGCGGACGTTCTGCCGGGGCCCAGGCCGCCATCATCGGGAGACCAGCTTGAAGGTGGCAGGCCTGCCATCGTGTTCCTCCACCCAGCGGCGGATCTCTTCGTGGTCGGTGGTCGTGGTACTAGTCGATGCCATGGTGTCCCTCCCGGGGCAGATCGTCCTCGGGGCGTGCCCCGCGTGGGTCCACCGTGGAGCGCCGTGGCCGGGGCAGTCAACACCTCTATGACCGCACGGGCCACAGCATCCACCCGCCGGCCACCAGGCAGCCGGCGCAGACGAGCCAGAACACCCCGGTCCACACCACGGCCGGCACCTGCGTCAGACGGGACAGCTGGTCGACGTCGCTGGCCAGGCCCGCCGTGGAGCCGCTGCGGCCACCGGCCGTGGCGCGCATCCGGCGCCGCTGCCTCTGCAACTCCATCACGGAGCGAGGCGCCGCCAGCAGTAAGGAAAACACCACCAGGTACGCCGCCGCCACGAGGATCACGGGAGGGGCCAGCCAGGACAACGCCCCCACGGCCACCCCGGTCGCCAGCACCACCCACAACCCGTAGAGGTTGCGGATCATGAGCAGCATCAGCGCACAGGTCAGGGCCAGCAGCCACAGCCACCCGGCGGCATAACCGGCCCCGACGAGCCAGGCGCCCGCCAGTCCCACCAGCGCGGGGGCCGGATAGCCGGCCGCTAGGGTCAGCACCATCCCGGGCCCGCGCGGCCTGCCGCGGGACAGGGTCACGCCCGAGGTGTCCGAATGCAGGCGGATGCCACTGAGCCGCCGACCCGCGAGCACCGCCACCGACGCGTGCCCGGCCTCGTGCACCAGGGTCACCCCGTGGCGCACCACCCGGTAGCCGGGCGGCGTCCAGGCCGACACCAGCGCGACGACGGCCATGGCCAGTACGATCCGCCAGTCCAGTGGTGCGTGGGCAGTGGTGGCCCGCGCCCAGAGATCCGCCACGAGATCCATCAACAGGTCCATCGGCGGTGCGAGGGGCACGGAGGTGCCGTGGGCACCGTCAGAACCCGCCGGCGTCGGGGGCCATGTTGGAGAATCGCGAGTAGTGGCCCTGGAATCCGAGCACGATGGTCTTCGTGGGGCCGTTGCGGTGCTTGGCCACGATCAGGTCCGCCTCGCCCGCCCGCGGGGACTCCTTGTCATAGATGTCCTCGCGGTGCAGCAGGATGACCATGTCCGCATCCTGCTCGATCGAACCCGATTCACGCAGGTCGGACACCTGCGGCTTCTTGTCCGTGCGCTGCTCGGACCCACGGTTCAGCTGGGACAGCGCGATCACTGGCACGTCGAGCTCCTTGGCCAGCAGCTTGAGGGCACGGGAGAACTCGGCGACCTCCTGCTGGCGTGACTCAACCTTCTTGCCGGAGCTCATCAGCTGCAGGTAGTCGAGGATCACGAGCTTGAGGTCGTGCTTCTGCTTCAGGCGGCGGCACTTGGCGCGGATCTCCATCATGGACATGTTCGGGGAGTCGTCGATGAAGAACGGGGAGTCGTTGAGCCGGCCGACGGTGGCGGCGATCTTGGACCACTGCTCGTCCCGGATGGTGCCCTTGCGCAGGTCCTGCAACGCGATGGTGGCCTCGGCCGAGAGCAGGCGCATCGCGATCTCGTTCTTGCCCATCTCGAGGGAGAAGAACACGGAGGTCATGTTGTTCTTGATGGCGGCGGCCCGCGCGAAGTCCAGGGCGAGGGTGGACTTGCCGACGGCGGGACGGGCGGCGATGACGATCATCTGGCCGCCGTGCAGGCCCTGGGTCAGCTCGTCGAACTCATAGAAGCCGGTGGGGACACCGGTCATGCCCTCGCCTTGGGACCCCGCAGCCTCGATCTCGTCCACCGTGTGCTCGAGGATCCCGGACAGGGCCACATAATCCTCGGACTGCCGGGTCTCGGCGACCTTGTAGATCTCCGCCTGGGCCTCGTTGACGATCTCCTCGACCTCGCCGTCCTGGCCGTAGCCCATCTGGACGATCTTGGTGCCGGCCTGGACGAGGCGGCGGAGCACGCCCTTCTCCCGGACGATCTCGGCGTAGAAGCCGGCGTTGGCGGCGGTGGGGACCGATTGGATGAGTTCGTGGAGAACGGCCGGGCCGCCGATGCGGGAGAGTTCCTGCCGCTTGTTGAGCAGGTCTGCCACCGTGACGGCGTCAGCGGGCTCACCGCGGCCGTAGAGGTCGATGACCGCCTCATAGATCATCTCGTGGGCCGGCTTGTAGAAGTCGTTGCCCCGCAGCAGTTCCACGACGTCCGCGATGGCGTCCTTGGAGAGCATCATGCCCCCGAGCACGGACTGCTCGGCCACCAAATCCTGCGGTGGAAGAAGATGGGCCCGCGAGCCGCCGGCGCCGTCGGTGGAATCAAAATCCTCTGATGCCAAGTACTCGATTCCCTTTCCCATACCGGACGGCCCGGCAAACTCCTCGCGGTGCGAATGTCCCCAGAGGAATCCGCCGCACCGGTTGTCCCGAAGCGACGGATTCCGCAGACGATGTCGTGCCGGATGTGCGCCGTGAACCCCAGCCAATACCCGGCTCCGCCTGAAGGGGATACCCCGAGACACTACTCGCCGGTCGCCCCTCCCTCAACCGGGTATTCCACACGACCTGTGGATAACGTGTGGATTCAGCGGCGTGTTGTGTGCACAGTGTGGGGACAACTTCGGGGATTAACCTGTGTATTCCTGCGCATTCGTTGTCTGACAAGGGCTTACAGGCTTTTCAGGCTGTGGATAGAAAAGAATTTGCTTGGGGATTACGGGCGGTGATCTAGCACCACCAGCGCCATTGATGCAACCCGAGGGCCTCACTCTTCAGAGTTATCCACAGTTTGTCCACATGGTTTGTACCCGCGGTTGTATGCTCCAATACCGCTGGTTGCGGCCACCCGGGGAGCCTATGACCACCCGAGTTGTCACATCTGTCACGCCGGACACCCGTTCAGCGCCTATCGGCCTCCTGGCGATTTCACATTCCCTCCCGGTGAAGGGACTGGAATGATAGGCGCATGGCCGGCTATGAGAACAAGACGAAACCCACCCAGGCACCCGTCCAGGAGTTCATCGCGCAGGTGGAGCATCCCGTCCGCCGTGCCGATGCCGAGGTCCTGGACGAGATGTTCCGACGCGTGACGCGAGAGGAACCCGTCATGTGGGGACCGACCATGGTCGGTTACGGCAGCTACCACTACGAGTATGAGTCTGGGCACCGGGGAGATGCCCTTGCTGTCGGCTTCGCCCCGCGGAAGGCCAGCCAGTCCCTGTACGGCCTCCTCGTGCAGCCGGAGGCCCCCGAACTGCTGTCCCGGCTCGGCAAGCACAAAGTCGGCAAGGGGTGCCTCTACGTGAACACCCTGGCGGACGTGGACCTGCTGGTTCTGGAAGAACTCATGCAGACGGGCTACCGCCACATGACGGAGGTCGTCGATCAACCCCGCACCGACGGCTAACGCGGACCCGAGCCCACGGGCGGGCCGACAATTCCGGTGAGCCGGTTAAAGGCCGCGGGGGGTCCTGAGAACCGACGTGGACCATCTGGCCACTCCGTCGGTTACATCTGCAACTACTTCTGCAGTTACTTCTTCTTTGCCTTGGCTGCGACGACGTCCAGGTCGATCACGGCCAGGACATCCTCGTGCAGACGTGCGTGGGCCTGGAACCGGCCGGTCGCCTTGATGGCGGACGGCAGGGTCACGACGCGCTTGTCGATGCTGCCGCGGCCTGCGGCCTCGACAGCATCAGCCACGTCGGCGGCCTTGACGGCGCCGAACAGGCGGCCGCCCTCACCGGCGGTGACCTCGAGCTTGACCGCGGACGCCTGGAGCTGTGCAGCCAGGGCCTGAGCCTCCTCGAGGGACTTCACGGCGCGGATCTGGCGGGCCGTCTTGATCGACTCGACCTGCTTCTCCCCACCCTTGGTCCACGGGGTCGCGAAACCGCGCGGCAGCAGGTAATTGCGGGCGTAGCCGTTCTTGACGTCGACGACGTCACCGGCGGAGCCCAGGCCAGTCACTTCCTGGGTCAGAATGAGCTTTGCCATCTGGTATCTGTTCCTTCCTCGACTCGGTCGATCAGCCGCGGCCAGCGCCGGAGTAAGGAAGCAAAGCAACCTCACGGGCGTTCTTGATGGCCTGGGCGATCTTGCGCTGCTCCTGCACGGTCACGCCGGTCACGCGACGCGCGCGGATCTTGCCGCGGTCGGAGATGAACTTGCGCAGCAGTGCAACGTCCTTGTAGTCGATGACGGTGATGTCAGCGGCCTTCAGGGGGTTGGACTTTGGTTTGGGCTTACGGATTTCAGCCTTCGCCATCGTGGTGCTCCTTCGATATTCGGGAGCCCGCAGAACGGTTCTGCGGGATGGGATCGCAGGTGGATCGCCACCTGCTGTGCCGTGCGGGAAACGGTTCCCGACGACATCCGGTCAGTCAGTGCCCGAGGGCACCGGAGGCCGGTGGGTGGGGCTGGTGGAACACCAGCCCTGGATGATGCGGTGTGGGCGCAGGTCCGGGATCAGAACGGAGGTTCGTCGTTGCCCGGGGTCTCCCAGGATCCGGCGGAGCTGGAAGAGCCACCCCACGGATCGTTCTGCTGGCCGCCGCCGGCACCCCAGCCGGCGTTCCCGCCGCCCTGGCCGCCGGGGCTGCCCCCCTGGTTGAAGCCGCCGCCACCCTGACCGCCGCCGAAGCCACCACCGGAGTTGCCACCGAAGCCGCCCCCGCCGGAGCGGTTGGACTTGGTGACCTTGGCGGTGGCGTAGCGCAGCGAGGGACCGATCTCATCGACGTCCAGCTCGTACGACGTACGCTTCTCGCCCTCACGGGTCTCGTAGCTCCGGGCCTTCAGCCGCCCCTGGGCGACCACGCGGGTGCCCTTGGTCAGCGATTCGGCCACGTTCTCCGCCGCCTCGCGCCAGATCGACGCGCGGAGGAACAGGGTTTCCCCGTCCTTCCACTCGTTGGACTGGCGGTCGAACGTCCGAGGCGTGGAGGCGATGGTGAAATTCGCCACGGCAGCACCCGAGGGGGTGAACCGAAGCTCCGGGTCGGACGTCAGGTTTCCAACAACGGTGATGACGGTTTCTCCGGCCATGATGCCTCCTGTAGTGCCTAACGTCCGTGCCGTCCGGCGGTGATATCGGCGTGGGTGTGCGGCTTCCCAGAGGATGCCAACACGGGAATTACTCTGCGGTCTCCGCGGAGATCTTCTGCTCTTCCGGGCGAGTGATCTTGGTGCGGAGGATGGTCTCGTTCAGACCCAGCAGTCGGTCCAGCTCCTTGGAGGTCTCCGGGGAGCTGGTGAAGTTGATGACCGCGTAGATGGCCTCAGCCTTCTTCTGGATCTCGTAGGACAGGCGACGCCGGCCCCAGAGATCGAACTTGTCCACGGAGCCGCCGTCCTTGGTGACGACCTCCAGGTACTTCTGCAGGGTCGGTTCAACGGTGCGCTCATCCACTTCGGGATCAACCAGCACCATCAGTTCATATGCACGCATGCGAACCCACCTCCTTTGGGCTGACGGTCACGGTACTTCCGTAACAGGAGGTTCTGTGCGATGGATCTGCGCGGAGCCCGTCATGGGACGGCACGCAGAAAACCTTGGCTATCCTACCCTGTGCCCGCGCTGGCCGCGAACCGGAATCCGGGGGATCGATCCCAGTCTCACCCGCTCCGGCCCACCGGCACCAGCCCCGGGCACAGCACTGTGGACAACGCACCGCACCCCTGCCTTCGGTGCAGTGGTGCTGATCAGACGCCGTTGTAGAAGGCGGTGGCGGCCCCGGCCAGCCGTGCCGGGTCTTCGGCGCCGCACATCTCGCGGGCCGAGTGCATGGACAACAGCCCGATGCCCACGTCCACGGTCCGGATGCCCAGCCGGGTCGCGGAGATCGGGCCGATCGTGGAACCGCACGGCACGCCGTTGTTGGACACGAACTCCTGGAACGGAACCCCGGCCACCCCGCACCAGCGGGCGAAGGCGGCAGCCCCGGCGGCATCCGTGGAATAGCGCTGGTTGGCGTTGATCTTCAGCAGCGGGCCGCCGTTGGCCCGGGGGTGGTTCACCGGGTCGTGCCGTTCGGCATAGTTCGGGTGGACCAGGTGCCCGGCATCGGCCGAGAGCAGCCACGAGCCCGCGAACGACCGTGCGGCTCCCTGACCCGACACGCCCATGACGTCCAGCACCCGGCGCAGCACGTCCTCGAGCACGGGACCGGCCGCACCGGAGCGGGACGCGGAGCCGAGTTCCTCGTGGTCGAAGGCCGCCAGCACCGGGATCACCGGCGCCCCGGCGGACTCGCCGGACACTCCGTCCGCCACCACACCCCCCGCGCTGGCGTCCGCACCGGAGGCGCTCAGGGACTCCAGGGCCACCAGACCGGCGTGGACGGAGGAGAGGTTGTCCAACCGGCCGGAGGCGAAGAGCTCACCGGAGGCCCCGAACACCCCAGGGGCCTGGGTATCGGCCATCACGACGTCGAAGCCGGCCACCTCGTCAGCGTCCAGTCCGGCGGTGCGCGCCAGGACGGCCAGGATGTCGGTCGGCAGGTCCGCGTTCCGTCCGCCGTGGTCTCCCACCGGCACGGCGCCCCAGACCGGATGCAGGTGCTGCTGCCGGTCCAGCTTCAGGCCGTTGTTGACCTCACGGTCCAGGTGGACGGCCAGTTGCGGGAACCGGGCGATCGGCCCGGTGCGGACCAGGTGTTCCCGTCCGTCCACGGTCACCATGCGGCCGGCGAAGCAGAGTTCACGGTCCAGCCAGGAGTTCAGCAGGGGTCCGCCGTAGACCTCGACTCCGGCCTGCAGCCAGCCCTCCCGGGCGGTGGACGGCCGTGGCTTGAGTTTGAACGTCGGTGAATCGGTGTGCGCTCCCAGGATCCGGAACACCGGGGTGGCGGAGGTGCGGCCGGCGTCGGGAATCCGCCAGGCCATCACGGCACCGTCCCGGACCAGGACATACCCGCCCGGCTCCGCCGGGAAATCCAGGCGCTCGTCCACGCGGGCATAGCCGGCGGCCTCGAGGCGGCGGGCCACCTCGGCGGCGGCGTGATAGCTCGAGGGACTGGCCATCACGAAGTCGGCCAGATCCTGCAGGTACGCGGGAAGGTCCGGGGTCAAGCGGGGTGCGTCGGTGTCCGGTGCGGTCATGGCCCTACCGTACTGGGGCGTGGCCCTTGAGCAACCAGGGGGCCCGGTCGGGAGCATCGTCGTAGAGCCCTCCCAAGGGATCGTCCACGGGGAGCCTGCGGGCCTCGGAGGGATCGAAGCCGAGCGATTCCAGCCGGGCGGCGGCCGCAACCCGCCCCTGTCCGGCGTTGCCCGTTCGCCAGATCCGCCCACCGGGCAGGGACGCGCGCACCGGGTCCTCCCAGGGGTGGAGCATCTGCTCGACCACCCGGAACATCAGGTAGAGGGTGGCGGCCATGTGGCCGAGGATCGCCAGCACGTAGAACGTGTCGTCCATGGAGTGCTGGACCTCGGAGCCCGAGGCCCCCTTGGCCAGGTACATCCAGATGGCCCAGAAGTGCAGGACCTCCAGGAACTGCCAGATCAGGAAGTCGCGCCAGCGTGGGGCGGCGAGCGCCGCGAGGGGGATGAGCCAGATGACGAACTGGGGCGAGTACACCTTGTTGCAGAGCACGAACGCGGCCACGATCAGGAAGGCCAGGTGAGCCACCCGAGGCCGGAAGCGGCACAGCACGCCCAGCGCGAAGATGGCACAGCAGCAGGCGAAGAAGGCGCCGTAGGCCAGCAGGGACAGCTGCTCGGCGTTGATGGTCGGCCCGCCGATCTTGCCCATGGTCACGTCCCATGCGTGCCAGACCGAGCTCAGCCCCGGGCCGCGCTCCCCGGAGAAGGTGAAGAACACGCTCCACGCCTGGACGTTGCCGATCATCATCGGCAGGTTGACCGCCAACCAGGCCGCCACGGTCCCCAGTGCGGCCCAGAGGAACGGCGCCCACTTCAGGGAGCGGACCGCCAGGATGAGCAACGCGCCGAGGATCAGCAGCGGATAGAGCTTCATGGCGGCACCAAGGCCGAAGAAGATCCCGGCCAGCAGAGGCCTGCGGCCGCCGAACAGCCACATCCCCACCGCCAGCAGCGCGACCGCCCAGAGATCCCAGTTCACGGAGCCGGCCAGGATGATGCCCGGGGCCACGGCCACCATGAGCGCATCCCACGGCCGCCTTCCGGCGGACTTGGCCGTGACCACCACGGTGACGATCCACAGCACCGCGGTGAACACGAAGTTCACATCCCAGTAGGCCAGCGAGGGGTTGAGGTCCGAGAACGGCAGCGTCTGGGAGATCACCGCCGCGATCGAGGCCACCACGGACATCAGCACCGGGTACTCGAAACTCGCCCCCGCGGCAAAGGGGGCGAACGGGTCCTCGGCGAAGCCGCGGCCGCCGTAGAGGGCTGACCAGTCCGAGTAGCAGCCGGCGTAGTACACCGTGGGCTGGCCCCAGCCGTTCAGCCGGCAGGGGGACTTCAGCAGCACAGCGACGATCGCCGAGAGGGTGGTCAGCAGGATCAGGACCCGCATGGGCGTGAAGAAGGTGCCCGCCATCCGCCCGGGGACGGTGTGCCGGCCTACTGGCCCGCCGAGCATCTCGCGCATCCGGCGCACCAGCCCGTCCGTGCGGGACGGGACGGAGGCCGGGAGCGGACGGCCGGCGTCGTGACCGCCGGGTGTGGTGGACGGGGCGGCCCCGGCCTTCCGCGGGCCGGGGGCCGGGGTGCGCAGGCTCATGGGCCCCATCCTACGGAGGGGGAACGGCCCCGAGGGGAGGCGGGGAACGGCCGGAAGCCGAGGGCGGGAATAGCAAGGGTCCCAGCACCGTTGGACACGATGCCGTCCGCGGGCGTCATCCGGCGTAAAGTGGATGGGGTTGTGCCGCGCCCACTCGGATCGTCGGCACCCACCAGCGTTGAGTCCCGGAGTGCGGGACCCGGTCCGCCGCGCCCGGCGTGCGGCCCCAGGACCATCAGGACAACAAGGAGTACCGGTGTCTAAGAACCCGATTCGTGTGGCCATTGCGGGCGTGGGAAACTGCGCCACCTCGCTGATCCAGGGGGTGGAGTATTACCGCAATGCCTCCGTGGACGAGAAGGTCCCCGGGCTCATGCACGTGAAGTTCGGTGACTATCACGTGGATGACCTCGAGTTCGTGGCCGCGTTCGACGTGGACGCCCAGAAAGTCGGCCTGGAGCTCTCCGAGGCCCTGACCGCCTCCCAGAACAACACCATCAAGATCGCCGATGTCCCCGCCACCCAGGTGACCGTGCAACGGGGTCCGACCCTGGACGGTCTTGGGAAGTACTACCGCGAGACGATCGAGGAGTCGGACGCCGAGCCGGTCGACGTGGTCCAGGTCCTCAAGGACACTCAGGCCGACGTCATGGTCTGCTACCTCCCGGTCGGCTCGGAGGAGGCCGCGAAGTTCTACGCCCAGGCCGCCATCGACGCGAAGGTCGCCTTCGTCAACGCCCTGCCCGTCTTCATTGCGGGGACCCCGGCTTGGGCCGAGAAGTTCACCGCCGCCGGCGTGCCGATCGTGGGCGATGACATCAAGTCCCAGATCGGCGCCACCATCACCCACCGCGTGATGGCGAAGCTCTTCGAGGACCGCGGTGTCACCCTGGACCGCACCTACCAGCTGAACGTCGGCGGCAACATGGACTTCAAGAACATGCTCGAGCGTGAGCGCCTGGAGTCCAAGAAGATCTCGAAGACGCAGGCTGTCACCTCCAACACCTCCGCGAAGCTCGGCGAGGATGACGTGCACATCGGTCCCTCGGACTACGTGTCCTGGCTGGATGACCGCAAGTGGGCCTTCGTCCGCCTCGAGGGCCGCAACTTCGGTGACGCCCCCGTCTCCCTCGAGTACAAGCTCGAGGTCTGGGACTCCCCGAACTCCGCCGGCGTCATCATCGACGCCGTCCGTGCGGCCAAGATCGCCCTGGACCGCGGCATCGGCGGGCCGATCCTCTCGGCCTCCTCCTACTTCATGAAGTCCCCGCCGGTCCAGCACCATGATGATGAGGCCCACGAGCTCGTGGAGGCCTTCATCCGCGGCGAGATCGAGCGCTGAGCCTCCTCACCACTCTGCTCGACTGGCGCTGAAACTACCCACCGGTAGGGGTGTCGCACGCCACAAGTCAGGTGCTATCCTCCAATGGTGCCCTGATCCGTCAGGATTCGGCGCGCTTCCTTGTCGGCTTTTCCGCTCTTCACGGGCGGACAGACTCATCTGAAGGAGGTGGGGAAATTGATGATCTATGGAAATGACTCTGAGAACGGTGGCTACACCGCGTCCGGCGTCCCTCTGGCCTGGCCAGGAGTCGCCGCCATTCATCTGTCCAACCCCGCCTCCGCGCTGACCGCAACCAGCTGAGCTTCCCCTTCCCGGACCCTTCCCGTCCTGGAAGAACCGTAGAGCAGGACTCGCCTCCAGACACCCGTCTGGTCGACGTCCCCCAGCCGCTTGCCCATCGCTGAGGCCCCCACCCAGGGAATCCCAGCCATGTCTGTCCATCTCTTCACAGCGTCCGACGCCCCCACGTTCCTGACCGGACCCCCTTCAGCCACGGAAGGGGGTGACAGCACGTGAGTGAGCACTTCGATGACCACCGCGGCAAACGCCGGCGGTCCGGCAAGCAGCGCTTCGGGACCATCTTCCGCCCGGCACCCTTCCTGCCTGACCAGGAACGGTCCCCGAGCCGGGACGACATCCCCTTGCCGCCCGACTTCATCATCTTTCCCCGGTGACCAGCCGTCCCGATCCGCATCCGGCGGTCGACGGAGACCTCGGATCGGCCCCCGCGGCCGGTTCGAGGTCCTCCGTCGGCCGCCACGCTCGTTTCCGGGACGGGGGGGCAGGGCCCGTTCCCCGCTCCGTAACGTCTATGCGAGGATCACCCCCATGAACAACGCCGAGATCTCCGCGGCCGCGACGCTCGAACCGGTGGCCGACGTCGCCCGCCGGACCGGGATCCCCGCCGACGCGCTCATCCCCTACGGCCACTACATGGCAAAGGTGGACACCCGGCTCCTCCCGGGTGGCGCCGGGAACGGCACTCCCAGCACCCCGAACCGGCTCGGCCGGGTCGTGCTGGTGACCGGCATCAGCCCGACGCCGGCCGGTGAGGGGAAATCGACCGTCACCGTCGGCCTCACGGACGGCTTGAACCTCTTGGCGCAGGCCGGGGACGCCCCCGCGGCCTGGGCGGGCAAGACCGCCATCGCCGCACTCCGTGAGCCCTCCCTCGGCCCCGTTTTCGGCATGAAGGGCGGCGCCACTGGCGGCGGATACGCGCAAGTGGTGCCGATGGAGAACATCAACCTGCACTTCACGAGCGACTTCCATGCCATCACCTCAGCCCACAACCTGCTCTGCGCCCTCGTGGACAACCACCTCCACCGGGGCAATGCCCTCGGCCTCGATCCGCGGACGATCTCGATCAAGCGGGCCCTGGACATGAACGACCGAGCCCTCCGCGAGACCATCATCGGCCTCGGCGGCCGCACCGAGGGGGTCCCCCGGGAGAACGGCTTCGAGATCACGGTGGCCACCGAGACCATGGCGGTGTTCTGCCTGGCCACCGACCTCGAGGACCTCAAGGACCGGTTGTCCCGCATCATCATCGGCCGGACCCGTGACCAGCGGCCGGTCACGGTCGGGGATCTGGGGCCGCACGGTGCGCAGGGGGCCATGGCGGTGTTGCTCAAGGACGCGCTCCACCCCAACCTCGTCCAGACCCTGGGCGGCTCGGCCGCCTTCGTCCACGGTGGGCCCTTCGCCAACATCGCCCACGGGGCCAACTCCATCACCGCCACCAACACCGCCCGGAGGCTCGCCGACCTGGTGGTCACCGAGGCCGGATTCGGCGCGGACCTGGGGGGTCAGAAGTTCATGGACATCACGTCCGTGGCCGGGGGCTTCCCGCCGGCGGCCAGCGTCATCGTCGCCACGGTGCGGGCCCTCAAGCTCAATGGCGGGATGGCCCTGCGGGAGCTCGACCGGAACTCCGGGGGCGCGGAGCAGCACCATCTCGAGGCGCTGGAGGCCGGTGTCGCCAACCTGGCCCGGCATATCGAGAACATGGCCGCCTACGGGGTGCCCGTGGTCGTCGCGATCAATCGATTCCCCCAGGACACCGAGGCCGAACTGGACTGGCTGACCGGCTGGTGCGCGCGCCGGGGCGTGCCCGCCGCGGTGGCGGAGGTCTGGGCCCGCGGCGGGGCGGGTGCCCTCGGCGTGGCCCGCCGGCTCCTCGAGGTGCTGCCCGCCGAGGGCGTGGACTCCGGCTGGCATTCCCTCTGGACCGCGGACATGACGGTCGCGGAGCGGATCGAGGCCGTGGTGACCCAGATCTACGGCGGATCCGCGGTGGAGTATGCACCCGCCGCCGCCCGGCAGCTCGTCGAACTGGCCGAGGAGGGCTGGGACCACCTGCCCGTGTGCATGGCCAAGACCCAGTACTCGTTCACCGATGACCCGGCGGTCCTGGGGGCACCCAGCGACTTCACCGTCCTGGTCCGGGAATTGCTCCTGCGGCCGGGCGCCGGCTTCGTGGTCGCCCTGACCGGCGCCGTGATGACCATGCCCGGGCTGCCGAGGGAACCTGCGGCCGACTCCATGGACGTGGACGCGGACGGCATCGTCACGGGCCTCTTCTAGCGGACTGACTCCGGCTGCTCGGCCCACCAGCGCAACAGCTCGGCCGTCGCCGTCTCCTCATCGTGCGGACCCTCGTCCAGGCGGTACTCCAGCAGGTGCTGGTAGGCGCGCCCCACCACGGGTCCGGGCTTGATCCCGAGAATCCGCATGACCTGGGACCCGTCCAGGTCCGGCCGCACCGCCTGGAGCTCCTCCCTCTCGGCGATCTCCACCATGCGCCGTTCCAGGTCGTCGTACGCGAACGCCAGCCGCTCGGCCTTGCGGCGATTGCGCGTGGTGACGTCCGAACGGGTCAGGGCGTGCAGCCGCGGCAGCACCGGGCCGGCGTCTGCCACGTAGCGGCGCACGGCGGAATCGGTCCACCCCGCGTCTCCGTAGCCGTAGAACCTCATGTGCAACTCGACCAGCCGGGCCACCGCCTTGATCGTGTCGTTGTCGAACTTCAGCGCCCGCATCCGCTGCTTGACCAGCTTGGCCCCCACCACGTCGTGGTGGCGGAAGGTCACCGCCCCGTTCGGTTCGAAGCGCCGGGTCGCGGGCTTGCCGACGTCGTGCATCAGGGCCGCAAAGCGCAGGACGAAGTCCGGCGCGGCAACATAGGTGCCCGAGGGCGGTGCGAACCGTTCTGCGTCCGCCTCACCCTCGCGGTCGTCGGCTGGCCCGCCGCCCTGGGTGGGCCCCCCGGCCCCGGCTGGCCCGTCGGCCGACGCTTCCGGGTGCTCCGCCTTCCACCGCTCCTCGAGCTCGGCGGGGTACTCGTGGTCCATCGCCTGCTCCAGGACCGTCAGCGAGTGCTCGTAGACGTCCTTGTGGCGGTGGTGCTCGTCCGTCTCCAGCTCCAGTGCCGGCAGCTCGGGCAGCACGTGCTCGGCCAGGCCGGTATCCACGAGCAGGTTGAGGCCGTCCCGCGGACGGGTTCCGTTGACCAGCTTGACCAGCTCGTCCCGGACGCGTTCGGCGGAGATGATCGTGATCCGCTCGGCCATCTCGGTCATCGCCTCCACCACGGAGGGGTCCACGCCGATGCCCAGCTGGGAGGCGAACCGGGCGGCACGCATCATCCGCAGCGGGTCATCGGAGAAGGAGTCCTCGGGCGTCCCGGGCGTGCGCAGCAGTCCGGCGGCCAGGTCCTTCACCCCGCCGAACAAATCCACGAGGTCCAGGGAGGGCAGCCGGATGGCCATCGCGTTGACGGTGAAATCGCGGCGCAGCAAATCCTCCTCGAGGGAGTCCCCGAAGGCGACCTGCGGCTTGCGGGAGTCGCGGTCGTACTTCTCCGCGCGGTAGGTGGTGACCTCGAGTTGCCAGCCACCCTTCGAGAAGCCGATGGTGCCGAATTTCCGGCCGATGTCCCAGTGCGCATCCGCCCACTTCCGGGCGATCCTCAAGGTGACATCCGGGTCCGCGTCGGTGGTGAAGTCCAGGTCCGGGGACACCCGGCCGAGGAACAGGTCCCGGACCGGGCCGCCCACCAGGGACAGCTCGTGTCCGGCGGACTCGAACAGCCGCCCCAGTTCCAGGACCACGGGGGGAAGACCGGCACCGGTCGGGAACCCCACGGGCAAGGCGACGAGGTCGGTTCGGTCAACCAGGTCGGCGAGGTCACCGCCGGAGGGCTGGACACCGGCGCGGGCGGGCGAGCCGGACGAAGGAGAGGAGGGAGCGGTGGGATTCATCGTGTGCTTAAGGGTGCCAGATCCAGGGGCCCGGTGAGGACCACCGGTGTGCTGACTCCAGTGGTGCCGGATGCGGTTCCGGTTCGGCCCGCTACAGTGGAATGCATGGCTCATCCCGTTCCGAGCGCCCCCAAGCGCACTCCGCTCACCGCATCGGTGGGCCGGCGTGTGCCCCGGCGCCCGGGACAACCGGGCACGCCCGGCGAGTCCCCCCAGGGCTCCCTGCCCACGGTGGAGGAGATCTCCGCCGGCGGACTGGTGGTGCGCCGGTTCGGCGGCCGGCTCGAGGTCGCCATCATCGCCCGGTACAACCGCGGCGGCCGGCTGGAGTGGTGCCTGCCGAAGGGCCATCCGGAGGGCGTCGAGTCGCACGGCGCGGCGGCCATCCGCGAGGTCGAGGAGGAGACCGGGATCGCCGGGGACATCCTGGCGTCGCTGGGATCCATCGACTACTGGTTCACCGTGTCCAGCCACCGCGTGCACAAGACCGTGCACCACTACCTCCTCCGGGCCACGGGCGGCGAGCTGACCACGGAGAACGACCCGGACCATGAGGCCGTGGACGTCGCCTGGGTCGGCCTGGACGTGCTCAACGCCAAGCTGTCCTTCCCGAACGAGCGCCGGATCGTGGACCTCGCGCGGGACGTGCTCCCCGACTATGAGGACAGGTTCCAGGACCTGTCGGACTCCGAGCGGTGAAGAACACCCCCACCACGACGCCGGACACCCCGGACCGCGGCGATTCCGCCGGTCCGCGGCGCACCGGCTCCGTGCCCCCACGCCGTCCCGGGAACACCGCCCGTCCTTCTGCTCCGGTTCCCGCTCCTGACCCCGCTCCCGTCACCGCGTCCGACCCCGCTTCAGCGTCCGCTTCTGTCACGTCCTCGGCCGCTGCCTCCGAGGCGGACAGCACGGCGAAGTCCAGTGCCATCATGGCCGCGGGCACGCTGGTGTCCCGCATCCTCGGTTTCGTCCGCACGGCCCTGCTCACCGTGGCCATCGGTTCGACCGCCATGGCCGCGGACATTTTCGAGTCCGCGAACACCATCCCGAACATCATCTACATGCTGCTGGCCGGCGGCGTGTTCAACGTGGTGCTGGTCCCACAACTCATCAAGGCGGCCAAGAAGCCGGACAAGGGCTCCGACTACACCTCGAGGCTGATCACCCTCGCGGTGCTGGTCATGGCCGCGGCCACCCTGGTCATCACGCTCGCGGCCGCCCCCATCATGGTGGCCCTGACCAGCAATTGGTCCCCGGCGATGCTGACCCTGGGCACGGCGTTCGCGCTGTGGACCTTTCCCCAGATCTTCTTCTATGGCGTGTACGCGGTGCTGGGGCAGGTCCTCAACGCCAACGGCCGTTTCGGCGCGTACATGTGGGCCCCGGTGGCCAACAACGTGGTGGCGATCGGTGTCATCGGCCTCTACCTCGCGATGTTCGGCTCCTACCAGGCCGGCGGCGATCAACTGGCGGAGTGGACCACCGGCCAGACGGTCCTGCTGGCCGGCGGGCACACCCTCGGGATCGTGGTTCAGGCCCTCGTGCTCTTCATCCCGCTGAGCCGGCTCGGGCTGGGGCTGAAGCCGAAGTTCGGCTGGAAGGGCATGGGACTGCGGTCCACGGGCAAACTCGCCGGGTACACCCTCGTGACCATGATGGCCGGCAACGTCGTCAACCTGCTGGTCGCCCGCCTGGTCTCCGGTGCCACGGAGGCCCGTGCCTCCCTGGGGGAGGCCAGCACGTCCGGAGGGCCGTTCGAAGGTCTGGACCCCGCCGTCGTCGAGGCCTCGATTCCCGGGCTCATGGCGTTGAACATCGCCCAGCTGATCACCGTGCTGCCCCATTCGGTGTTCGTCCTGTCCCTGGCCACCGTGCTGTTCAACCAACTCGCACGGTCACTGCACCGGGACGATGTCCCGGGGGCCCTGGCCACGATCAGCCGGGGCCTGCGGAACTTCGCGGTGCCGATGATGTTCTCCACCGTCGTGGTGCTCGTCCTCGCTGGGCCGCTGGGACGCGTCTTCGCCGGCTCCTCGGAGACCGCTGCGGCCTCCGCCGTGGCCATCGGACAGCTGCTCATCCTGCTCGCCCTGGGCATGCCGTTCCGCTCGGCGCACATCTATCTGATGCGCCTGTTCTATGCGGCCGAGAACGCGCGGATCCCCATGCTGGTGCAGGTCGGGACCGCGGCGTGCACGCTGGTCATCGCCTACGTTGCCTCGATCTTCATGCCCAGCTGGACCATGGCCTACCTCATGGTCTCCGTGTTCACCCTCCTGCACGTGGGCCAGTTCGTCGCCGCCCATATGCTGGTCCGCCGCCACTATGGGGACTACGGCTCCGGCGAGGTCCTGGACGCCTACCTGCGCACCGGTGTGGCCGCCGTCGTCTCCGGCCTGGCCGGCGCCCTCGTGCTGTGGCTGATCGGAGGGTACTCCGGCGGGTTCCCGTGGTCCACGATCATCACCGCCCTGGTGAGCTGCGCCGTTGTCGGACTGGTCATGATGGTGGTGTACTTCGTGATGCTCCGCGCCATGCGGCTACCCGAGCTGACCGAGTTCCTCGGGCCGCTGGCCCGGAAAATCCCCGGGTTGGCCCGGTAATTTCCTGAACGGCCGTCCGGCGGTTCACCGCGCACCAACCCACCCGCGGCCGTAGCATGGACCCGACCGCACCCGGGCCCGCCCGTGGCCGGCCACTGCCCGCAGTGGCGCCAGAGGCACCCCCGTCCACCTGGACGGCCATACCCAACCGTTGGCCCGGGCCACCGACCTGGAGGAACACCGTGCCGCAGCCCATTGAAGAGGGAATGGTCCTCGGGGGCCGATACCTCGTCACCGGACATGTGCTGACGTCAGCCGACCAGGACATGGTGCTGGACGGCCGCGACCAAGTCCTGAACCGCGATGTCTCCATCCTGGTCGCCTCCTCCGAGCACGCCTCCCAGGTGGCCGCGTCCGCCCGCGAACTCGCCACCGGTGAGCGCCAGGGCACCATCCAGGTCCTCGACCTCGGCCTGAGCGAGGGCCGCACCTACCTGATCGCCGGCGGCAATCCGGCGCCCGAGGACCTGCTGGACATGACCCGTGAGCAGCAGGTCTACGTGGAGCCCTTCTATACGGACACCCTCGGCTCGGAGATCTTCGGCGAGGCCCGCACCTACGAGCCGCAGGTGTACGAGGACGATGAGGAGTACTACGAGGAGCTGGACGACAGCTATACCGGACCGGAGACGGAGACGCGCCGCCCCAAATTCCTCCGCGGCATCTCCGACCGCCTGAGCCAGCGGCTCGGCTCCGATGACGCCGCCCGGGACGCCGTGGACGGCAGGACCGCCGCCGGTGCGGTGGGTGCCGGTGCCGCCGGCGCCACGGCGGCGAGGAACGCCCAGGGGCACGACGACGGCCCTCGGGACGGGCACGATCCGTACCGATCCGCGGTACTCCGACCCGATGACACACCCTTGCCGGAGACGGTCAACGACACTGATTGGACCGGCGCCCAGGACGAGGTCACCGCGACGTCTTCGGCTGCCGACCGGAACGCTGCCGCGACCTCCGCGTCGCCCGCGATGGGCTCCACCTCCGATGAGGGGCGCGATGCGGGGCGCGAGGATTCCTCGGAGGACCGCGTCGAGTTCCAGGACACGGGCGAGGACACGGGTGAAAAAACGGGCGAGACCCCCACGGCCGCGGTCGCCGCGCCGGCCATCGGCCGCCACAGCCCGAAGCCGGGGCGGGAACCGCAGCAGCGCGCCGCTGAGCGTCCCAAGGTCACCCTGTGGGACGACGCCCCCCACGAGCCGTCCCGCGACGATCACGCGGCTGCGACGGGTGAGCCCCACCCCGACGACCGCCGCGGTGCCGGTGTCCTCGGGGCCGGCGTCGCTGGCGCTGGGCTGGCCGCCGGTGCTGGTGCTGCCGGCGCCGGCGGCTCCCGTGGTGGGACGGCAGGCGGATCGAGCCGCCATCCGGGCACGGACCACAGCGACGACGATGACTACCCCGAGTTCGACGACTACGAGGAGCATGAGGACGACGACAAGCCGAGGGGTGCCCGCTGGCTGGTCGGCGGAATCCTCGTGCTGCTCCTCGTCCTCGGAGCGGTGTTCGCCTTCAACATCCTGGACAACAATCGCAATCCGGAGGCGGGCGGGGGCGAATCCACCACCCCGGGGTCGTCGCCGGCCGAGTCCTCGCAGGAGCAGACCCCAGGGTCACAACTGCCGGAACCGGCCATCGTCTCGGCCACCCGCGTGGTGCCGGACGACGACGGCCTCAGTGCGGAGACGGACTCCACCCTGCCCAACGCCATCGACGGCAATCCCGCCACGGCCTGGCAGACCTACACCTTCGCCCAGCCCGCCTTCGGCGGCTATGCCTCGAGCATGGCCCTGGTGATCGAGCTGGAGGAGCTCAGCGCCGTCTCCCAGGTGGACATCACCCAGAACAACGGCAGCGGCGGCTCGTTCTCAGTGCTGCTCAGCGACACCCCGGAGATCGACGACGCCCGGCAGATCGCCGAAGGTTCCCTCACCGGGCCCGAGGTCAGCGTGCCGATCCCAGATGAGGGCGGCGCGCCGGCTCAGGCACAGTACGTGATCATCAACTTCACCGAACTGCCTGAGCTCTCCAATGCCACGTCCGACCGCCCCTACGGACTGAGGATCGCCGAGGTCGAGGTCAACTGACCGGGGACTGCGGAGGGCCTCACCCGCGCCCTCCGCAGGACGGAAGACGTGCCTCCGCGTCCAGTGGAGCACGCCTAGGATGGGGGAAGCGATAGCCCGGCTGTCCCCAGGCCGTCCAGGTGACGAGGGAACGTCGAGGTGATGCCAGGACATCTGCTGGACGGGAACAGGCTTGGAATAGGTTTCTCCCGGGGGATGTTCCACCGTTAACAGTTCCAGTTGCCTACCCCTGAAGGAATCACCGTGACCGAGGCTCCAGAGTCCCGCGACGTCGTCCGGGACGTCGTCATCATCGGATCGGGCCCGGCGGGCTACACCGCCGCCATCTACGCCGCACGAGCGAACCTGAACCCGCTCGTGGTCGCCGGATCCGTGACCGCCGGCGGTGAGTTGATGAACACCACCGATGTGGAGAACTTCCCCGGATTCCCCGAGGGCATCCTCGGTCCGGAACTGATGGGCCACCTGGAACAGCAGGCCACCCGCTTCGGCGCCGAAGTCCAGTATGAGGACGTCGTAGCCGTGGATCTGAAGGCCTCTCCGAAAGTCGTCACCCTCGGCAACGGCTCCGAATACCGCGCCCACGCTGTGGTCCTGTCCACGGGTTCGGCCTACCGAGAGCTGGGTGTGGAGGGCGAGAAGCGCTTCTCCGGCCACGGAGTGAGCTGGTGCGCCACGTGTGACGGTTTCTTCTTCCGCGACCAGAACATCGCCGTGGTGGGCGGTGGCGACTCCGCCATGGAGGAGGCGCTGTTCCTCACCAAATTCGCATCCAAGGTCACGGTGATCCACCGCCGTGATGACCTGCGTGCCTCGAAGACCATGGCCGATCGGGCCTTGGCACACGAGAAGATCGAGTTCATCTGGAACACCGAGGTCACCGGCCTCGATGGTGAGGAGAAGCTCAAGACCCTGCACCTGCGCAACCTGAAGTCCGGCGAGGAGTCCACCCTGGACGTCACCGGCCTGTTCGTGGCCATCGGCTCGGATCCTCGGACCGACCTCGTCAGGGACCAGGTCGAGCTCCATGCCGATGGCACGGTCCGGATCGACCATCCCAGCACCCGCACATCCCTTCCCGGCGTCTTCGCAGCCGGGGATGTCACCGATCCGACCTATCGTCAGGCCATCACCGCCGCCGGCAGTGGCTGCATCGCAGCCCAGGACGTCGAGCACTACCTCGCGGACGTCAAGGAACTGGTAGCAGCGGCCGTCGTCTAGGCCACTGGACCCCACAGACCCGAATACCGGCCCCCTGCCGGCATTTCAGACCACATCCATCAGGAGGAACCATGAGCACCATTGACGTCACCGACCAGGACTTCCAGGAGAAGGTCCTGAACTCGGACAAGCCCGTCATCGTCGATTTCTGGGCAGAATGGTGCGGCCCCTGCCGCATGCTGAGCCCCATCCTCGAGGAGATGGCCACCGAGCACGCTGACAAGATCACCGTCGCCAAGCTCAACGTGGACGACAACCCCCAGGCAGCGTCCAACTACGGCATCACCAGCATTCCCGCGGTGATGGTGTTCCAGGGGGGCGAAAAGGTCGCCACGTCCATCGGCGCCAAACCCAAGCAGGTTCTGGAAACGGAGTTCGCAGAATACCTCAAGTGAGCATTAGACACTGACTCGCCTAGCGAGGAGGGCCCCGTTCCATGCGGAACGGGGCCCTTTTGAATCTAAGAACCTTTCTGAGGCCAGATACTCAGTGTCTAATGATCCTTAGCTTTGCGAGTTGGTTGCACCGGATTGACCGATCAGGTCCATAATTCGATTGAGGTCATCCACCGACGCAAAGTCGATGGCAATCTTTCCCTTTCGGGCTCCCAGGGTGATCTTCACCGTGGTATCCAGGCGATCCGTCAGGGAGTTCGCCAGGTAGTCCAACCGTTCGTGCCGGTCGCCCCTCGGTGCGCGGTTCTTCGACTTCACCTGGCGGACGCCATCCTGCAGTGACACCAGCTCCTCTGTGGCTCGGACGGAGAGGCCTTCCGAGACGACCTTCTGCGCCAGACGCTCCATCTCGGCCGGGTCCACCAAGGCCAGGAGCGCACGCGCATGGCCTGCGGAAAGGACACCGGACGCCACCCGGCGCTGCACCAACGGAGGCAGCCTCAGCAGTCGCAGGGTGTTGGTGATCTGCGGCCGGGATCGTCCGATGCGCGAGGACAACTCCTCCTGGGTGCAATTGAAGTCCTCGAGAAGCTGCTCATAGGCGGCAGCCTCTTCGAGGGGATTGAGCTGGCTCCGGTGCAGGTTCTCCAGCAGGGCGTCCCTGAGCAGGTCCGTGTCCGCCGTATGCCGCACGATGGCAGGGATCTCCGCGAGGCCGGCCCGCTGCGCGGCGCGCCACCGCCGTTCACCCATGACGAGCTCAAAGGGAGAGGCCCCCTCCACCGGTCGCACCACGATGGGCTGGAGCACTCCCACCTCGGCGATGGACGCCACCAACTCGTCCATGTCGTCCTCGTCGAACACCTCGCGAGGCTGACGTGGGTTGGGATGGATATCCCCGGTCGGGATGGTTCGCAGCTCTGCGTCTCCGATGGCGCCATGGTGGTGGACCCGGGTCGGAACCTGCCCGTCCCCATCCGCCGGAGACTCCACCGGGGTGGCTATACCTTCAACCTTTCCAGGTTGTTCGACTGAGGCATGGACGTCGATGGGATCAGCCTCAGAGCCTGGACCATGGGTGCCGACGGACTTGACTCGCGGCATAGTCGGACGCGACTTCACCTTTCGATCTGCCGTCGACGCCCCGGTTGCGGCCGATGCAATTGACAGATCAACTCCGTCACCGTCATCTGCGCTTCGACGATCCGGGAAGAAGACGTCAACAGGCCGTCGTGTTTCACGTGCAACGGGCATACGAGCAGTGTCGGAGCCACGACCGGTCAGGTACCGACTCGTCAGGTCGAATGCCCCAGTCCGCCCGTTGCCGTCCTGATCATTGGACGATGGCACCGAGGCCTGCTTGGCACGGGCCGAGTCCATCATCCCGTCGCCCTCGGAAGTGTCCACCGCTTTCGCCGAGACAGTCTCCCTCCGGTCGTTCACCTGAGGGGATGATTCGCCGAGGTGACCGACGTCAGTTGCGTCGACGGGTCCGGCCTCGACTGCCTCGGATGGTCGCTCCGGAGACCGCACGGATGGCCCCTTCGGATCAACACCTTCTTCGGAGCTGGTGTTCTGAATGAGTGCCTCAAGGCCTCTGCCCAGACCGCGTCGGTTCTTCTTCACGCATACTCCTTAGATCGCGCCCTGCATCGAACCCAAGTCTACTGCCGTTTCACGTGGAACCAGATTCTTAGTCGGCCTCACCCAGGCGTCTCGCTGGGGCCAGCTGGCGTCCATGAGGTGCTCTGCGGTGACATCAGGCCTCTGGTAAGCCTCAGGATGTTGAACTCCAGTGGGCCCCAGGGATACCGGCGGAATCGCCGCAGCAGATGGAGGCCCGAGAAGGGGAGGCTAGGTTGCACACCAAAGGGGCGCGTCATTGTTTCACGTGAAACCATCCATATCTCGCCATAGCCGCCCGCGATCCCGTTGACTCCGTCGTTTCACGTGAAACGACGAGAGACGACGCCGGTTGAGGCCGCCAGGGTGCCTGATGACACAGTCACCATCCATCTTCGCCGCCGAATTGCCACGATGAAACTTAGCGTTGTGTGGGAACCAACCGCACCACAAAGACCGCGTCACGCGGATAAGTGTCACCACAGGAATTTCCGCCGAGTGCCATCGGTATGGAGGTGCACGGCGGTCCGGAAAGTCCACGCGCAGGTGCCACTGTCCCTCCGCGGCGAGCGGGAGTCCCTCCATCCCAACGCTAGCGCCGAGGATTGCCGATCACTTGATCGCAGCCTCGCTCCCGGGGCGGGGGCTGACCCCTTCTCGGTACGACGACTACATCGGTCCACGTGAAACTACTGATGGCCAGCCTGGTGGAGGGGAAGGCCTGCTGAGCGTGGGTCAGGCAGCACGGATCAGACCTCGCTGAGGCGGGTCCAGATTCCTCCACCACCGCCCCGGCCCTTGCCAGTCGTTCGTCGTCGCGTTTCACGTGAAACATCGACCACCTGGTCACCTTCCTGTTCACCGCCGTAGGAAGTAGTCCGGGTTTCACGTGAAACGGTCTGCACCATTGAGGGCACCCGGGAGGCGTGGCCCACGTGGAACCGGGGCAGTCTCCACTGCAATCCTGCGAATGCCAGATCCGGCGGCCGACCAAAGTCCCCGCTGTCGCCGGCAACTTCATGCCGTGCAAGGGTTCGGAGTCCAGACTGCCCCCGATCGGCCGCACCGACAACCTTGATCCTGAGATAGGCGTTGTCGCGCGACGAGGGCAAATCCAAGCCAACATGATGTCACACTGCGCATCGGATCACACGACCATCAAGCGTCTTGGACCGAAATGGCGCCTACCGACGGTCCCAGCTTGCGCTCTGCACTACGAAAGGTGCCGCGCTTCAGGCCCATCAGACCCGTCGCGGCGATCGAACACGGGCCCGAGGCCGCTCGCGGAGGACGTTTCACGTGAAACGTAGGGTCTCGTCATCGTCGCAACAGCATTGACTCCATCTCCTTCGCCTCACGCTGGCGTCCCTCTAGACAGGGTCAAGCCATCCATGGTCAGTCCGTCAGGCCGCTCACCGTGATGACAGGGCTAGAGCAGGGACGCGCACGGCAAAGAGCCGCTCTCGCTCCTGGCCCCGATTGTGTGTTGCACGTGAAACCAGGTGCAGGCGCCGATCCGCACTGGGACCATTCCGCTCGAGATACACCAGTGCCCGGACCACGGCGGCGAATCAACTCGACGACGCCTGCGACGAAGATCACCGGCACATGCGAGGCCCGTCCAGGGCCGCCAGTCGGCCTCATTCTGGGCTGTGAAGCCCGCTTCGCCGCGTCAACACTCGGTCGGATCCTCAACACGGCTACGGAGGCGGGCACCGGCTAACGGCTGACAAGGAGCCGGTTTCACGTGAAACGTACCTGGTGCCAGGGCTGCCGACGGGCGGGAGCCCACAGCCTCCCTCGCCCTCGAGGACGGCTGGTGTGGGCATCTCAGATCCGGACAGCGCCGCACACCGGCGGATCCTCCGGCCTGGTGACACCCTAGTCCCGCACCACGTTTCTGGTCAGAAATCAACCGACATTGGCAGATTGCATACGTAGACCTGAGTCGCTCCTGCGAATCAGATCCCCGCTGCGTGGCCCCGATCAGCGATCTCCACGGCAGCTTCCCGGTAGGACAGCGCCCCGGTGGACTGAGGATCATAGGTGAGCACCGTCTGTTGGAAGCTCGGCGCCTCGGAGATCCGCACGTTGCGGGGGATCACGGTCTTGAGCACCTCGTCCGGGAAGTGCTCACGCACTTCGTCGGCCACCTGGGTCGCCAAGTTGGTGCGTCCGTCGTACATGGTCAGGATGATCGTGGACACCTTGAGCGACGAGTTCAGATGCTTCTGGATCATCCGGATGTTGTTGAGCAGCTGCGAGAGCCCCTCCAGGGCGTAGTACTCGGTCTGAATGGGGATGAGCACCTCGCTCGCGGCAACAAAGGCGTTGACTGTCAGGAGTCCGAGGCTCGGAGGACAATCGATGAAGACATAGTCGATCCGCGGAAGACCCTGCTTCTCCCGGTAGTCGAAGTACTCTTTCAGCGCACGAGCCAGTCGTTGTTCACGGGCCACCAGGGAGACCAGCTCGATCTCCGCTCCGGCCAGGTCGATGGTAGCCGGAGCCACCACCAGCCCATCGACATCAGGGCAGGGTTGGACCACGTCCGCCATGGGGAGCTCGTCGATGAGGACGTCGTAGACACTGTCCACATCCGAGTTATGGGGGATGGCCAGCGCGGTGGAGGCGTTGCCCTGGGGATCAATGTCTACGACAAGGACCTGTAGGCCCGCGCGCGCCAGGGCGGCCGAGAGGTTGACCGTCGTCGTGGTCTTGCCGACCCCGCCCTTCTGGTTGGACACGGTGACGATGCGCGTCTCATTCGGCGTGGGCAGTCTGCGACCCTTCAGCTTGTCCCGTCGACGGTTCTCCTGGGCCAATTCACGGGCCAAGGGCGTCTCCATGTCATCCGCCACGGACGAGTCCACGGTGCTGACGGTTTCCCGTGAAACTTCCGACTCATTGGTCAATGAGACAACCTCCCGAGGTTGATAGACGGCGAAACGAACCTTCGGCCGCGGCATCCAGCGCCTCCAGCCTACTGGTCAGCGTGAGGAGCCCACACGCACGCGTACCACCGTGGTGGGCTCGGCCAGCAGATCCTCGCCCACGGTCTCGATGACCGGCGCGGATCCCTTGTGCTTCTTCAGGACCTTGGCCGCGGACTTGATCTCCTCGGCCGCGCTGCGGCCCTTGATGGCCAACAGCTGACCGGACCCCTGCAGCAGCGGAAGGGTCAGGGGAATCAAGGTCTTCAGAGCGGACACGGCGCGTGCGGTCACGATGTCCACGACCACGTTGCCCACCACCTGTTCCGACCGAGCCCGGACCACGTCGACGTTGTCCAGCCCGAGGTCGTCGACCACCATGTCCAACCAGGTCACCCGGCGTTCCAACGGTTCGATGAGGATGAACTGGCAATCCGGTCGGGCCAACGCGAGGGCGAGGCCGGGCAGACCGGCGCCGGAGCCGACGTCGGCCACCAGCGCGCCGTCCGGCAGCAGGTCTCCGACCACGGCGCAATTCAGGACGTGCCGTTCCCACAGCCGCGGCACCTCGCGCGGGCCCAGAAGCCCCCATTCGATCCCGGTGGAGGACAGGTGCTCCACGAAACGAACGGCGAGATCGGTGCGGTCGCCGAAGAGCTCCTCGGCCGCCCTCAACAGGTCACCGGTGAGTTCCGGGGGATCCTGGGCCTCGATCGTGGGCTTCTCGGCATCCCGGGCGGACTGCGGAGCGGGCTGGTCGTTCTCTGGTTGGGGCAGATCAGACACCGGCGGTGACCACCACATGGCGGCGCGGGCCTTCGCCCTCCGATTCGCTCACGAGACCGCCCTCAGCGATGACATCGTGAACGATCTTGCGCTCGTAGGCGCCCATCGGCCGCAGGTGCAGCGGCTCTCCGGTCTCCCGGACCTTCACGATCGCCTCCTGGGCGAGCTGCTCCAACTCCTGTGCGCGCTCCGTCCGGTAGCCTGCGACGTCCAGGACAAGGCGGGATCGGTTGCCGGTGGCTGACAGCACGGCCAGTCGCACGAGCTCTTGCAGAGCCTCCAGGCCCTTGCCGTCCTTGCCCAGCAGTCCGCGCAGGCGGTCGTCCCCCTCCTCTGCGATCACGGAGACGTAGGTGCGGCCATTGCGGATCTCGATGTCGATGTCACCGTCAAGGTCAGAGATATCCAGCAGTTCCTCGACGTAGTCCGCTGCGATATCCCCCTCTTCCTCGAGGCGGCTGGCGGACGGGGCGGAGGTGTCCTCGGACGCCTCCGGCGACGCAGTGGCTGCGTGTCCGGCCTCTGCGGACTCCTCGGCCCCTGACTCGTCCGCGGCTGCAGGGGAGTCTGAGGGTGCCTCCGCAGAGGTGGATGCGACCGCAGCGGTGGGTGTCTCCGCAGCACTGTCCTCAGGATGGGCGACAACCTGCTCGGTGGCCTCCCCTTCACTCTGTTCCATGGACGGATCAGCGGTCTGTCCGACGGCCTGTTCTGCGGTCACAGCCGACGCTGCGGCCTCCCCGGACGGCGCACTGGACGCGTCACTCATGGTCATCTCCTCTTCTTGGTCTTGCGCTTGGGCTGCTGGCGCTGACCGGCCTGTTGGGGCTTGGCTGCCTCGATCTCCGCCTTTGCGGCCGCCTCCTGGGCAGCCTTGCCGACCGGCGGAAGGCCCTTGACGGCACGGCGTTCATTCAGCTCCTGCTCAGCCAGGGAGCCTGGGGTCGGGTTGTTGCGGATGATCCACATCTGCTGTGCCACGGCCCAGAAGTTCGTGGCAGTCCAGTAGATCAGCACGCCGATCGGGAAGTTGATGCCACCGATGCCGAACACCAGCGGAAGGATGTACAGCATGAACTTCTGCGACTGGGCGAAGGGCCCGGTCATCGCCGCCTCGGACATGTTTTTGCTCATCAGCATCTTCTGCATGAAGAACTGCGAGCCGGACATGAGGATGATCATGACAACGGAGACCATGATGACGGCCACGTTGAGGTTCTCGCCCACGGACCCCAGGAATGTGGCCTGCATGGGAGCGCCGAGGAAGATCGCGTCTCCGAAGGAACGGATCTGGTCCGCGGTCAGCGCGGCCTCGCCCTCACCTCGCTCGGCGGCGGCCCCGGCTCCGGTCAGGATCTGGAACAGGGCAAAGAAGAACGGCATCTGCACGAGCATCGGCAGACAGGCCGCGAAGGGGCTGGTGCCGTGTTCCTTGAACAACGCCTGCTGTTCCATGGCCATGGCCTGACGGGACAACTGGTCCGTCTTGCCCTTGTACTTGGCCTGGAGCTTCTTGATGTCCGGTTGGAGCGCCTGCATGGCACGCTGCGACTTGATCTGTTTGACGAACAGCGGAATCAGCAGGGTACGCACGAGCACCACGAGCAGGATGATCGACAGGGTCCAGGTGAACCCGCTGTCCGGGTCCATGCCGACCAGTTCCAAGACCGTGTGGAAGGCGCCGAGGATCCAGGACATCACCCACTTGAAGGGCCACAGAATGATTTGGAAGAAGTCCATGATCTCCTACTGTTCCGCCGGAGGATCCGGGGGGATGACGGGATGGTTTAGGTCAATGATCTTGGGTCGGCGGCCCGGTGGCCAAATCCTCCGGCCGGGTGGGACCGCATCGACGCCGCCCTCCGACCACGGGTGGCAGCTGCCGAGTCGGCGCGCCGAGAGCCAGGAGCCCTTCAGGGCCCCGTGGACGTGGACCGCCTCGAGCGCATAGGCCGAGCACGAGGGGAAGTACCGGCAGACCTGGCCATAGAGCGGGGAGATCACGGCGCGGTAGGCCATCAGCAGCCAGGCCAGCACGGTGGACGGCAGGGCACGGAGCCAGCCCCATTCAACAGCGCCGGGCCGGGTGGTGAACGGAGACTGCGTGATCATGCGGTCATCTCCGTCCCCGACCGCTGGGCACGTGATGCGGACCGGGCCTCAAGCACAGGATCCGCGGGACGACGCCGGCCGGCTTCCTTCCGCAGGGCACCCGCCAAGGCCGCATCCAGATCTTTCCTGAGCTCGTCCCAGTCGGCTGATCCCGACGGCGGCAGGGCACGGACCACGACGGTCCCGCCCGGGTGCTGCGCCAGTGGTCCGTTGAGCTGATCGGCCACGGCGGCCCGAAGCCGGCGCTTGACGCGATTGCGCACCACCGCGTTCCCCACGGCCTTGGAGACGACGAAGCCCACGCGCACCGGTCCGGCCGAGCCATCGGCCTCGCTGGGGAGCGTGGGATCGAAAAGGTGTGCGGACACGACAACGTTCCGGCGCCCTGTTCGGGTGCCGGAACGCAGTGTCTGGGAAAAATCCGCGGGGGTGCGTACCCGTTTCTCGCGGGGCAGCACGCCGTATCGTCCGCTCTGCTGATCGGCCTCAGGCCGGATCAGGCGGACAGTTCCGTGCGGCCCTTGGTACGGCGGGTTGCCAGGATGGCGCGGCCGGCGCGGGTACGCATCCGGGCGCGGAAACCGTGCTTCTTGGCCCGGCGGCGGTTATTCGGCTGAAAAGTCCGCTTGCTCACTTGATATCTCCACAACGTGTGTATGCGCCCGGACCCGTTGTACCTGGGGGAAGAACCGGTAGACGCTCTGACTAGGACTTCCCCGCTGAAGACACCGATCCAACAGGCCTGGGCCTTCGGTTGTCCGCTGGTTGACTGCACTCTGGGGTCGATCCGGATGATTCCAGTCGGTTCAGAGCACGGCTAATACAACCCCGCGGGGACCAATCAAGTTTAGGGATGAGGAGCTGCCAGCGTCAAATTACACCCTCCGGTGGCCTCCCGGGCCGCTGGGCCTGTACCCTCGCCCGAGTTATCCACTGCCTGTGAATAACTCTGTGGATTGCCGTTAGACTCGGTTCGACGCCGACGGAAGGACCCCAGCCCCCATGGTTGCAGATGAGGCTGTCAGCAGCTCGTGGCGCAAGGTGGTTCGCACCCTGGAGGAAGACGACCGCGTCTCACCCCGCCAGCTCGGCCACGTGGGCCTCGCCCAGCCCCAGGGGCTGATCGGCACGACTTTGTTGCTCGCGGTACCGAACGAACTGACCCGTGAGGTCCTGCAGTCCCAGCTCAAGGACTCTCTGGCCGAAGCGCTCGGGAACGTGTTCAGGACTGAGATCTTGTGCGCCTATTCGATTGATTCGACCCTGATGGCGCAGACCGTTGAGGACTACCAGCTCCCGACGGCGGCCGTGCCCCCGGTCCGCGAGGTCCAGCACACCCGTTCGGCCCCCTCCCCCCATGCCCCGGTCCGCTCGGCTGCACCGGCTCCTGCGCCGCCGTCGACCTCGGATGAGACCAGCCGCCTGAACCCGCGGTACCACTTCGAGACCTTCGTCATCGGTTCCTCCAACCGATTCGCCCATGCCGCCGCGAACGCCGTGGCCGAGGCTCCCGCGAAGGCCTACAACCCGCTGTTCATCTACGGTGAGTCCGGGCTGGGGAAAACCCACCTGCTGCACGCGATCGGCCATTACGCCCGTCATCTGTATCCGGGGCTGCGCGTGAGGTACGTGAACTCCGAGGAGTTCACCAACGACTTCATCAACTCGATCCGTCACGACGAGGGTGCGAGTTTCAAACAGGTGTACCGCAATGTGGACATCCTGCTCATCGACGACATCCAGTTCCTCGCGGACAAGGAAGCCACCGTCGAGGAGTTCTTCCACACCTTCAACACCCTCTACAACAACAACAAGCAGGTCGTGATCACCTCCGACCTTCCCCCGAAGCAGCTGTCCGGCTTCGAGGAGCGCCTGCGTTCCCGCTTCGAGTGGGGCTTGATCACGGACATCCAGCCTCCGGACCTGGAGACACGCATCGCCATCCTCCGGAAGAAGGCAGAAGCCGAGGGACTGACGGCCCCACCCGAGGTCCTCGAGTACATCGGCTCCAATATCTCCACCAACATCCGCGAGCTGGAGGGCGCCCTCATCCGCGTCACCGCCTTCGCGTCGCTGAACAAGCAGCCGGTGGGGATCCAACTGGCCGAACAGGTCCTCCGTGACCTGATCACCCATGAGGACGCACACGAGATCACCGCGCCCACGATCCTCAACGAGACCGCGGCCTACTTCAACCTGACCATGGAGGAGCTGACCTCCAAGTCACGGACCAGGACCCTCGTCACGGCCCGGCAGATCGCCATGTACCTCTTGCGTGAGCTCACGGAGATGTCCCTGCCGAAGATCGGTCAGGAGCTGGGCGGACGGGACCACACCACGGTGATCCACGCCGACCGCAAGATCCGTGAGCTGATGGCGGAACGCCGGACGATCTACAACCAGGTCACCGAGCTGACGAACCGGATCAAGCAGCAGCAACGCGCCCGCTGACCACTGCGGTCGTGGCGGCCGGACTCCGCCCGTGCCGTCCCTCATTCTGAGGCAACCTTGATCCTTAACCGCAACGTCGTTCCACAGGCAGAACCCCGGAGTGAACGCTCTGAACTTCGGCTTATCCACCGTTGTCCACAGATATCCACAGGCTGGGAGAGAGCTTTGCCGGAGACAACCCACAGCTGTGGACAAACCTGTGGATGCTTAAGTGGAGTGTTCGGGCGATTCTCTGGATAACTACACGCTCCCCTGTGAATTCGGAGATGTGCGGCCGAAAGTTGTGCACCGACGGTGCACAGGGCAAGCGGAAGGAGTCCACGACGGGGTCCACAGGAAGAAGGCCGGAACCACACGGACGGATCGGGTTATCCACAGTATCCACAGGACTTATTAACACTACTGATCCCTGTTAAGAATGAATCCCAAGAACATTCACCCCTGCCTGCCTAATACCGCTCGCCGAATCCGACGAGCCCGTCGAAACCTGGGACGCTACGAGGACGGATTCGCCGCCACGGCGAATCCCTGAACCACATCCGTGGCACAAATGCCAACATTCGCGCCCTCGGCGAGTCACGGTAAGCTGACACAGCACACGGCTCAGACGTGTGATTCAAAGGATGCCCGGCGGGGGTATCTGGAGGAAGACCACCATCACCTGCCGTCTACGAGAAAGGCGGAAACTTCTGTGAAGTTCACCGTTGAGCGAGACATCCTGACGGACGCCGTCTCCTGGACCGCACGTTCCCTGTCCCCTCGCCCGCCGGTACCGGTGCTGTCCGGGCTGCTGATCACTGCCGAGGACAACCTGGTCTCCATCGCCAGCTTCGACTACGAGACCTCGGCGCAGCTCGAGATCGAGGCAGACATCGAGACCCCCGGCAAGATCCTGGTTTCCGGCAGACTGCTCAACGACATCGTCCGTTCGCTTCCAGCAGCTCCCGTCACCGTGGAAACCGATGGTTCCAAAGTCGTGCTGACCTGCAGAAACTCACGCTTCGCCCTGGCCACCATGCCCGTCGAGGAATATCCAGCCCTTCCGGAGATGCCTGAGACTGCTGGCACCGTGGACGGCGACGCCTTCGCCCACGCGGTGGCCCAGGTGACCGTGGCCGCTTCCAAGGACGACACCCTGCCGATCCTCACGGCCGTCAAACTGGAGATCGAGGGCGACCGCATCACCTTCCTCGCCACGGACCGGTACCGGCTGGCCATGAAGGAACTCAACTGGTCACCAGCCAATCCCTCCATTTCCACGTCCCTGCTGGTCAAGTCGAAGACCCTCACGGAAGTCGCAAAATCATTGGCTGGCGGCGGGGACCTGCAGCTGCGGTTGCCCCAGGAGTCATCCACCTCAGACCTGGTGGGCTTCGCCTCCGGAGGACGACGCACCACAAGCCTGCTGGTGGACGGGGAGTACCCGAAGATCCGGGCACTCTTCCCGGAGTCCAGTCCCATCCACGCCGTGGTTCCCACCGGCCCGCTGGTCGAGGCCGTCCGCCGCGTGGCCCTGGTTGCCGAACGCAACACCGCCGTACGCATGATGTTCAATGACGGTCACGTCACCCTGGACGCCGGTGCCGGCGATGACGCCTCGGCGAACGAATCCCTGGACTCGGTCCTCGACGGCGACGAGATCACCGTGGCGTTCAACCCGTCCTACCTGGGTGAGGGACTCAACGTCATCAACGCCCCCTACGTGAGGTTCTCCTTCACCACGGCGCCGAAGCCGGCGCTGATGACCGCCCAGCAGGAGCAGGACTCACCCGAGCAGGACGACTACCGGTACCTGGTCATGCCGGTGCGCCTGGCCAACTGACCCGACTGCCAGCCCCCGTCAGGTCACCGACTCCGAAACGTGTTCCTCTCCCACCTCTCCCTCACCCAGTACCGCTCCTACCACCAGGCCGAGGTCTCCCTGGTGCCAGGCCCGAATGTGCTGGTCGGGTCCAACGGGGTCGGGAAGACGAATATCGTCGAGGCCGTGGGTTACCTGGCCACCCAGGTGTCACACCGGGTGTCCACTGACACCCCCTTGGTCCACTTCGGTGCCGCACAAGCGATCGTCCGCGGTCGCATTCACCGCGGCGACCGCGCCCTCTCCCTCGAACTGGAGATCAATCCCGGGAAATCAAACCGGGCCGCCGTCAACCGGGGTGCCCCGCAACGAGCTCGCGAGGGACTCGGACTGCTGCGGTCGGTGCTCTTCGCTCCGGAGGATCTGGCCCTGATCAACGGGGACCCGTCCGTGCGGCGTCGATTCCTCGACGATCTTGTGGTGCAGTTGCGCCCGGCGCTCGGGGATGCCCGCAGCGACTACGACCGGGTCCTGAAGCAACGCAACGCGCTGCTGAAGAACGCCAAGCATTCCGGACGCTGGACAGAGGAACACGGCCACACCCTCGGGGTCTGGGACGAACATCTCGCCCGTGCCGGCGCCCGGGTCCTCAACGGCCGGCTCCATGTGCTGCAGATGCTCGCGCACCCCCTCACCGAGTCCTACACCACCCTGGCGGATAGCGCGAAGACCGCAGGGTTCAGCTATGAATCCACGGTCCCGCTGGCAGGGGGCCAGCATCAGGAGATCCCGGACGAGCAGGCCCTCCACGAAGCCCTGCTCGCAGAACTCGAGTCCCGGCACCGGCAGGAACGGGACCGCGGCGTCACCCTGGCCGGCCCGCACCGGGACGACCTGGCCCTCACTCTCGGCCCGGCAGCGGTGAAGGGCTTCGCCTCCCACGGCGAGACCTGGTCGATGGCACTGGCACTCAAGCTGGCCAGCTACCAGGTCTTGGTGGCGGACGATCCAGATCCGCAGGCCCGGCCCGTGCTGATCCTCGACGACGTCTTCGCTGAACTGGATGCCGCGCGGCGCAGCCGCCTCGCGGCGCTGGCCTCCGGCGCAGAGCAACTCCTGGTGACGGCCGCCGTCGCCGCAGATATCCCGGACGAGTTGGCCGGGCCGAGGATCACCGTCAACCTGGGGGACGACGGGAGCGTGGTCCACCAGGCCGAATCCACCGGTCCGCCCGCACCCGAGCAGGAGGACTCTGCGTGAGTGGCCCCGACGAGCCGCTGCCCCCGCCAGAGCGCGAAGCCTCCCCGGATGGGATCGAGGACGATCCTGATGCGGCGATCGTGGCACTCAACCGAGTGCGCCAGGCCGCGGAGTCCCGGGGTGAGGTCCGCCGTCGCCGTCCTGCAGCCAAAGGCCGGGGGGCCACCGAGGCCCCGGGGGCCGGGAGCAGGGCGGTCCCCGGCCGGCGTCGGGGTCCGGACGCCCGGGACCCGAGGATGGTGGGCGATGTCTTCGGCAGGTTGGTCACTGAACGCGGGTGGTCCTCGCCCGTGGCGGTGGGATCCGTCCTGTCCCGGTGGGACGATCTGGTCGGCGCGGACATCGGACTGCACTGCCGGCCCGAGAGCTTCGAGAACGCCGTGGTGACCGTCCGTTGCGATTCCACCGCGTGGGCGACCCAGCTCAAGCTGCTGACACCGGCCCTGCTCCAGCGGTTCGAACAGGAACTGGGCCCCGGCATCGTGACGAGCCTGCGCGTGGCTGGTCCAGCCGCTCCCTCATGGCGCAAGGGTCCACGGGTGGTCAAGGGCCGCGGCCCGCGGGATACCTACGGCTGATCGGAACAGGCAGGCACCGGTTCCGGAGGCCTAGGGATTCTCCGGAGAACCCGCCAACGGCGATTTGGCGAACTGGAACCCCGTCGGGCGGATCGGGACCGGAAGGGGGTACCCCGGGTGGTGGGAATCGCCGATTCTGTCCCTTAGAGGCCATGTTTTATCTCTGGAACACCCCCCTGAAGACGAACGAATGGGCGTGTCGGGGGTAGAATGAGACGGAATCGTGCCGAAAGGGACACCTTCCGTGCGCCCCGGCGCCAGGACCCTCTTGGTACATGCGATGTGAATCCCAGTACCCCAACAGAGGAGCCGTAGACGCCCGTGGCCGAAGAGAACAACGGCACAGATCAGAGCGGCGCCCCGCAGGATCCCACCGTCGAGACCCCCGCCCCGGCGGAGACCGACGCGGGGACCTCGGAGGCATCCACCCCGTCGACGCAGATCACCGAGGCGAACCGCAAGGTGGAGCACGAGTACGGTGCCGGGGACATCACGGTCCTCGAGGGATTGGAGGCCGTCCGCAAACGCCCCGGCATGTACATCGGTTCCACGGGACCCCGCGGTCTGCACCACCTGGTGTCCGAGGTCGTGGACAACTCCGTGGACGAGGCGCTGGCGGGGTACTGCGACACCATCCACGTGACCCTGCAGGCGGACGGCGGCGTGCGAGTGGAGGACAACGGCCGTGGCATCCCCGTGGACATGCACCCCACTGAGGGCCGGCCCACCGTAGAGGTGGTCATGACCATCCTGCATGCCGGCGGCAAGTTCGGCGGCGGCGGCTACGCGGTCTCCGGTGGTCTCCACGGTGTGGGCATCTCCGTGGTGAACGCGCTGTCCACCCGCGTGGACACCGAGATCCGCCGCCAGGGAAGCCTCTGGAAGATGAGCTTCGCCGATGGTGGCGTACCGCAGGGCGAACTCGTCCAGGCCGGGGAGACGGACAAGACGGGCACCACGCAGACGTTCTACCCGGACCCCGAGATCTTCGACACGATCGATTTCGACTTCGAGACACTCCGCGCCCGGTTCCAGCAGATGGCGTTCCTCAACAAGGGTCTGCGCATCACCCTCACGGATGAGCGGTCGATCGAGACGAACGAGATCCAGCAGGATGAGATCGCCGGAGACACCGACGGCGACGGCATCCCGGGCACCGATTCGGACCGCCAGACGGAGAGCGAGGCTCAGCCCGACACCATCGGCGAGGATCTGGTCAGCGCGAAGAAGCGGATGGTCGACTACAAGTACGACAACGGACTGCTGGACTACGTCCAGCACCTGAACTCGAACAAGAAGGTCGAGATGGTCCACGAGGACGTCATCGCCTTCGAGACGGAGGACACCGACCGCAAGATGGCGGCCGAGGTGGCCATGCAGTGGACCACGGCGTACTCCGAGTCCGTGCACACCTACGCCAACACCATCAACACGCACGAGGGCGGCAGCCACGAAGAGGGCTTCCGCGCGGCTCTGACCTCCCTGGTCAACCGCTATGCGCGGGAGAAGGAGATCCTGAGGGCCAAGGACGAGAACCTCTCGGGTGACGACGTCCGCGAGGGCCTGACGGCCGTGCTGTCCATCAAGCTCTCCGAACCGCAGTTCGAGGGACAGACCAAGACCAAGCTCGGCAACTCCGAGGCCAAGGGCTTCATCCAGAAGATCGTCTCGGACCAGCTCGGTGACTGGCTGGAGCGCAACCCCGGGCCGGCCAAGGACATCATCCGCAAGGCCCAGCTGGCCTCCCAGGCCCGGATGGCCGCCCGCAAGGCACGGGACAACGCTCGCCGCAAATCCCCGCTGGAGTCCTTCGGGATGCCCGGCAAGCTAGCCGACTGTTCCTCGAAGAACCCCGTCGAGTGCGAGGTCTACATCGTGGAGGGTGACTCCGCCGGAGGTTCGGCCAAGCAGGGCCGCAACCCCGGCACCCAGGCCATCCTGCCGCTGCGCGGCAAGATCCTGAACGTGGAGCGGGCCCGCCTGGACCGGGCGCTGTCCAACGCCGAGATCCAGTCGATGATCACGGCCTTCGGCACCGGTATCGGCGAGGAATTCGATATCACGAAGCTGCGGTACCACAAGATCGTGCTGATGGCGGATGCCGATGTGGACGGTCAGCACATCACCACGCTGCTGCTGACGGTGCTGTTCCGCTACATGCGTCCGCTGATCGAGCACGGGTTCGTGTTCCTGGCGCAGCCGCCGCTGTACCGGGTCAAGTGGTCCAATGCGCCGCACGACTACGTCTTCTCCGATGAGGAGCGGGACCAGGCGGTGGCCGCGGGCCTCGCCCGGGGCTGGCGGTACCCGAAGGAGAACGGCATCCAGCGCTACAAGGGCCTGGGCGAAATGGACTTCAAGGAACTGTGGGACACCACCATGGACCCGGAGCACCGCACCCTGCTGCAGGTCACCATGGACGACGCGGCTGCGGCCGACGAGATCTTCTCCATGCTCATGGGCGAGGACGTCGAATCACGCCGTTCGTTCATCCAGCAGAATGCCAAGGACGTCCGCTTCCTGGATATCTGAGGCACCTGAGGCCCTCCGCTACCCACCCCCGGCCTGGAACGTGCGCGGCCCGGCGGCACCGAATGATCGGCGCCCCGGCCGTGGCGCCGGCCCACACTTTGAGACCCGAGGACACCGCGCGTGACTGACGAGCAGAACCCTGAGAACGAGAACGTGAACCCGGACGACACGGGGAACCCCGATGCCGGCCTGCCGGCTGCCGAGGGTGAGTCCCCGGTGATCGCCCCGGCCCTGACCGAGCATGACAAGGTCGAGCAGGTCGACCTGCAGACCGAGATGAAGCGGTCCTACCTGGACTACGCCATGGCCGTCATCGTGGGCCGCGCCTTGCCGGACGTCCGGGACGGGCTGAAGCCCGTGCACCGCCGGGTGCTGTACGGCATGTTCGACGGCGGCTACCGTCCGGACCGCTCGTTCAACAAATCCGCCCGCGTGGTCGGTGAGGTGATGGGCAACTACCACCCGCACGGCGATTCGGCGATCTACGACGCCCTGGTCCGTCTCATCCAGGACTGGGTCATGCGGTACCCACTGGCCCTGGGCCAGGGCAACTTCGGGTCCCCCGGCAACGACGGCGCCGCCGCCCAGCGTTACACCGAGACCAAGATGGCTCCGCTGGCCATGGAGATGGTCCGGGACATCCAGGAAGACACCGTGGACTTCCAGGACAACTACGACGGCAAGCAGCAGGAACCGGCCGTCATGCCGGCCCGGTTCCCGAACCTGCTGGTCAACGGTTCCTCCGGCATCGCCGTGGGCATGGCCACCAACATTCCGCCGCACAACCTCCGCGAGGTCGTGGACGGCGTGCAGTGGTACCTGGAGAACCCGGAGGCCTCCCGCGAGGAGCTCCTGGCCGCCCTGATGCAGCGCATCAAGGGTCCGGACTTCCCCTCCGGTGCGCAGATCCTCGGGCGCAAGGGCATCGAGGACGCCTACCGCACGGGCCGCGGTTCCATCGCCATGCGGGCCGTGGTCAACGTCGAGGAGATCCAGGGCCGGACCTGTTTGGTGGTCACCGAGCTGCCCTACATGGCCAACCCGGACAATCTGGCCGCCAAGATCGCCGAGATGGTGCGCGACGGCAAGCTCTCGGGGATCGCGGACATGCGCGACGAGACCTCCGGCCGCACCGGTCAGCGCCTGGTGATCGTCCTCAAGCGGGACGCGGTGGCCAAGGTGGTGCTCAACAACCTCTACAAGCACACCCAGTTGCAGGAGAACTTTTCCGCGAACATGCTGGCCCTCGTGGACGGTGTCCCGCGGACCCTGTCCCTGGACGGGTTCGTGCACCACTGGGTGATGCACCAGATCGAGGTCATCGTCCGGCGCACGGAGTTCCGCAAGCGCAAGGCCGAGGAACGCGCCCACATCCTGCTCGGACTGCTCAAGGCCCTGGACATGCTGGACGAGGTCATCGCCACCATCCGTGCCTCCGCCAGCGCCGATGCCGCCCGCGAATCCCTCAAAACGCTGTTGGACATCGACGACGACCAGGCCAAGGCCATCCTCAACATGCAGCTGCGGCAGCTGGCCGCACTGGAGCGCCAGGGCATCCAGGACGAGTACGACGAGTTGCAGGCGAAGATCGCGCAGTACAACGAGATCCTGGCCTCCCCGGAGCGCCAGCGCGAGGTGGTCTCCACCGAACTGGCCGAGATCGTGGCGAAGTACGGTGACGACCGCCGCACGGAGATCATGTACGGCTACGACGGCGACATGTCGATGGAGGACCTCATCCCCGAAGAGGAGATGGTGGTCACCATCACCCGCGGCGGCTACATCAAGCGGACGCGGATCGACAACTACCGCGCCCAGAACCGCGGCGGCAAGGGCGTGCGTGGTGCCTCCCTGCGTAACGACGACGTGGTGGAGCACTTCTTCACCACGTCCACGCACCATTGGATCCTGTTCTTCACCAACCTGGGCCGGGTCTACCGCATCAAGACCTACGAGCTGCAGGAAGCGGGACGCGACGCCAAGGGGCAGCACGTGGCCAACCTGATGGCGTTCCAGCCCGAGGAGCGGATCGCGCAGGCACTGCCGCTCGCCGACTACGGGAGGGCTCCCTACTTGGTGCTCGCCACCCGTCGGGGTCTGGTCAAGAAGACCCTGTTGGCGGACTACGACACCAACCGTACTGCCGGCGTCATCGCCATCAAGCTGCGCGATGACGATGAGGTCGTCTCGGCCAAGCTGGTCTCGGAGGAGGACGACCTGATCCTGATCTCCAAGAACGGCCAGTCGTTGCGCTTCAACGCCACCAATGAGGCGCTGCGGCCCATGGGCCGCGCCACCTCCGGCGTCACCGGCATGAAATTCCGTCAGGGTGACGAGCTCCTCACCGCGGACGTGGTCCGCGAGGACGCCTTCGTCTTCATCGTCACGGACGGCGGCTATGCCAAGCGCTCCACGGTGGATGAGTACCGCGTGCAGAACCGCGGTGGCCTGGGCATCAAGGTCGGCAACATCGTCGAGGATCGCGGTGAGCTGACCGGCGGCCTGGTGGTGGAGGACCAGGATGAGGTGCTGGTGGTGATGAACTCCGGCAAGGTGGTCCGCTCCGCCGTCGCCGGTGTCCCGGCCAAGGGCCGCAACACCATGGGCGTGATCTTCGCCAAGCCGGACAAGAACGACCGGATCATCGCCGTCACGCTCAACAACGAGAAGCAGCTCAACGGTGTGACGGACGAGAATCCCGAGGGCGAGGTCGCGGGGGATGTTACCGAGGGTGAAGTACCCTTGAACTCTGAGACGGCCGCCCCCGCCAGTGCGGAGGGGACCGATACGACCGTGACAGCCACCGAATCCGCAGCGGTCGATCCTGACCCGGACGCGGAGATTGACGGAGGACAGCAGTGAGCACATCCGGAACGCCCCGACCTGCAGGCCAACGCCCGGCCGGCGGTTCGTCGGACAGGGGAGCCACACCCCGAGGGACGCAGCAGCGTCCCTCGGCGCAGGGTTCCCGTCAGCCCGGCCAGCGTCCGCAGAATGCCCGTCCCGCTGGATCCACGGGATCCGGTCAGAAGCGCCCCGCGCAGCGACCTGCCGCCCAGGGATTGGTACGCCCAGCGCCCAAGGCCAAGGTCCGCAAAGCCCGGCTGCTCGTCTCCAAGGCCGATCCGTGGTCGGTGCTGAAGATGGCTTTCCTGCTGTCGGTGGCACTGGGCATCGTGACCGTGGTCGGAGCCGTGGTGCTGTGGACCGTCATGGACCTGACCGGCATCTTCGACCAGGTGAATGATCTCTTGGCGCAGGTTCTGGGCTCTGAGGGCGGATCGTTCACGGTGCAGCAGCTGATCTCCCTGGGCCAGGTCGCCTCCTTCGCGACGATCATCGCCGTGGTCAACGTGGTGCTGCTGACGGCCTTGAGCATGCTCGCAGCCGTGCTGTACAACATCTCCGCGACCCTCGTCGGCGGCATCGGGGTCACTCTGACCGACGACTGAACACCGCTGGTTCGCCGTGCGGGCAGAGTTGAGGGGTGAGCACCTCCGACCACGCAGTCCCCATCCGGCCGCAGGCCGGGGAAGGCGGCACCATGAAGCCGGTAGTTCGACTGGCTGCCCTGGCAGCTGGCGTGGCCGCAGTGCTCGGGATCCGCTTCTGGCGGGAGAACGAACGCGGCAAGCAGGTCTGGAGTTCGGCCACGGATGCACTGGGCAGCCCGGGAAGAACACCTGAGAATCATCCGGACGCTCACAACTGAACACCCCTCGGGGGCATGGCGCAATTGGTAGCGCACCTGCTTTGCAAGCAGGGGGTTAGGGGTTCGAGT
>NZ_JALDXU010000011.1:0-51493 GCF_032154715.1 Citricoccus sp. | reverse complement strand
CCGGCGGTGCCTGGGTGGCGGTCTCCTGCGGTGGGGTCCGGGAGGTCGGTGCCTGGGTCGGCTCCGGCGGGGGGGTCTGGGTGGTCGGCGCCTGGGTGGTGGGCTCCGGCGGGGGGCCCGCGGAGTAGCGCACGGTGATCAGGGTTCCCACCGGGACGTCGCCGGTGTGCGACAGAGTCAGGACCATCCCCTGGCGCTCGTCGCTCGGAACCTCCTGGCTGGTGACGTCCATGCCCAGGTCCCTCAGCGCAGCCTCGACTGTGGTGATGTCCGAACCCACGTAGTCACCCGAACTGATGGATACGGTCTCCGGTCCGGAGGAGCTGGACGACGGCGGCTCGGACGTGGAACTCACCGGTGCGGAGGAGGACTCCTCGCCACCGCCGCCGGTCAACTGGGGTCCGAGCCAGATGCCGAGGATGACGAAGACGATCAGGGCGATCAACCCGATCATCGGCCAGGTCCACGGGCTGCGCTTCTTCCGTCCGGCGGTGCGGTCGAGCTGGTCGTTGTAGCCCTCGGCGCCGGCGTCCGGGTCCAGGGAGTCTCCGGGGCGGTAGGCATCGGGATCCTCCGTGGCGGAGATGGCACCGGCGGCGCCCACTGCGGCACCTGCGCCGGCGGCCGCGGTCACGGGCAGCGCGGAGGTACCCGTGCCCTCCGATCCGGACGCCCCGCTGATGACCTCAGTGGCGTGGGTGTCTGACATGCCCGAATAGTCCACGGCCTGCGTGAGGGCCTGGGTCTGGGCATCATGGGCGGCTGCCGCTGCGGCGGCTGCTCCCCCGGTCAGGAACGGGATCATCCCGGGCACAGCGGCGGCCGCGGCCGCCGTGTCCTGCTGACGCAGGGCCTCCGCCGCCTCGGCCAGCGCGGTGGCGTTGGCCGGACGCTCGTGGGCCTCCTTCGCCAGCATGGACATGATCAGGGCCCGCACCGGCTCGGGGATGCTGTCCGGCAGGGGCGGCGGCGGATCGTTGACCTGGGCCAGCGCGATCGCGATCTGGGACTCGCCGGAGAAGGGACGGTGTCCCACGAGGCTCTCGTAGCCGATGACACCGAGGGAGTAGATGTCCGAGGAACCGGTGGCCTGCTGTCCCGTGGCCTGCTCCGGGGCCAGGTACTGGGCGGTGCCCATGACCTGGCCGGTGGCGGTCAACGGCACCTGGTCGGCGAGACGGGCGATGCCGAAGTCGGTCACCTTGACGCGGCCGTGCGGAGTGATCAGCAGGTTCCCGGGCTTGACGTCGCGGTGCACCAGGCCCTGGGCGTGGGCGGCGGACAGGGCACGGGCCGTCTGCGCGATGATGTTCAGGGTCCGGTCCGGGGAGAGGACCTTCTCCTTGTCCAGGATCGCCGAGAGGGGCGGCCCGGGGACCAGCTCCATGACGAGGTAGCCGGAGCCGTCCTCCTCGCCGTAGTCGAAGACGTTCGCGACGCCGGGATGGTTCAGCAGTGCCGTGTGCTGGGCCTCCGCCCGGAAGCGGCGCAGGAAATTCGCGTCGCCGGTGTACTCCTCCTTGAGGATCTTCACCGCCGTCAGCCGGCCCAGGATTCTGTCCTTGGCCTTCCAGACCTCGCCCATGCCGCCGATGGCGATGCGCTCGGTGAGCTGATACCTGCCGCCCAGCGTGATACCCGATGTCGGCCTCACTGTGTGACCACCGCCTCCATGATTTCCTTCAGGTTGGTCGACGTCAGCTCACTGCCGGTGTCGAAGTCGATGTTCTGGTACACGATCGTGACGGCCACCTGCGGGTCATCGGCCGGAGCGAACCCGGTGATCCAGGAGTTGACCAGGTCGTTGTCCGCGCCCAACTGGGCGGTGCCGGTCTTGGCGGCGATGTCCACGCGGTCTGACTGGGCGCGGTAGGCCGTACCGCCGTCGAGCGGACCACGCATCAGCTCCGTCATCTGCTCGGCGATCTCCGGGGTGGTGGCGCGTTTGAAGACCTCTGGCTGCACGTCCTCCAGCAGCGTCAGATCCGAGCCGCGGATCGTGTCGATCAGCTGCGGTTTCATCATCGTCCCGTCGTTGGCGATGGCGGCGGCCACCATGTTCATCTGGAGGGCGGTGGCCTTGACGTCCCGTTGGCCGATCGAGGACTGGGCCAGGGCGGCGTCGTCCAGGTCCTCGGGGAACTGCGAGGCGGCGACCGTCAGGGGGATGTCGAAGGACTCGTTGAACCCGAAGTTCTCCGCCGTGGTGCGGATCCGGTCCTGGCCCAGCTCCATGGCCGCAAGGGCGAAGGGCGTATTACAGGATTGGGCGAAGATCTCGGCGAGGGTGGCCTCGTCCATCCTGCCGCACAGGCCGCCGCCGAAGTTGCCCAGGGACGTCTCTGTGTTCGGAAGGGTGATGGAGTTCGGCACGTCGAGGACCTGGTCCGGCTGGTACTCGCCGGACTCGAGCATGGCCACCGTGTCGATGAGTTTGAACGTGGATCCCGGCGCCGGCAGGGAGGCGGTGGGCCGGTTGACATATGGGCTCAAGCCCGGCACGGACTGCAGCTCCTCCATGTTCGCCGAGGCCTCGGCCCCACTGTGCGTGGCGAGCAGGTTGGTGTCATAGCTGGGCTTGGAGGCCATGGCCAGGATGTCCCCGCTTTCCGGATCCGTGATGACCACGGAGGCCTCCACGCCCTCTGGCATCACCGAGTAGGCGAGTTCCTGCATCTCGGGATCGATCGTCAGCTCCACCTGGGCACCCTCCATCTGGGTGCCGGAGAACAGTTCGATGATGCGATCCACGAACTGTCCGTCCGAGGAGCCGGCCAGGTAGCGGTTGAGCTTGTCCTCCAGGCCGGTGGCACCGTAGGACAGCGAATAGAAACCGGTCAGTCCCGAGTAGAGCTCGGTGTCGTGGTAGACGCGCTGGTAGTTGAAGTCGTCGTTGGACTCCACCGATTCGGCGATCGGGTTGCCGTCCACGAGGATCGGCCCCCGGGAGGAGCCGAACTCCTGGTAGAGCTGCCGCGAGTTGAAGTCGTTGTTCTTCAGGGCGTCGGCGGCGACGACCTGGATGACGGAGATGGCCACCAGGAGCACCATGAACATGGCGACGATGACGACCCAGGAGTTGCGAATGGCCTGGTTCATGCGGTGACCCCTCCTGCCGGCGTCTCGACTGGGACCCCGGACGTGCGGTCCTGGTGCCCTGATCCGGAGCCGGACGCGTTGACCATGGGACCGACGGTGACTGGCTTGCGTGCGGACTGGGACACCATCAGCACGAGCGCCACCACGATCCAGTTGGCCAGCAGCGAGGAGCCACCGGCCGCCATGAACGGCGTGGTGAGGCCGGTCAGCGGGATCACCATGGTGACTCCGCCGATGACCACGAAGCACTGCAGTGCCATGGTGAAGGCCAGCCCGGCGGCCAGGAGCTTCCCGAAGGCGTCACGTGTCCCCAGGGCGGCGCGGAGCATGCGGGTCACCAGCAGTACGAAGAGCATGATGATCGCGGACAGGCCGATGAAACCCAGCTCCTCGCCGAACGAGGCGATGATCATGTCCGAATTGGCGTAAGCCACGATGTCCGGCCGCCCGCCACCCAGACCGGTGCCGAGGAATCCGCCGGAGGCGAGGCCGAACAGGCCCTGGACGATCTGGTAGCTGCCGGCGCCGCGGTTGTAGACCTCCGGGTCGAAGGCATGGAGCCAGGCGTCCACGCGCAGCCCCACATGGGAGATGGTGTTCACGGCGATCAGCCCGCCCACGGCCACGAGGACCAGTCCGAGGATGATCCAGGACACCCGGGAGGTGGCCAGGTAGATCATGACCATGAACAGCCCGAAGAACAGGATGGCCGAGCCGAGGTCCCGCTGGAACACGAGCACGCCCATGGAGATCAGCCACGCGATGACCAGCGGGCCCATGTCCCGGAAGCGGGGAAAGGTCACGGGGCCGATCTTCTTGCCGGCCAGGAGGATGAGATCCCGGTTGGCGGAGAGGTAACCCGCGAAGAAGATGGCCAGGGTGATCTTGGCGATCTCCCCCGGCTGGAAGGAGCCCACGCCGAGGTTGATCCAGATGCGGGCACCGTTGATCTCCATGCCCAGGCCCGGGATCAGCGGCAACAGCAGCAGGATGCCGGAGGCTGCAAGGAACAGATAGGGCCAGCGCCGCAGGACACGGTGGTCCTTGAGCAGCCAGAGCAGGGCGATGGCCGCGCCCATGGCCACCACCGTCCACATCAGCTGGCGGGAGGCGGCGTCGTCCCCCTCGGCCACGTCGATGCGGTGGATCATGGCGATCCCGAGCCCGTTGAGGGTGACCACGATCGGCAGGATGTACGGGTCCGCATACCGTGCGCGCAACCGCAGCACGAGGTGGAAGACCAGGGCCATGATGGCCAGCACGGCCGACTGCACCCAGTACTCGGAGGTGATCTCGCGGTCCATGCCGAGGCCGGCGAGCAGGCTGGCGCCGGTGCCGATGCACAGGCCCAGGATCAGCAGCACCAGTTCGGTGTTGCGCCGCGGGCGGGGGGTGGAAGCGACCTGGGACATCAGCGATCACCTCCTGGAGGGGTGGATGGGGGCGGGGAGGTCGGGCTGGCGGAGGGAGTTCCCGACGGCGAACTACTCGGCGACTCGGACGGGCTTGGTGTGGCCGGTGGATCCGGGGTCACGGAGTTCTCCAGGTCGGCCACGATCTGCTGGGCGTGCTCGAGGTCGCGGGCCGGCAGGCCCGATTCGACGCGCTGACGCGAATACGCCGGCAGGTCCTCCAGTGCCACGTCCGTCTCGCTGTCCAGGTGGGCCAGCTGGATCGGACCCAGCCGTTGGGAGACGCCGTTGTAGATGGCCACCCGGCCGTCCTGGGCACCCACGTAGTACTGGGTCTGTGTCCACAGGTAGCCCCAGAGCAACAGCACGGCGAAGATCAGCGCCAGCAGGGCGGTGAAGACGGGGATGAAGACGGAACGACGTCGGCGCGGCCGCTCATCGTCCCGAGTCCCGTCCCGGGTGCCCTCCGGTTCGGGCCCGCCGGAATCCGAGCCGTCACCGAGACGGTCGTCCGAGCCGTCGACCGGGCCCCGATGCCCTTCGATGAGCTCGGATGCGGCGGAGACGGCCAGCGGGTCGGCCAGGGCGCCGTCGGCCTGGGCACCGTGGCTGGCCGCACCGGTCAACAGGGCGGCCGCGCGCTTCTGGGTGCTGCGGCGGGTGACGATCGGGATCTTGCCGGTCTGGGTCGCGAGGTCGGCTGCACCGACGAGGACGTGGGGGCGGGACTCCAGGTCCTCCCGCAAGAGGGAGGCGGAGACGGGTCCGGCCTCGCCCGGCGTGGCGGCGGCGAGAGCCTGTTCGGAGAGGTGGGCGGGAGAGGGCAGGGCCGCCTCGGCCTCGGTGGCCTCGTCCACCTCGAGGGCCACGACGGTGACGTTGTCCGGGGCACCGCCGGCCAGGGTCAGCTCGACCAGTTCATCGGCCACGGCCTGCAGGTCGCTGCGGTGGCGCATCTTCTGCTCGATCACGGACGGCGGCACGACGGCCGTCAACCCGTCCGAGCACAGCAGCCAGCGCTCGCCGAGTGCCGCGTCTACGGCTGAGATGTCCAACTCCGGGGAGGCATCCACGTCCCCGAGCACCCGCATGAGCACATTCTTGTGCGGATGCGACTCGGCCTCGGCGGGGTCCAGCCGTCCCTCGTCCACGAGCCGCTGCACGAAGGTGTGGTCGATGCTGATCTGCTCGAAGGTGCCGTCCTTGAGCCGGTAGGCCCGGGAGTCCCCGATGTGTGCCATGTGGATGGTCTGCCCGGCGAGGAGCATGGCCGTGCACGTGGTCCCCATGCCGGCGAGCTTGGGGCTGGCGTGGACCAGGTCGTTGAGGATCAGGTTCGCGTTCTGGATCTCGTCCGGCAGCACGGTCTCCGGACTGGCATAGCCGGCGGCGTCCAGGGGGGCCAGGTCCAGCACCGTCGAGGCGCTCGCCACGTCGCCCCCGACGTGCCCGCCCATGCCGTCGGCCACGACGGCCAGGTGCAATCCGGCATAGGCAGAGTCGTCGTTCTTCGACCTGACCCTGCCCACATCGGATCGCGCAGCGAAGCGGAGGACCAAAGGCATCGGCGTCAGGACCTCAGTTCCAGGACGGTCTTGCCGATCCGGATCGGGGTCCCCGGGTCCACGGCCACGGTGCGGGTCAGCTGGGAACCGGACACGTAGGTGCCGTTGGTGGAGCCGAGGTCCTCCAGGAACCAGCGTGAGCCCTGCGGGAACAGGCGGGCATGCCGGCCCGAGACGTAGTCGTCGTCCAACACGAGGTCGGCCTCCTGGGCGCGCCCGAGCAGGAGCGGTGATCCGTGCAGATCCACGACGGAGCCCTGGAGCGGGCCCTCGGTGACCTGGAGCCGCGTCGGCAGCGGCCGCGCCTGTTGCTGGCCGGTGTTCTGCCCGGTTCCTGATGCGGGAGCACCGCCACTGGGAACGCCCCCCGTGCCGGCGGCAGCTCCTGCGGCGACCGGCGCGGGGCTCTGGCCCCGGGGACGGACCTTGTTGCGGGCGCCCACCATGAGATCACGGCCCTGGGAGGAGACGATCGAGATGATGAGGATCCACATGACCAGCAGCAGGCCCAGCCGCAGGGCGGCCACGGCAAGTTCACTCATGAGGTACCTCCCTGACCCGGGGTGTCCCGCGCGGGCAGCATCCTGAAGACCATGGCAACACGTCCCATCGTGATTCGGTCACCGTGCCGCAGCACGGTGGAGCCGTCCACTTTACGGTCGTTGACGTAGATGCCGTTCGTCGAGCCCAGGTCCACCGCCATGACAGTGCTGCCGCGGGTGATGATCTCCAGGTGGCGGCGGGAGACTCCCGTGTCCTCTACCAGGATGTCCGCATCGGCGGAACGGCCGAGCACGATCGAATCGGCGTTGATGCCGTACTTGCGGCCGTCGATCTCCAGCACAGGCTGCAGTGGCGCACTGGCCGGCCGGGACGGCTCGGCCGGACGCTGGGGGGACGGGCTCGGCGTCCGTCGGGCCGTCTCGGCCGACGCGGCCGGAGAGGGGGCGGGTCGGGCGGCCGGGGTCGGGATCGCGGGTGCCACCGGCGGGACGGGCACGTTCCGGTCCACCGGAGCCTGGGACACGACGGCGGCCGAGCCGGTTCCGGTGGGCGCGGAGCCGGCGTCGTGCAGCTGGTCCGACCCGCCGGAGCGGTCCGAGGCGGACTCGATGTCCAGCTTCCCGGCGCGCAGCGACGCCTCCTCCACGAAGGTGACGCGGACGGGGCCGTGCAGGGTGTAGCCCTGGTCCCGGGCATGCCGGATGGCCTCGTCGCAGAGCTCCTCCGCGAGGGCAGAGCCCCATTTGCGGGCCAGCTCGAAGTCCGGTGTGGAGAACCGGATGATGAAGACGTTGGGCACGAAAGTGCGGCCCTCGGTGAGGACCATGGCCTCATCGTCCATGGTCAGTCTCAGGGCATTGGCGATCTCGACCGGCTTGACTGCTCGGGAGCCGCCGGCCGAGAAGGCTGACTGCACAGCCTTCTCCAGGCCGCGCTCGAGGTTATCCAGAAGACCCACGCGGGGGTGCTCCTTTCGGCAGATGTCTGTGTCGATAGTACGCGGCACGCATGAGCAAACCGTGAGGAACAGGCCGGTGACGGGTTTCAATGCGGTTTCAATGCGGTCTCCCAGGCAGGACCCAGAGGCTCCATTGGCCCTCGATTTGGGAATCCGTCAGGGTGAGGATAGGATAGATCCTGCTGTTCTGACCGGTACGAAGGATTCCTTACAGGCCTTTCGACCGGGAAGACAGACCAAGACCTCGCGCGAGTGGCGGAATTGGCAGACGCGCTGGCTTCAGGTGCCAGTGTTCGAAAGGACGTGGGGGTTCAAGTCCCCCCTCGCGCACGCGAGTCAATACAGCGAAGGCCCCGGATCATGGATCCGGGGCCTTCGCTGTTCCCGGGGACGCTGCAGGTCGTCAGCACCCCGTCATCATGCGAACTTTCGGCATGTCGGGGCCGCAGCGTGGATAACACCCGGAATTTCGCATGATGACGAGTGGCCGAAGGGTCGCCGGGTATCGGTTCGCGAGGCACCACGGCGCCGGCCTCAGTCCAGGGCCCGCGGCATCGGCTTGGCGAAGCGGTCCAGGAAGGGGCCGTTGAGTTCCCGGTGGGTGCTGCTCCAGTGGGTCTCGATCGCCCGCTCGTAGAAGGTCACGAGGGCCTCGGTGGCGGCACGCCAGGAATGCCGCTCGGCCTCGGCCCGGGCCGCCTCGCCCATCGAGGCCCGGAGGCCGCGGTCGCCGAGCAGGCGCGCCAGGCGGCCCGCCCAGCCGTCCACATCGCCGGGGCCGACCAGGAAGCCCGTGCCGCCGTTGTCGATCACGAAGGGGATGCCTCCGGCACGCGCGCCGACCACGGGCACCCCGGAGGCCATGGATTCCAGGGCCACCAGGCCCAGGGTCTCCGTGGTGGAGGGGAACGCGAAAACGTCTGCGCTGGCATACGCGGCGGCCAGGTCCGCGCCGGACAGATAGCCCGTGAACACGGTGTACGCCGGGTCGAACATCCGCTCCAGGTCCTCGCGGTACGGGCCGGAGCCCACCATCGCCAGCCGGGCACCGGGAATCCGCTCGCGGAGCCGGCGCATCGGTTCGACCAGCTGGTCGAGGCCCTTCTCGCGGCTCATGCGTCCCACGTAGACCACCAGCGGGGCGTCGGGATGGCCTGCGGTCAGCTTCTCCCGCATCCGGTCCGTGGCCTGGGAGGGGTGGTAGCCGGCCGTGTCCACGGCCTTCGGCCACAGGTCCACCCGCTGGATGCCGACCTCACGGGCCCGGTCCACCATGGGCCCGGAGGTGCACAGGTTCACCTCCGCCTTGTTGTGGAGGAACTGGATCCAGGACTCGAGGGGGTGACGGGCCCAGCCGACGCGCAGTGATTCCGTGTATTTCGGCACGTCCGTGTGGAAGCTCGCCAGTTGGGGCAGGTCCCGCCGCCCGGCCGAGAGCACACCGTAGGCGGACAGCCAGATCGGGTTGACCGTGTGCACCACGTGGGGTCGGAAGGCTTCCACCCGCCGGGCGATGGCCGGCGTCGGGACGCCCACCTTCAACTCCGGGTACAGGTAGCGCAGCGAGAAGCTCCGCACCCTCACCACCTCGTGCCCGGCGTACTCCGCCGGCGGCTCGCCGGGCGCGAAGAGCAGGACCTCGTGCCCCATCTCCTCCAGCTGTTCCAGGGTGCGCACCACCCGGGTCACCACGCCGTCGATCTTCGGCAGGAAGACCTCGGTGAACATCGCGATCCGCATGCGCGGGGCCTGCTTCCGCTACTTCACCGGGGCATGATCCGGTACAGCGCCCGGAACGGGATGTGGAGCGGCGGCCGGGTCCGAGACCGGGGTCGACGCCGGCCCGGCCAGGGCCGTCGCCGGAACGCCGGCCTGCTGGTCGGCTGTCCACAGCGAGGTGGCGGGGATCTTGGACAGATCCGCACGGTCCCGGTACTTCTCGGCGATCTGCTCGACCTCGAGCAGCAACCCCTCGGACAGGGTGGTCGGGTTGAGGCCCAGGTCCAGGAACGTGTCGTTGACGACGTGCAGGTCGTTCTCGGCCGACTCCTTGCGCGGGTTCGGCACCATGGCCACCTCGGCGCCGGTGATCTTGCCGATCAGCTCGGCCAGGTCCCGCACGCGGTGGGTCTCGGTCATCTGGTTGAAGATCTTGACGCGCTCGCCCGCGGCCGGAGGGTTCTCCAGGGCGATCTGCACGCAGCGCACCATGTCCTGCAGGTGGATGAACGCCCGCGTCTGTCCGCCCGTGCCGTGCACCGTGAGCGGATGGCCCACGGCGGCCTGCATGAGGAAGCGGTTCAGCACGGTGCCGTAGTCGCCGTCATAGTCGAAGCGGTTGATCAGGCGCTCGTCGAGCTGGGTCTGGGCCGTGTGCGTGCCCCAGATGATGCCCTGGTGCAGATCCGTGATCCGCACCGAGTCGTTCTTCACGTAGTAGGCGAAGAGGTGCTGGTCCAGGACCTTGGTCAGGTGGTAGATCGAGCCCGGGTTGGAGGGGTACAGGATCTGCTGTTCGATGCGGCGCGGTTCGGCCGGCGGGGCGGAGGGGCCTTTCGCGGCACCGTTCGTGTCACCGTCTGCGGTGACCTCGATGTCCAGGTAGCCCTCGGGGATCTTCATGCCGGCGGTGCCGTAGCCGTAGACACCCATGGTGCCGAGATGCACGAGGTGGATGTCCACGCCGGACTCGACGATCGCGCTCAGGACGTGATGCGTGGCATTGAGGTTGTTGTCCACGGTGTAGCGCTTGTTCTTCGAGGACTTCATGGAATAGGGAGCGGCCCGCTGCTCGGCGAAGTGCACGACGGCGTCCGGACGTTCGGTGCGGAAGAACTCCAGTAGCCTCTCGTAGTCCTGGGCCACATCGATGAAGGCGAAGCCGATGTCACGGCCGGAGACCTCGCGCCAGGCCGCGCGCCGTTCCGAAAGAGAGCGGATGGGGGTGAGGGACTCGGCCTCAAGCTCCTCGTCGATCACGCGCCGGGAGAAGTTGTCCACGATGGTGACCTCGTGGCCCTGGTCCGAGAGGTGCAGGGATGCGGGCCAGCCGCAGAAACCGTCGCCGCCGAGGATCGCAATCTTCACAAGTACTCCCAATGCAGGTGGTCGAGGGACCGTTCACGGCGAGCCGCAGTCCCGATGCGCTGACGGGCACCGGGATTGGCTGCCGTGTGGGTCGAAGGGCTGCCCTGAGCCTATCCAAACGACCGGCGACCAGGAGTGGTTGAGACGTCCGGGCGGCAAGGGACGTCGCCGGCGGATCGGGCTGGGAGGCCAGATCTGTACGGAGCGGAAAGGCCGCCGTCGGCCGCCGTCTGCGGGAATGCCTCGATCAGTTCATCCGAAGTTCATTCCGGGACCGGGAATAGTTCCGGGTCGATCCTGGTTCTATTGAACGTTCAACCAATATTGATGGAACGGACGGGCTGCGGTCCGGACGCCACCGCTTTCAACGCAAGGAGACCCCTCATGACCGCATTGACCCCCGGAACCTGGAACCTGGACGCCACCCACACCGATGTGGACTTCACGGTCCGCCATGCTGGCATCTCCAAGGTCCGCGGCACCTTCAACGCCGTCGAGGGATCGGTGGTCGTGGCCGATGACGCCACCGCCTCGACCGTGAACATCACCATCGACGCCAACTCGGTCGACACCGGACAGCCGGACCGCGATGCCCACATCAAGGCCGCCGACTTCTTCGAGACCGAGGCCCACCCGAACATGACCTTTGTCTCCACCGAGGTCCGCGCCGCCGGCAACGATCCGCAGGAGTTCACCCTCCTGGGCAACCTGACCATCAAGGGCGTCACCAACCCGGTCGAGCTGAAGGCTGAGTTCGGCGGCCAGACCGTCGACGCCTTCGGCATGACCCGCGCCGGCTTCGAGGCCACCGGCGAGATCTCCCGCAAGGAGTTCGGCATCACCTGGAACGCCCCGCTGCAGGCTGCGGCCGGCGGCGTGCTCGTCTCTGACGCCGTCAAGATCCAGATCGACGCCTCCTTCGTCCTGCCGGCCGAAGAGGACGCCCAGGCCTGAGCCTGGACACCCCTGCCTGACACTGCAGGCCGACAGCGCCCCGTTCACCGGATGATGTCCCGGGAAACGGGGCGCCGTCGTCCCTGGAGGAGTCTCTTGCTGGGGCGGCCGGACCGGACGTCTAGATCGGACGGCCGGCCGCGGGACGCCTCAGGCCGTGGCGTCGTTGGCCTCCTCCCCGGCGATGTCGACGTTGACGGCTCCGCGGTCCGGGAACAGCACGTTGTAGGTCAGCCCCGCGATCGCAGCACCTACGAGTGGGGCCAGGATGAACAGCCAGACCTGACCCAGCGCCTCACCACCGGCGAACCAGGCCACGCCGAGGGAGCGAGCCGGGTTCACGGAGGTATTGGACACCGGGATGGAGATCAGGTGGATCAGGGTCAGGGACAGGCCGATCGCCAGCGGGCCGAAGCCGGCCGGGGCGCGGCGGTCCGTGACACCGAGGATGACGTAGAGGAACACGGCGGTCAGGACGATCTCGATCAGCAGCACGGACAGCATGGTGTAACCGTCCGGTGAGCGCTCGCCGTAGCCGTTGGTGGCAAATCCGGACTCCTGGGCGTCGAATCCGGCCTTTCCGGAGGCGATCGCCAGCAGGATGCCGCCGGCCACGGTGGCGCCGAGGATCTGGATCAACATATAGGGGCCGACGTCGGACCACTTGGTGCGGCCCGCCAGGGCGGTGCCCAACGTGACGGCGGGGTTGAAATGGCCGCCGGAGATATGTCCCACCGCGTAGGCCATGACCACCACGGTCAGGCCGAACGCGAAGGCGACCCCGAGGAAACCGACACCCATGTTGACGCCCGCGGCATCGTCCATGACCTGGGCGGCGAAGACGGCGGTGCCGCAACCACCAAAGACGAGGACGAAGGTGCCGAGGAACTCGGCCAGTAGGCGGGCCGTGGTGCTGGGCTTGTTCGGGACAGACATGGTGTGATCCTCCAGTGCTGTGATGGCAACTCGGCACCGGCCCTCCGGGTGGGGGGCTCCGCGAGCGGCTGCTGGAAGCCCAGTATCTCTACTTGTCCGGCCTGAAGGCACGCCTAGACTGACCGTGACCCGTACCAGCTTCACCCGCGAACCCAAGGAGGACCAGTGGCCGGAAAGACCCCGCACCAGAACACCACCTTTGCCTTGCCGGAGAAGGAGGGGACCGAGGGCGGCGACCACCGTGGCCACGGCTACCTGGCCACCCCTGGATCCGGTTCCGGCCCCGGCGTCATCGTCATCCAGGAATGGTGGGGACTCACGGACCACATGCGGGACGTCTGCGACCGGCTGGCGGCGGAGGGCTTCACCGCTCTGGCCCCGGACCTGTTCGGCGGTTGGGTCGCCCATGATGGCGAGGAGGCCGGCGAGATGATGCAGAACCTTCCCGCCGAGGAGGGCGCCCGCCAGCTGGCCGGGGCCGTCGACTACCTGCTGTCCCTGGACTCGGTCACCTCGAAGACCGTCGGGGCCGTCGGGTTCTGCATGGGCGGCGGGTTCGTGCTCGCCCTGGCCGCTGACCAGGGCGCGAAGGTCTCTGCCGCGGTGCCGTTCTATGGCGTCGGCCAGGCCGTGCCGCAGGCCTACGCCGGCGTGAAGGCCGCCGTCCAGGGCCACTACGCCGAGCAGGACTCCATGTTCCCACCCCAGGACGCCCGCGCCCAGGAGCAGCAGATCCGCGAGGAATCGGGAGCAGAGGTCGAGTACTTCTTCTACGACGCCCCGCATGCCTTCCACAATGACGAGAACCCGCAGGGCAACTACCGCCCCGCGGACGCCGAGCTCGCGTGGTCCCGCACCGTGCGGTTCCTGAAGGACAAGGTCGAGTAACCGCCGGTGCCCCCCTCGTCCCCCTCATCCAGACTGTCTGCAGCCCACGAGATCGTCCCGGAGACGCTGTTCCTCTCCACCATTCCCGGTGCCTCGCCCTCCAAGTGGGTGGACCGCTTCACCTCCCGTGAGCGCCGGGTCCAGTTGGTGAACCACGACGTCGGCGCGCAGGTCGCGTTCCTGGCTCCCGGCCCGGAGGGGTCGCCTCCGCGCGGACTCCCGCAGCTGGGCTACCTGCGCTGGCGGCTCGACTCCACCCCCGAGGCGCTCCTGGCCGCTGGCGGTGTGGACCCCGCGGACGTGCACGTGGTCCGGTTCTACGAGGAGGATCCGGTGGTCTGCGTGGGCCAGGACCACCTGCTGGCAGCGTGGGATGCCGCGGCCGACGGCCCCGTCCCGTGCTCCGAGCTGGATCCGGCGGAGGGGATGGACCCGGCGAGGTTCGCGCCCGAGCCGCCGATCGACCCGCTGGACGCCCCGGAGGTCCCGGGTGCGGGCGAGAGGATGGCCGTGGAGATCGTGGCCACGGGTGCGGGCCACGTGGTGCTGCCCGCCTCGGTGGCCCGCATGTTCGGCCGCAAGGATGTGGTGGTGCTGCCGCTGGAACGACGCCGCGGTGACACCTCGGAGCCGGCGGACGGTCATCCCGGGTGGGGCGTGGGCCTGGCCTGGTTGAAGGCCGTGGACTCTCAACTCGTGCAGGACTTCGTCGGCGCGGCGAAGGGCCGACGCCCCGGATCGTCCCGGAACGACCACGTCCAGGCCGCTGCTGCGACGCCTGCGGGCGGCACGGCGTCCGCCGGTGCGTCCCGCGCGGGCAAGGTCGCGCCGGCGGGTCGCGCTGGCGGCGCGTCACAGAGCAAGAAGGGTGCCAAGGGCACGAAGGGCACCAAAGGATCCAAGGGCTCGAAAGGGGCCCAGGGGTCGAAGGGCGGTCGGGGCGGCAAGCGCCGCTGAACGGGACCTCGATCGGTGACCGGCCGGCGTCGGAGGCGTCCGCCGCTGTCTCCGTGACCGTGCGAGTCAGCCCAGGCGGCCGGGCTCGGAGGACTCATAGGGGCTCTCGTCCGGATCCGCGGGCACGGGTTCGGTGCCGCGCCAGCGGGCGATGACCGTCATGAGATGGAAGACCACGAGCACGGTCGCGGTGCCGAGGGCGATGCCGCCGAACTGCATGCCGGCGACGTCCAGGGTGGGATCGGCGATCGCGACGATGAGGCCTGCGCCGGCGGACATCAGGTTGATCGTGTTCGAGAAGTCGACCCGGTTCTGCACCCAGATGCGCACGCCCATCACGCCGATCATGCCGTAGAGGATGATCCCCGCTCCGCCGGCGACGCCCGCGGGAATGGTGTTGATCAGGGCGCCGAACTGCGGGAAGAACGCGAGGGCGAGAGCCACGATCCCCGCCACCCAGTAGGCGGCGGTGGAGTAGACCCGGGAGGAGGCCATGACACCGATGTTCTCCGCGTAGGTGGTGGTGCCCACGCCGCCGCCGAGGCCGGAGAGAGTGGTCGCCAGACCGTCCGCCATCAGGGCCCGCCCGTTGGAGGCGTCCAGGTTGCGGTTCGTCATGAGGCCGACCGTCTTCACGTGGCCGATGTTCTCCGCCACGAGCACCAGCACCACGGGCAGGAAGAGGAACAGGACGTCCCAGTGAAACTCGGGGGCGTGGAAGGGCGGCAGACCGACCACGGCGGCCTCACCGACGGGACTGAAGTCGATCTGACCTTGGGCCAAGGCCACGAGGTACCCCACGATGATGCCGAGCAGGATGGACAGCCGCCCCAGCAGACCCTTGAACAGCACGGCGCACACCACGATGGCCAGGGCGGTGGAGAAGGTGGTCAGGGGCACCGCGACCATGGCCTCGGTGGTGGAACCGGCGAGGTTCAGGCCGATCAGGGCCACGATCGTGCCCATGACCACCGGGGGCATGAGCGCGTGGATCCACCCGGTCCCGGCCCGCTGCACGATCAGGCCGACGAGGAACAGGGCGACTCCGGAGACGAGAACACCGCCCAGGGCCCCGCCGATGCCGTGCTGGCTCATCGCCGCGCTGATCGGCGCGATGAAGGCGAACGAGCTGCCGAGATAGGAGGGGACCCGGCCGGCGGTGATGATCAGGAACAGCAGGGTGCCCACGCCCGAGAAGAACAGGGAGGCGGTCACGGGGAACCCGGTGATGGTGGGCACGAGCACGGTGGCGCCGAACATGGCCATCACGTGCTGGATGCCGACGCCGATGGTCTGCGGCCAGGCGAGACGCTCCTCCGGAGCGACGACCTCGCCCGGCGTGATGCGGCGGCCATCGCCATGCAGGTGCCAGCCCATGCCGAGCCGGCGAGCCAGGGATCGCCGCTTTCCGCCAGCTGACGCCGCGGTGGCTCCCGCGGCTCCGGTGGCGGGTTCCGCGGTGGCGTCAGCGGTGGGTCGCTGGGTGGGCTCTGTGGGGTCCTTCGAGGTCACGGGCATCTTTCCGGTCGGTTCGGGGTGGTGGGAACTGCCTGGCGGACGTCCGGAGGGCCGGTCGAAAACCGAGAGGGCAACTGAGCGGTAGGGTACCGTTGATCTGTGACTGATTACGTGGGTGTGATCGGCGAGGCGCTCGTCGACGTCGTCCTTTCCGATACCGCGACGCCGCGGGTCCACGTCGGCGGCAGTCCCCTCAATGTGGCCGTCGGCCTGGCCCGGCTCGGGGAGAACGTGTTCTTTGCCGGCCGTTACGGCCACGACGAGTACGGCACCATGGTCCGCGAACACCTCGACCGCAACGGCGTGACCGCGGTCCTGGACCCGGATGGCCTGCCGACCTCCGTGGCCACCGCCCGCCTGGACCCCACCGGGGTGGCCCACTACGAGTTCGACCTGGACTGGTCGCTACCCGGCCCTGATGAGACCGCCCGGCTGGTACGCGCCGTCCTGGACCGGGACGGCCGGGCCCGGACGCTCAAGCACCTGCACACGGGATCCATCGCCACGATGCTCGAGCCGGGCGCCTCCACCGTCATGGAGTTGCTGACCACGCTCGAGCCGGATGTCACCCTGAGCTACGATCCGAACTGCCGCCCCTCGATCGTCCCGGACCGGACCACCGCCCGCCGCCGGGCCGAGGAGTCGGTGGCGTTCGCGGACATCGTGCACGCCTCAGACGAGGACCTGGCCTGGCTGTACCCGGACCGCGCGCTCGAGGATGTGATCGTCGAGTGGCAGCGGATCGAGCCGGCCATGGTGGTGGTGACCCGTGGGGAGGCCTCGCTCCTGTGCGCCACCGCCGCCGGCGTGACCGAACACCCCGTGACGCCCGTGGAGGTCACGGACACGGTGGGGGCGGGCGACTCCTTCACCGCCGCTCTGCTGGTCGCCCTGAAGGACCGCGGGCTCCTGGGAGCCGAGAACCGCGGCGCCCTGCGGACCATCAGCCCGGAGGACACGGCGGCGGTGCTCGCCTACGCCGCGCGGGCCGCTGCCATCACCTCGTCCCGGCTGGGCGCCGATCCACCCACGCGTGGCGAACTCGGCTGAGTCGCCCCGCCGGTTCACCTTCCACCGGCACCCCCGCTGGCCCGCGGCCTAGAATGGCCCCATGTCCCGTCCCCATCCGACCTGCGAACCGGCGCCGCCGAATCCGGCCCGTCCTGTCCTCCGCCGGCCCCGGATGATCGCCAGTGACCTTGACGGCACCATCATCGGTTACGACCACACCCGCACTGGGCTGATCTCGCCGCGGACCGTGGACGCCTTCCGGGCCGCGCACGACGCCGGCATCCAGGTGGTCTTCGTGACTGGCCGGCCTATCCGCTGGTTGACGCCGCTGACCGAGGCGCTGGGCCATGCCGGGCCCGTCATCTGCTCGAACGGGGCCGTCATCTACGACCTCGTGCGGGAAGAGGTGATCGACTCCAAGCCCATGGACTTCGAGACCGTGCTGCAGGCGCGCGAGATGATCGCCACCCTGGACCCGTCGGCGTCGTTCGGCATGGAGACCCTCGAGGGCTTCCACCTCGATGCCGCGTTCATCGACCGCCAGGACGAGGCCACCGGGGACCTGGTGTCCGGCGAACTTGCCGCCGGTGTCCACGTGGCACCGCGCCTGGACGAGGTCCTGCCCGATGATCCCGCCGTGGTGAAATTCCTGGTCAAGACCCGATCCCACGAGCCCGATGCCTTCCTGGCCGAGGTCCGGGACCTGCTGGGGGACCTGCTCGCCGTGACGCATTCCGCCCCCGGCATGACCTTGCTGGAGTTGTCCCGGCCGGAGGTCAACAAAGCCACGACCCTGGCCGGATTCGCCGCCGAGCACGGCGTCTCCGCCAGTGAGGTCGTGGCCTTCGGGGACATGCCCAACGACCTGGAGATGATCCACTGGGCCGGCACCGGGTACGCCGTGGCGTCGGGGCATCCGACCCTGCTGGCGGCCGCGGACGCGACCACCGGCGCCTGCGATGCCGACGGGGTGGCGCAGGCCATCGAACATCTGCTCACCCTGGACTGACGGATAGGGTGGACGCGTGAAGCGCCCCCTCCTGCCTCCGTACCTGACGGACTCCCTCCCCGCCCGCCGGGGCTGGCCGCTGGCCTTCGCCCATCGCGGGGCGGACATCACCCGGGAGAACACGCTGACCGCGTTCCGCAGTGCCGTGGACCGCGGCTACGGCTACCTCGAGCTGGACGTGCGCACCTCGAAAGACGGCGTGCTCATGGTCTTCCACGATGAGGTCCTGGACCGCGTCACCACCGGCTCCGGAAAGATCTCAGACCACACCTGGGAGGAGCTCAGCGCGCTCCGCGTGCTGGATCCGGCCACCGGGCAGGGCTCCGACCGCGGTCTGGCGCGGCAGCGGGTGGCCGCCGGTGGCGGTGAGGCGTTGGACCCCGAGGTGGGGTTCGCCGGGAGCGACCCGCTGGAGGGTGAGCACCTGCTGCGGTTCGAGGACCTCCTGACCGAGTGGCCTGACGTGCATCTCAACGTGGACCTCAAGGACGACGCCGCGGGCGAGGCCATGGTGCCCCTGCTGGCCCGTCATGATGCCTGGAACCGGGTGCTGATCGCCTCCTTCCATGATTCCCGACGCCGGCGCTTCACCCGAACGGCCGGCCGCCGGATCGCGATGTCCGGCGGCGGATGGGCCATCGCCGCCCTCGTGCTGGCGGCTCCGTTGGGGCTGACCCGGTTCGTGGCCCGCCGGTTGGTGCACGTCGACTGCGTCCAGGTCCCCGTGAAGCAGGGCCCCGTCCCCGTGGTGACCCGCACCTTCGTGTCCCGGTGCCAGGCCGCCGGACTGCAGGTGCACGTCTGGGTGGTGGACGAGCCCGCGGAGATGGAGCGGCTGCTGGCTCTCGGCGTGGACGGCCTGATGACGGACGACGCCGAGGCCCTGGCCTCCGTGATGGAGGCCCGCGGGTCCTGGCCGCAGCGCTGAAACCCCGTTTTCAGGGCAGAAATCAGTACTCATCTCTGCCCGCAAAGTGCGGGTGATTCTGCCGTGACCTGAGTGGCTGCGCGGTATCGGGTCCTTGCCGTTACCGTGGGGGTCATGTCTCAGATTCCGGACTTCATCGCCGACCAGACACTGAACCCCGCCCACCAGGGGGACGGCTCCGAGCCGGAGGACACGGAGCTCGACCCGGCGCCGATGCTGCACGTCCCGGCCGGACCGGACGTGGCGAGCGGGAACGAGGAGCCGGGCGCCGCCGTCGCGAGGATGCGCCAGGCCGCCGCTTTGCGGTTGGCGCACCCGCGGCGCTTCCGAGCCGGTCAGCTCAAGGGCATCCGGCGGATGCTGGAGGAGCAGGCCGACGCGATCTGCGCGGCCCTGGCGGCCGACCTCGGCAAGCCCGCCGTCGAGGCGATGCTGACCGAGGTCCAGCCGACTCGGTCCGAGGTGGACCACGCCCTGCTGTACCTGACCGACTGGATGGAACCAGAGTCGGTGAAAGTGCCGCTGGCGTTCCGGCCCGCCAGCGCCAAGGTCGAGGCGAGGCCCCTGGGCACCGTGCTGATCATCGGCCCGTGGAACTACCCGGTCCAGACCCTGCTCGGCCCGCTGGTGGCGGCCGTTGCGGCTGGCAACTCCGTGGTGCTCAAGCCCAGCGAGAAGGCTCCCGCCACGTCCGAACTCATCGGCCGGCTCATCCCGCAGTACCTGGATCCGCGTGCGGTCGCCGTGGTGCAGGGCGGGGCCGAGGCCGTGCAGGCCCTGCTGGCCGAGACGTTCGACCACATCTTCTACACCGGAGGGGAGCGCGTGGGGCGGATCGTCTACGAGGCCGCCGCGAAGCAGCTGACCCCGGTCACCCTGGAACTGGGCGGCAAGTCCCCCTGCGTGGTGGCGGACGGGCGCAACTGGATGGCCATCGCCCGCCGGATCGCCTTCGGCAAGTTCACCAACGCCGGTCAGACCTGCGTGGCCCCGGACTACGTCCTGGCCGTGGGCGAGGAATCCCAGCGGCAGCTCGAGAAGCACCTGCCGAAGGCCATCGAGGAGTTCTACGGCAAGGACGCGCAGGCCTCGCCGGACTACGGCCGCATGGTCAGCACCGAGCACCTGGAACGGACCGTGGCCCTGCTGGAGGATTCCCTCGCGGGCGCGGGCGCGGGCCCGGGTGCCAGTTCACGTGCTGGGGCCGGTGCGGACACGGGTGCGCGGTCCGGAGCCGAGGGGCACCCGCCGGCGCGGCTCGTTCATGGCGGCCGGGCCGACGTCGCCGACCGGTTCATGGAGCCGACCGTGGTGGCGGACGTGTCACCGGACAGCGCTCTGATGGCGGAGGAGATCTTCGGGCCGGTGCTGCCGATCGTGCGCGTGGACACCTTCGAGGAGGCCGTCGAGTTCATCACGGCGCGGCCGCACCCCCTGGCCGCCTACCTGTTCACGGACAAACACCGCTACCACCGGGCCTTCGAGGAGCGCGTCACCGCTGGCGGCATGGCCTTCGACGTCGCCCTGCTGCAGGTGGGACTACCCACGCTGCCCTTCGGTGGCGTGGGTGCCTCCGGACTGGGCGCCTATCACGGGCGGACCGGCTTCGAGACGTTCTCCCAGCTGCGCCCGGCCCTGACGAAGACCGATCAGGTGGACACCCTGAGGATGGTCTACCCGCCCTACACCTGGGGCAAGCGCCAGGCCCTCAAACGCCTCCTGTGACCCGGCCCGCATCCAGGTCGCACGGATTGGCCCCCTTCGGCTGGTTTGGGGCCATTTCGTGTGACCCAGATGGGCGGGAGAGGAGGGACCGGGCTCCGGGGGAGCGGTCACCCCGCAATCACCCGGCGATGACGGCGTCCACGATGGCTTTGGCCTCCGTCTGCACCTGGGTCAGGTGCTCGGCGGAGATGAACGACTCGGCGTAGATCTTGTACACGTCCTCGGTGCCGGAGGGCCGGGCCGCGAACCAGGCGTTCTCGGTGGTGACCTTGAGGCCGCCGATGGCCGCGCCGTTGCCGGGGGCCTCGGTCATCTTGGCGGTGATCGGCTCGCCGGCCAGGGTGTCGGCGGAGACGTCGGAGGGGGACATCCTCTTCAGCTTCGCCTTCTGCTCAGCGGTGGCCGGTGCGTCGATGCGGGCATACACGGGGTCGCCGTACCGCTGCACCAGCTCCGCGTAGTACTCGGAGGGCGTCTGGCCCGTCACCGCGCGGATCTCCGCGGCGAGCAGGCACAGCAGCAATCCGTCCTTGTCCGTGGACCAGGCGCTGCCGTCGAAGCGCACGAAGGAGGCGCCGGCGGACTCCTCGCCGCCGAACACCCCGGTGCCGTCCAGGAGGCCGGGCACGAACCACTTGAAGCCGACCGGCACCTCCACGAGGGGCCGTCCCAGTCCGGCGGCCACCCGGTCGATCATCGAGGAGGAGACCAGGGTCTTCCCGACGCCGGCCCCCGCCGGCCAGCCGTGCCGGTGCCGGTAGAGATAGTCAATGGCCACGGACAGGAAGTGGTTCGGATTCATCAGCCCGCCGTCGCCGGTGACGATGCCGTGGCGGTCGGCGTCGGCGTCGTTGCCGGTGGCGATGTCGAAGGGGGCGGCGCCGGCTGACTCGTTCTCACCGGTCCCGTCTGACCGCATGCGCTCGATCAGCGAGGCCATCGCGTTGGGGGAGGAGCAGTCCATGCGGATCTTCCCGTCCCAGTCCAGGGTCATGAACCCCCACTGCGAGTCGACCTCCGGGTTCACGACGGTCAGGTCCAGGCCGTGCCGGGCCCCGATCTCTCCCCAGTACCCCACGGATGCCCCGCCCATGGGGTCCGCGCCGATCCGCACCCTGGCCTGGCGGATGGCTTCCAGGTCGATCACCGTCGGCAGGTCGGTCACGTACCGGTCCAGGAAGTCATAGGTGCCCAGCGCCTCATGCTGGCGGGCCTCGGCCAGCGGGATGCGCTGGACGTCCGCGAGGCCGCCGGCAAGCAGGGTGTTGGCGCGGTCGGCGATCCAGTTCGTGGCCTCCGTATCCGCGGGGCCGCCGTGCGGCGGGTTGTACTTGATGCCGCCGTCCGTGGGTGGATTGTGGGACGGGGTGATGACGATGCCGTCCGCCTGGCCCTCCCGGTTCGAGGGATCGGCGTTGATGGCGAGGATCGCGTGGGAGAGGGCCGGGGTGGGGGTGTAGCCGTTCCGGGAGTCCACCAGTGTCCGCACGCCATTGCCCAGGAGCACCTCGAGCGCGGTGTCCTGAGCCGGTCCGGACAGGGCGTGCGTGTCCTTGCCCATCAACAGCGGCCCGGTCACCCCCTGGGCGGCGCGGTATTCGACGATCGCCTGGGTGATGGCCGCGATGTGGTCCTCATTGAAAGAGACCTTGAGCGAGGAGCCGCGGTGCCCGGAGGTCCCGAAGGAGACCTGTTGGGCCGGGTCCGCGGGATCCGGATGCAGTTCGGCATAGGCCGCCAGCAACGCCGGAACGTCCACCAGATCCTGCGCGAGGGCGCGTGTCCCGGCTCGTTCGGCGGCGGGCTTCACCCGGGTGGCAGCGGCATCGGCGGAGGTGTTCTCAAGGCTCATGCCACCACTGTGGCACGCCGGGCCCGGGGCGGGTAGAGAGGGTGCCTACCGTGACGCCACGTGGTTCGACTCAGCCTAGTGGTCCGTGCCGGACTAGAGGGATGCGGTCACCGCCGCGACCGGGACGGTGTCAGATCCGTTCCGTAGACTGGGCCTCATCATTCCGCCTGCCGGCGGCTGGCTCGTCCAGTTTCCGGGCCGGCCCGCAGCAGCCGAAGACTCAAGGGGAGCCATGGCCGATCGGGATCCACGTAAGCACGGTGGCCAGCCGTCCGAGTCGTCGGAGGGCGATCGGCCGTTCAACGACCCGCATCACCCCTCCTGGTACTCGGACCCCTCCGCGCCGGCAGCGCCCGCCGCTCCGCGGCAGTCACCCGGCCACGAGGCCGCCGCGCGCAACCCCTACGCCGACCAGCCGCTGGCCGGGCCCTACGGCAACGGTCAGGGCCAGTATCCGATCCAGGGCGAGTACCCCGTCCTGGCCAATCCGTCCGGCGGGAGAACCGCGCCCGGACAGAATCCGCCCTCCGGACAGGGCGGTGCCGGCCATCCCTACGGCCCGCGTCCGGGCCACACCGGACCGTGGGACGCGTCCGGTCGCCAGGCGGGTAGCCCGTTCCCCGTGGCCGGCCATCCGGCCCAGCCCAGTGGCCTGGCTGTGGCCTCCATGGTGCTGGGCATCGTCGGCGTGGTGACCGGCGGGTTCCTCTTCGTGCCCCAGATCCTCGCCGTCATCCTCGGCCACGTCAGCCTGAACCGCGACCGTCAGAGCCGGGGCTTCGCCATCGCCGGCCTGGTCATGGGTTACCTGATGATCGGGCTCATGCTTCTCGGCGTTCTCGGACTCATGGCGTTGCTCTCCGTCTAACCCGCCAGCAACTGCTCCATCCGGGCGGCCAGGGCCAGCAGTGGGCCCTCGGTCCCGGGCCGGCCGATGGCCTGGACGGACCAGCTGAACCCGTCCGCGTCCCGCAGCACGGGGACGGAGATCGCCGGCAGCCCCATGACGTTGACCATGGACGTGTAGGGCGTGAACCGGCACTGCAGCTCGTAGTCATCGGCCGGGGGCAGGGCGGTGAACGTGCCGATCTCCGGTGGGGCGAAAGCCAGGACCGGCGTCAGCACCACATCGTGCGCGGCCAGCTGGCGGCGGGCATCGGCGGCCCACTCGGTCAGGCGGCCCACCGAGGTGGCGAGGTGGTCCTCGGAGTAGCCGCGCGCCAACTCCAGGAAGTAGGCGGACAGGGGCCCGAGGAGCGGCTCGGCACCGCCGGGCAGGGGGACCCTGGTCAGGGCCGAGGTCCAGACGGTGCGGAAGTCCCGGTGATACCCGGGCGCGTAGGAGAGGTCGGCCTCCACCACCTCGTGCCCGTCCCGTCCCAGCGCCGCCGCAGCGGCGGTGAGGGCGTCCACGGCCGGCCGGGCCAGCGTGATGTCCAGGTCCGGAGAGAAGGGGGAGGCGGTGGAGTACCCGATGCGCAGGTGCCCCGGCGCGGCCTCGAGGGCCCGTGGCAGGCTGCGGCCCTCACTACCGGGGCCACCCAGCATGGCGTCATACAACAGGGCGGCGTCCGCGGCGTTGCGCGCCAGGGGGCCGGACACCGAGAGGTTGCGCACCGAGTCGTCTTGCTGGTCCGTGGGAACGGTGCCCCGTCCGGGTTTCAGGCCCACCAGCCCGCAGGCCGCCGCCGGGATGCGGACGGACCCGCCGCCGTCGTTCCCCGGGGTGAACGGCAGCATGCCGGCCGCCACAGCGGCGGCACCGCCGCCCGTGGAGCCGCCGGCGGTGCGGGCGGGGTCGAGCGGATTGCGCGCGGGAGCGGAGATGAGGTTCTCCGAGTGGCAGGGCAGGCCGAATTCCGGAACGGTGGTCTTGCCGGTGGAGACGGCCCCGGCGGCGTGCAGGGCGGCCGCCAGCGGGTCGTCCTCCGTGGCCGCGGGGGCCTGCGCCATCACGCGAGAGCCGAAGGTGGTGCGCATCCCGGCCACGTCCACCAGGTCCTTGAACGCCAACGGCAATCCGTGCAGAGAACCGGTGGCGCCGGCGTCGGCGAAGCGCTGGTCCAGTTCCTCTGCCCGCCGGAGGGCGGCCTCGGGGTCCAGGCTGATGAATGCCCCCAGCTCAGGGTCGCGCCGCTCGGCCACGCCCAGGAAATGCCGGGTGACCTCCACCGCGGAGACCTGCCCCGCGGCGAGGGCGTCGCGCAGTTGCAGTGCGGTGCGGCCCTTCAGGCCGGGGCCGGTCGGATCGGCCACGTCGGCAGGAGTATCCCGGTGGTTCATCCCCCCACTGTAACGAGCGCCGCCGGGGGACGACGGGACGCATGGTTCCAGCCGTCCGCCTCGCTCTATAGGCTGGCAACCATGAGCATGTTCGAAACCGTCCCCGTCGGCGACGTCCCCGAGAACGCCACCATCCTCGATGTCCGGGAGGATGACGAATGGGTTCTGGGCCGCGCTGCCGGTGCCCTGCACATCCCCCTCGGTGAGCTGCCCGAGCGGCTCGAGGAGCTGGACCCGGACACCGACTACTACGTGATCTGCCGGACCGGCGGCCGCTCCATGCGCGCGGCCGGGTTCATGGTGGACCGCGGCTACTCCGCCTTCAACATCGCCGGCGGCTCCGGTGCCTGGCTCGAGTCCGAGCGGCCCATGGAGGCGGACGGCGGCGCCGAACCGACCGTCAAGTGAGTGCTGCGGCTGCGCCTTCCGGCACTGCGCACGACGCCGGCACGGCCGCCTCGGGTGCGCCGGGAACCGGCCCCGCGCGGTACGTCTATCTCGGCCCCGCCGGGACCTTCACGGAGGCCGCCCTGCGTCAGGTCCCCGGGACCGAGGAGGCTCTGTGCGATCCGGTCGGCTCGGTGATCACGGCGCTCGCGGAGGTGCGCCAGGGCACCGCCGACTACGCCGTGGTGCCGATCGAGAACTCCGTGGAGGGCGGCGTCACCGCCACCCTGGATGACATCGCCGCGGACGACAACCTGCAGATCCGGCGCGAGATCCTCGTGCCGATCAGCTTCGTGCTGGTCGGCCGGCGCACCCTGGAGCTGAACGAGATCCAGACGGTCTCCACCCACACCCACGGCTGGGCGCAGGTGCGCAACTGGGCCGCGGCCCACATCCCCCAGGCGGAGTTCGTCCCCGGCAACTCGACCGCCGGCGCGGCCCGGGGCCTGCTCGACGACTCCACGACCTACGATGCCGCCGTCTGCGCGCCGCTCGTGGCGGAGCAGACCGGCCTGCCCGTGCTGGCCTCGGCCATCGAGGACACCGCCGGCGCCGTGACCCGGTTCGTCCTCGTCTCCCGCCCGGGCACCGTGCCGGCGCCGACGGGCTCGGACAAGACGACCGTCGTCGTGCCCCTGCCGGAGGACCACCCCGGCGCGCTGATGGACATCCTGGACCAGTTCTCGACGCGCGGGATCAACCTCTCGCGGATCGAGTCCAGGCCCACCGGGGCCGGGCTGGGCAGCTACTTCTTCTCGATCGACTTCGAGGGCCACGTGGCCGAGGAACGGGTGAAGGCCGCGCTCGCCGCCCTGTACCGGATGATTCCCGGCATCCGCTTCCTCGGGTCCTACCCCCGTGCCGACAAGCTGAAGTACTCCATCCCGGCGCACACCCGGGACGCGGCCTACCGGGCCGGGCAGGAGTGGGTCACGGCGATCACGGACAGGTGAGAGGCCGGCGTCGTGCTCGGGGTTCACATCGGGGCGGCGGCCTCAGGCCGTGACCTCGGGAGTCGCCTCCGGCTTCATGGCCGGGGCCGCCAGGGAGTCCGGCACGTCCGAGGCCGGCATCTGCACCCGCAGGGAATCCGGCTTGACCCGCGCGTCGATGACCTTGACCTCCATGATCGCGTCACCGTCGAGCTGCGCGACCATCGGCTCGTGCAGCACCACGCGGCACCGGGTCGCCTGGTGGGTCTCCATCACGGGGATCTCGGCGGTGGACTTGGACAGCGTCTTGGCGGCGATGCGGAGCCAGTCGCCCACGTGGCGCGGGGAGAGCATGACGACGTCCAGCAGGCCGTCGTCGAACCGGGCGTCCGGCACGAAGTCCATGCCGGCCGTGAGCTCGCCGCAGTTGGCGACCATCACGGACCGGACCTTGCGCCGCTGGGGTGCGCCGCCGTCGAGCGAGACGGAGATCTCCTTGCGTTTGCCGGCCAGGTGGCGCATGCCCGCCTCACCGTAGGCCAGCCAGCCGGCCCGGGCCTTGAGGTCATCACGGGTATCGCCCATGACCTCCGCGTCGATGCCCGCGCCGGCGATCACCAGGAAGGTGTTCTTCTTGACCTCGCCGTCGGTGCCCTCGAGCTTGATGTTGACGGAGTCGATCTCGCGCGTGGACCCGTGGATGGCCGTGTTGATGCAGGCCTGGTGGTCGTCCAGCGGCAGTTTGAGGTTCCGCGCCAACAGGTTGCCGGTGCCCATCGGCACCAACGCCAGCGCGACGTCGGTCCCGGCCAGTTCCTCGGCCACGAACCTCACCGTGCCGTCACCGCCGGCGGCGATGACGACGTCGGCGCCGTCCCGGATGGCATCCCGCGCCATCTGCTGGCCCGGGTCCTCCACGGTGGTCTCGTAGACCTTCAGCTCGGGCAGCCCGGCCTCGGCGACGGCGGCCGTGGCCTTCGCGCGGATGCGCTCGGCACCGTTCTTGGAGGGGTTGAGCACCATGGCGATCTGCGTGGGGTGGTCCATGGCACGGGCCACCAGGGGTGCGTCGGCGATCTCGCTGACCTGCCCGTCCAGGACCTGGACCCTGCCGTTGAGGTCATCCATCCGTCCCGGCAGGGTCCGGACGTTGCCGTGCAGCGAGGTGACCTGGCCGTCGAGACGGTCCATGCGATGGCGCAGGCGCCGCTGCCCGGTCCAGAGCCCCGTGGCAAAGGCCAGAGCGGCGACCACGAGTACCAGGGCAATGATGACCAAGACCAGTTCAACGGGCATGTGCAGCAGTCTACGGGGGCGTGCGCCGGCTCCCGCGTCGGCGTGGGTGGTCAGATGACGTCGCGCTTGGCTGCGCAACCGCGACATCAAGTGACGACTCACGGTGGTGGTGGGTGGGCCGACTAGGCTTGACCCCGTGATCGACGTCAAGCACCTCATCGAAAACCCGGACCTCTATGTGGCCTCGCAGCGCGCCCGCGGCGCCGACGAGTCACTCGTCGAGCAGATCGTGTCCGCCGATGCGGAGCGGCGTTCGTCGATCACGGCGTTCGAGGAGCTCCGCGCCGAGCAGAAGGCCTTCGGCAAGAGGGTCGCCGCCGCGAAGGGTGAGGAGAAGCAGCAGTTGCTGGCCGAGGTCAAGGAGCTCTCCGCCAACGTCAAGGCGGCCGAAGCGGCCTCTGACGAGGCGAAGAGCCGGCTCGACGGCCTGCAGCGCCGGTTCCCGAACCTCATCGAGGACGGCGTGCCCGCCGGCGGCGAGGACGACTTCACCACCGTCAAGACGGTGGGCACCATCCGGGACTTCTCCGCCGACGGCTTCACCGCTCGGGACCACCTGGAGATCGGGGAGCTGATCGGCGCGATCGACATGGAACGCGGTGCCAAGGTCTCCGGTTCCCGGTTCTACTTCCTCAAGGGCGTGGGTGCCCGCCTGGAGCTGGCGCTGATGCAGATGGGCCTGGACCTGGCCCTGAAGAACGGTTTCATCCCGATGATGACCCCGACCCTGGTGCGTCCCGAGACCATGCAGGGCACGGGTTTCGACGTGGAGCACGACGACGAGATCTACAAGCTCGAGCGGGACGACCTGTACCTGGTCGGCACCTCCGAGGTCGCCCTGGCCGGCTATCACGCGGACGAGATCCTCGAGTTCGGCCAGGAGCCGATCCGCTACGCCGGCTGGTCCACCTGCTACCGACGCGAGGCCGGTTCGGCCGGCAAGGACACCCGCGGCATCATCCGTGTGCACCAGTTCAACAAGCTGGAGATGTTCATCTACACCTCCCCGGAGAAGGCCGCCGAGGAGCACTCCCGGCTGCTGGACTGGGAGGAGCAGATGCTCGCCATGGTCGAGTTGCCCTACCGCGTGATCGACACGGCCGCCGGCGACCTGGGCATGAGCGCCGCCCGCAAGTTTGACTGCGAGGCCTGGGTCCCCACCCAGGAGACCTACCGGGAACTGACCTCGACCTCGAACTGCACCACGTTCCAGGCGCGCCGCCTGAACATCCGTGAACGCCTGGTCAGCGAGGACGGCTCCAAGGGCGGGACGCGCATGGTCGCCACCCTCAACGGCACCCTGGCGACGACCCGGTGGCTCGTGGCCATCCTGGAGAACCACCAGAACCCGGACGGATCCGTCAACGTTCCGGAGGCCCTTCAGCCCTACCTGGGCGGCCTCGAGGTCCTGCCGGTGCTCTCGACGTAGTCCGCCGCAGGGGGTGGCCGGGACGGCGGACACGTTGTCCACACTGGGGACAAGCCTGTGAGTGTTCACCGTCCCGTCATCCGCCGGCAGGGAACGGACTACTGCGTGTCCGCGCGGTCTGCTTGACTAGGGACATGCTCTCATCAAGGAACGCCGGCACCGAAGACCGGCACGAAGAACGGAACCCGATCACCGGTTCCCTCCAGACCACCTACCGTCCCACGTCGGACATGACCTCCTCAGGCCATCGGCCCGAGGGCAACGGCACCCGCAAGATGGTGTGCCTGGACGTGGACGGCACGCTCGTGAACCACGACGGCCACATGGACGACGAGGTGCGGGATGCCGCGCGTGCCGTCGTCGAGGCCGGCCACCACGTCCTCATCGCCACCGGTCGCTCGCTCGCGGCAACCCTGCCCATCATCCAGACCATCGGCCTGGAACAGGGGCACAGCGTCTGCAGCAACGGCGGAGTCACCCTGAGGCTGTCCACCGACCTCGAGGAGGGCTTCGAGGTCATCGACCGCAGGACCTTCGACCCGGCACCGGCACTCCGTTCCCTGCGCCACCGCCTGCCGAGCGCAAAGTACGCCATCGAAGATGATCGGGGACGCTTCCTGTCCACGGAGCGCTTCCAGGACATGAGCTTCGGTGTCCAGGCCGAGGGCGTGACCTTCGAGGAGTTGATGGAGGCCACCGCGGTGCGCCTCGTCGTGTTCTCCACGGATTCCTCAGCCGAGGAGTTCGGCGAGGCCGTCGAGTCGATCGGCCTGCAGGGGGTCACCTACTCCGTGGGCTGGTCCGCCTGGCTGGACATCGCCGCCGCCGGCGTCACCAAGGCCTCCGGACTGGAGGCGCTGCGCGACCATCTGGGTGTGCACATCGACAACACGGTGGCCGTCGGTGACGGCCGCAACGACATCGAGATGCTGGCGTGGGCCGGCCGCGGCGTGGCCATGGGCCAGGCCCCGCCAGAGGTCACCAAGGTCGCCGACGAGGTCACCGGGCACGTCGATGAGAATGGCGCCGCCGCCGTCCTGCGTTCCCTGCTGGACTGATCCTCAGCGGGACAGTTCCACCGCGTCCACGAGTGACAGCAGTCGCTCGGCTGCCGGGCGGCAGGCGTGTTCCTCGTTCCAGAAGGAGCGCTGCACCGCCTTGGAGACGGCCTGCACCGTGATCCCGAGCTCGGCGGCCACGGGCTTCTGCTGTCCCCGGACCCCCGGGACCAGCAGGTCGAGGACCGCCCACTCCGCGTCCGTGCGCGTCAGCACCAGCTGCCCCAGGAGCCGCAGCACGGCCTGCGCCTCCTCGGCCACGTCCGCGTCGGGGCCGTCCACGGCCACCGGGACCCGGACCGAGGTCCTGGCCGCCTCCTCCACCGCCCGCCGCGCGTAGACCAGGCCCGGCCCGCCGACGTCGTGGATCACCTGGGTGTCCGGCAGGGAGCCGCCACGCTCCGGATCGGCGGGCCCCACCGAGCCGACGCCGATGCCCACGTTCCAGCGCCGCTGGCGCAGGGCGCGCATCGCCGCGTCGACGGCGGACCGGGCGTCCGGCACGATGCCGATGGCCTCGTCGCCGAAGGAGCGCTGGAAGGGCACCACCGTGCTCACGGGCCGCAGCGATCGCACCAGTTCGCCGACCAGGTCCCCGACCTCCCGCGAATCACGCTGGTTGATCGTCAGGACGTAGTGAGGCATAGCCTCGATTCTGCCAGCAACCTGCGCCCCGGCCGGCAGCGCCACCTTCCCCATGGCAACTTCCCCTCACCACTTGCCGGGCTCCAGGTCCTTGTAGCGGGTGAAGAAGTGCTCGATCTCCTTCTTCAGCCACTCGTCGATGTCCTCAAGCTCCTGGATGTGGTCGAAGCGCTTGTCCTCCGGGACGCACAACAGCTTGGCGTCGCCGCCGCCGTCGTCGGTCATGTTGAACACGCCGATGGGTCGCGCCTCCACGATCACACCGGGGACCAGGTCGAAGCCGGGCAGGAACACCATGGCGTCCAGCGGGTCGCCGTCCTCGCCCAGCGTGTCCTCGAAGTACCCGTAGTGCGTGGGGTACTGCATGGACGTGAAGAGGATGCGGTCCAGGCGCAGGCGCCCGGACTCGTGGTCGAACTCGTACTTGACGCGGGATCCGGCCGGGATCTCGATGGTGACGTCATGGCTCATGGACGGTGCTCCTTGGCGCTGCTTCTTCGGTGGGCTTCGGTGGTCACCGCGCCGGATGGCGCTGCCAGGCGCGGCGTCTAGAATCAAGGGTATCCCGCGTCCCACCAGGAAAGCCCCACCGTGACCGAACCCCCTGCCCCACGCCGGCCCGGCCGCACGGCCCGGACGGACTCCCTGACGGGAAGAGTGGCGGCAGCGGCGCGAGTGACGCTGGTGGCTGCGGCGTCCACGCTGCTGGCCGGTTGCACCGTCATCCCGGTACCGGCGTCCTCCGGCACGGCGTCCGGTGCGGTCACCAGCACCAGCAGCAGCACCAGCAGCACGACGCCGGCCGGTTCCTCCCAGCCCGGCCATCCTTCCAGTCTGGCGCCGTCTCCCCTTTCCTCGGAGTCTGCCAGCACCGCCGAGTCTGCCAGCACGGCAGAACCGCTGGCGGCGGCCTCCGCGGCGGCCACCCTGACCGAGTTCCTGGACTTCCCGGACCTGACACCGCTGCTGGTCCCGAGCCCGGACCCAGAGGTCCTCGGACCCCTGCTGGCCGAAGCCCTGACGGTGCAGGACGGCTCGGTCTCCGCCGCGGTCCGGGACGGACTGACCGGGGAACTGCTCTACGACCAGGGGGCGGACACCGCCGTGGTACCGGCCTCGGCCGTCAAGGTCCTGACCGCGGTGGCCGCCCTGGAGGTCCTCGGACCGGACCACCGCTACACCACGGCGGCCGTGGGCGTGCCCGCGGGACCGGAGGGCACCGCCGTCGTGCTGGATGCCGGGGGAGACGTGATGCTGGGGACCGGCGCGAACGCCGAAGAGGCGAACGGCCGGGCCGGACTGGGAACGCTGGCGCTCAAGACGGCCGAGGCGCTCCAAGCCCAGGGCACCACGGGCACGGTGTCGGTCCACCTCGACGACTCCGGCTACGAGGGCCCCACGGCCTCGCCGGACTGGAGCAGTGACATCGTGTCCTCCGGCAACGCCTCCGCCGTGCAGCCGATGGCCACCTATGGAGGCCGGGCCGTGCCCAGCCGGGACACCGATCGCCTCCACGACCCGGCGCTGTATGCCGCCGAGGTGTTCCGGGACCAGCTGGCCGCCCACGCTCAGACTCTCGGGCTGGACATCACCCTCGCCGCGAAGACGAGCCGGGAACCGGTGTTGCCGGCTCCGACTGCACCGACCCCCGCCGAATCGTCGTCTTCCCCGGCATCCTCCCCGTCGTCTTCCCTGTCGGCGTCGCCATCGAGCTCGGCGGAACCGGAGCCCACGGGCACCGAGCTGGCGAGCGTGCAGTCCGCGCCGCTGGCCGAGCAGATGGCGTACATGCTCCAGACCTCGGACAACCAGGTCGCCGAGGCCACCGGTCGCAACCTGGCGCTCGCCGCCGGCGCCCCGGGCAGTTTCGCCGGTGCCGCGCAGACCATCGAGCAGACCCTGGCGGAGCTCGAGGTGGACACCACGGGGATGGCCCTGGTGGATGCCTCGGGACTGTCCGGCCAGAATCTGGTGTCCGCCGCCCAGCTGACCGCGGCCCTGCAGGTGGCGACGACGGCCCCGGACCTGGCGGCAGCCGCCACCGGCCTGCCCGTGGCCGGGGAGCAGGGCACCCTGGAGCAGCGCATGGCCGGGACCGATGCCGCGGGCAACGTGCAGGCGAAGACGGGAACGCTCAGCTCCGTCGCCTCGCTGACCGGCACGGTCCAGACCGAGGACGGCCGGACGCTGTTGTTCAGCTTCGTCGCCAACAACCAGCCGGGTGTCCTGACCAACGCCCGATTCGCCGTGGACCGCGGGGCCGTCGTCCTGGCCGGATGCGGCTGCCGCTAGGTTCGGGGTGCGGTCTCCCTGTGGTCTCCCTGCGGAGTTTTTCCGGGGGTCCAGCGACATCTTTGCCTTCGCAAACAATCGGCTAGGATGAGTCCCATGCCCTCGCCGGACACCGCTCAGCGTCTCGCCCAGCAGCAGACCATCTATGGAATCTCCCTGTCCGAGCGCTTCGGGGTCATCATGACCGCCTACGGACTCAGTCAACGCTCCCTGGCCCGGGTCCTGGGGCTCTCCGCGCCCATGCTGTCCCAGCTGATCAACGCGCAGCGCATCAAGATCGGCAATCCGGCGGTCTATGAACGCCTGGTCATGCTGGAGGAGCGCCAGGACGAGGCGGACCTGGCCCGGGTGCTGTCCGAGGTGGAGGCCTCGGAACCGGTGCTCACCACCCATGCCTCCCGGGCCCGGCAGGCCCGCTTCCTGACGCCCGACGCCGGCGCCGGTGCCCTCCCGGGTGGGGACCCCGCCGCCCCCCTGGGCGGGCTGGCCACGGCCGAGCAGCTCCGTGCCACGGCGCAGGCCGCCCGGGCCACCGGTGCCGCCGACCTCGCCGACGTCCTGGACCGGGCGGCCGCCCTGCGCGGCTGAGGAGCCAGTCCCCATCCCCCCTCCATTCCCGCACCCGCCGCAGCCCCCGGCCATCGCCGCCGTCGTCGCGATGCCCTGCGCGTCAGGCCCGCCGTGTGATGGGATGGGTCCATGGAATCCGCCCCCCGTCAGACCGTCCCCTCCCCGGTGAATTGGGACCTGGCCGCCGCCACCGCGGCCCGCCTGTGTGCCGCCGGACCGCGATTCACCCGTCACCAGGCCGAGCGTGAGGCCAACGGCCTGCGCCGGGCCGCCGAGGTGTCCGTGGACCACGTCCACCGGATCACGCGGCTGGACGCCGCGAAGGACCTGCGCGATTCCGAGGTGCTGGTGGTGGACCGCCCCACGTGGACGAAGGCCAATGTCCAGGCCTTCTCCACGCTGCTGGGGCCGGCCTTTGAACACGTCCAGTCGATCCGCCCGGACGAGTATGCCCGCGCCACCAGTGGACTGGGCACCGTCGCCACCGCCATGGAGGCCGGTGCCCTGCTGGCGTTCCTGTCCTCGAAAGTCCTCGGCCAGTACGAGCCGTTCTGTGCGTTGCCGGGGCCGGACGGGACACCCGCCGGGCCCGAGGGCGGCCGCCTGCTGCTGGTCGCCCCCAACATCGCCGAGGTCAGGGTGGAGCTCAACGTGGACCCGGAGGACTTCCGGCTCTGGGTCTGCCTGCACGAACAGACCCACCGCGTGCAGTTCGCCGCTGCCCCGTGGCTGCGCGAGCACCTGCAGTCGAACATCATGGCCCTGGTCGCCGGCATGTTCGAGAAGGCCGACACGCTGCCCGAGCGCCTCTCCGCCCGCGTCCGCGCCCTCGTGCAGGGGCCCGAGGCGGACCCGGCCTCCGTGGAACGGGGCCAGGGCTCGGCCGAGCTGGGCACGGACGAGCATCCCGCCTCCATGGGTCTGCTCGAGCTGATCCAGGACCCGGAGGACAAGAAGCGGCTCGCCCACCTCAACGCCGTGATGTCCCTGCTGGAGGGTCACGCCAACGTGGTGATGGACGCCATCGACTCCTCGGTGGTCCCCACCGTCAAGACCATCCGCCAGCGCTTCGACCACCGCGGCGCCACCCGCTCCTCCCTGGACCGCTGGATCCGCCGCTTCATGGGCATGGACGCCAAGATGCGCCAGTACCGGGAGGGCCAGCGCTTCGTGAAGCACGTGGTCCGGGAGCTCGGCATGGACGGCTTCAACGTGGTGTGGGAGGCCGCCGAGAACCTGCCTGGCGAGCAGGAGATCCAGCACCCGGAACAGTGGATCCAGCGCATTCGGGAGACGGGCTGAGCCCGGCACCGGACGGCCCGGCACCAGTCGGTCCGGAGACCTGTTCGACGCCGTCCGGTCCGGAGGTCTGGCCGCCCGCCTCCCGCTGGCCGGAGGTCCTCCACCGCGCCGTGCGGGCTGTCGGGGCGGCCGTCCAGGGCCGCCGGACACCCCTGGTCGGCCTCTCCGGCGGCGCGGACTCCCTCGCGCTCGCCGTGGCCACCGCGGAGGCGGTCCGAACCCGGGCGGACCCGGCGCTGGCCGGTGGTGCGGGCGCCGTCGTCGTGGATCACGGTCTCCAAGCGGGGTCCGCCGCCGTGGCAGACCGCGCCGCCGCCATCGCCCGGCGGCTGGGGCTCGAACCGGTGGTGATCGAGCGCGTCCAGGTCACCGCCACCGGCGCCGGACCCGAGGCCGAGGCCCGCCAATCCCGTCACGCCGCGCTCGAAGCCGCTGCCCAGCGCCTGGACTCCGGCGCCGTGCTCCTGGCGCACACCCGTGACGACCAGGCCGAACAGGTCCTGCTGGGCCTCGCCCGGGGATCCGGGACGCGGTCGCTGGCGGGGATCCCCCGCCGTCGCGGGCTGATCCTGCGTCCGCTGCTGGACCTGACGCGGCAGGAGACGGAGGCCATCTGCCGCTGGGCCGGCGTGCGCTGGTGGCAGGACCCAGCCAACGAGAATCCGGCTTATCTGCGCTCGCGAGTCCGCACGCGCGTGCTGCCGGCGCTTGAGGATCCGGAGGGGGGCCTGGGCCCCGGCCTGTCCGCGGCCCTGGCGCGCAGTGCGGACATCGCAGCCGAGGACGCGGATGCCCTCGAGCAGTGGGCGTCCCGTGAGTACGGCCGACTCGTGACGGACCGGTCCGGCGAGGTCGCCTCCGGTGCCCGGAGCCGTCTCGACATCACGGCGGACCGGGGCCCGAACGTGTCTCTGCCGCTGGGGGAGCTGGCGGCGCTGCCATCCGCGATCCGGTATCGGGTCATCGGCTCCGCCGTCGTCGCGGCGGGCGGTGAGCGGCCCAGCCGCGAACGCGTGCTGGCCGTGGACCGGTTGATCGCCGGCCGGTCCGAGGGGGGGACCTCGTCCGGGCCGGTGCAGTTGGCGGGCGGCGTGGTCTCCCGCCGTCGTCGTACCGGTGGGTATGCGACACTGGACTTCGACGCCGGAGCGGTCCTGGAATCCCCCGTGGACACCCCTGATCCCCCGGCGCCTTCCCGGTAGCGCAAACCACAGAAACCCGCAGCAGGAGCAGCCCGCATGGAAGCACAGGACGTGCACGGCGACCTGGATCATGTGCTCATGACCACAGAGCAGATCCAGGACACCATCAAGGATCTGGCAGCCCAGATCGACCGCGACTACGAGGGCAAGGACGTCCTCCTGGTGGCGGTGCTCAAGGGGGCGGTGATGGTCATGGCCGACCTCTCCCGCGCACTGCACTCACACGTCAGCCTGGACTTCATGGCCGTCTCCTCCTACGGCTCGGGGACCCAGTCCTCCGGTGTGGTGCGGATCCTCAAGGACCTGGACGCCGACCTCATGGGCCGCCACGTGCTCATCGTCGAGGACATCATCGACTCCGGCCTGACCCTGTCCTGGCTCAAGACCAACCTCGAGTCCCGCGGCCCCGCCTCGGTCGAGATCTGCGCGTTCCTGCGCAAGCCGGAGGCCATGAAGGTCGAGATCGACGTCAAGTATGTCGGCCAGGACATCCCCAATGAGTTCGTGGTCGGCTACGGCCTGGACTTCGACGAGAAGTACCGCAACCTGGACTTCATCGGGACCCTCGCCCCGCACGTCTATTCCTGACGCCGTTCCCGCCTGCGCCCGTAGCCATTCCACCGCCCGCGAACGGCGGACTCCCAGACCCCGGCCGTAGACTGTCCCCCGGTACCGTGAACGGGTACGGCCGTGCCCGGTGCCGGGAGCTCCGTTCCACACAGGGGCAACGGCCCCGTGCCGTACCGGGTGTGCACGCCGTGCCCACCGGAGCAGGTCAAGGTCAGGAGAGTTGTTGAAAGCCAAGAAGGTCTTCAAGGGCCCGATCATCTGGATCGTTTTGGCCGCCGTGTTCCTGATGCTGATCATCCCCGCGCTGACGCAGGGGTCCTCCGCCCGGGTGGACACCAACGTGGGCCTGGTGCTGCTCGAGGAGGACCGGGCCGCCCAGGCCAAGATCCAGGACGGTGAGCAGCGCGTCGACCTGACCCTGCGCGAGTCCTACTCCCAGGACGGCCGTGACCTCGGCACGGACGTCTACTTCTACTACTCGACGGCCCGCGCGGACAACGTGGTCGAGGCCATCGATGCCTCCGGTCTGGACGGCTTCACGGACGAGCCGGTGCAGAACAACTGGCTGCTGTCCATGCTGGGCTTCATCATCCCGTTCCTCCTCATCGGCCTGGTCTTCTGGTTCCTGATGTCCCGCATGCAGGGCGGCGGCGGCAAGGTCATGCAGTTCGGCAAGTCCAAGGCGAAACTGATCTCCAAGGACATGCCCCAGGTGACCTTCGTGGATGTGGCCGGCGCGGAGGAGGCCGTGGAGGAACTCCACGAGATCAAGGAATTCCTCTCCGAGCCCGCCAAGTTCCAGGCTGTCGGCGCCAAGATCCCCAAGGGCGTGCTGCTGTACGGCCCTCCCGGCACCGGCAAGACCCTGCTCGCCAAGGCCGTGGCCGGTGAGGCAGGGGTGCCCTTCTACTCGATCTCCGGATCCGACTTCGTCGAGATGTTCGTCGGCGTCGGCGCCTCGCGCGTGCGTGACCTGTTCGAGCAGGCCAAGAACAACTCCCCGGCCATCATCTTCGTGGACGAGATCGACGCCGTCGGCCGCCACCGCGGCGCCGGTGTGGGCGGCGGCAACGACGAACGTGAGCAGACCCTGAACCAGCTGCTGGTGGAGATGGACGGCTTCGACGCCACCACCAACGTCATCCTCATCGCGGCCACCAACCGGCCTGATGTCCTGGACCCCGCCCTGTTGCGCCCGGGCCGCTTCGACCGGCAGATCCCGGTGGAGGCCCCGGACCTGGAGGGCCGCCATCAGATCCTCTCGGTGCACGCCCAGGGCAAGCCCATGGCGCCCGGCACGGATCTGCGCTCCTTGGCCAAGCGCACCCCCGGCTTCACCGGTGCAGACCTGGCCAACGTCCTGAACGAGGCCGCCCTGCTCACCGCCCGCTCCAACGCGCAGCTCATCGACGACCGAGCCCTGGACGAGGCCGTCGACCGGGTCATGGCCGGACCGCAGAAGCGCTCGCGCCTGATGAAGGAGCACGAGCGCAAGGTCACCGCCTATCACGAGGGTGGGCACGCGCTGGTGGCGGCCGGACTGCGCAACTCGGCGCCCGTCACCAAGATCACGATCCTGCCGCGCGGACGCGCCCTCGGCTACACGATGGTGGTCCCGGAGGAGGACAAGTACTCCGTCACGCGCAACGAGCTCCTCGACCAGCTCGCCTATGCCATGGGCGGCCGGGTGGCCGAGGAGATCATCTTCCACGATCCGTCCACCGGTGCCTCCAACGACATCTCCAAGGCCACGGACACGGCCCGCAAGATGGTCCTCGAGTACGGCATGAGTGAGCGCGTGGGCGCCGTGAAACTCGGTTCCGGCAGCGGCGAGCCCTTCATGGGCCGGGATATGAGCAGCGGCCGCGAGTACTCCGAGCAGGTCGCCGGCCTGGTGGACACCGAGGTGCGCCAGCTCTTGGACCAGGCCCATGACGAGGCGTACTGGATCATCAACCAGAACCGGGAGATCCTGGACCGTCTCGCCTACGAGCTGCTGGCCAAGGAGACCCTCAACCAGGCCCAGATCGCCGAGATCTTCTCCGAGATCCGCCAGCGCGAGCCCCGCACCGTGTGGCTGTCCAGCGAGGACCGGCCGGTCTCGGACCAGCCACCGATCCTGTCCCCGGCCGAGCGCCGTGCCCTGGCGGAGAAGGCCGGATCGAACGGCCAGGGCGGTGGCGCCGGCCATGGAGGTTCTGCCGGACACGCCGATCCGGAGCAGGAGCCGCCCGTGGACCCCGAATCCTCCTCGGATTCGCTGAACCCCACGGTCGACCCCACCCCCGGCAGTCAGTTGCCCGGCGAGCCCGACGGCGGGACCGGCCGGCCCGGAGGACCTGCCGGTCCCACAGACCTGCCGCGCGCAGACCAGGCCTGACCGGTCCGCCAGCGGCCACCGCGTGGTGGCCCGGCCGCCGCACCGGTTCACCCACCGATAGGATCGGAATCGTGGAGCACATACAGAACACCCTGAGGGACGTGGACGTGGACGACGAGGCTGAGCTGGCCCCAGCCGGTGTGGACCGTCCGCGCATCGAGGCCGCCGTGCGAGAGATCCTCGAGGCGATCGGCGAGGATCCGGACCGGGAGGGCCTCCAGGACACCCCGAAGCGCGTGGCCAAGGCCTACGACGAGTTCTTCGCCGGCCTGAAGCAGGATCCCGGGAGCATCCTGGGGACCACCTTCGACATCGCGCATGAGGAACTCGTGCTGGTGAAGGACATCCCCTTCTACTCCACGTGCGAACACCACCTGGTGCCCTTCCACGGCACCGCCCATATCGGCTATATCCCCTCCCCGGAGGGGCTGGTCACCGGGCTGAGCAAGCTGGCACGGCTGGTCGAGGTCTTCGCCCGGCGTCCCCAGGTGCAGGAGCGGCTGACCACGCAGATCGTGGAGGCCCTCATGACCCACCTGACCCCCCGCGGGGCCATCGTGGTGATCGAGGCCGAGCACATGTGCATGTCCATGCGCGGGGTCCGCAAGCCCGGTGCCAAGACCGTGACCTCGGCCGTCCGCGGTCAGCTCCGCGACTCCTCCACCCGTTCCGAGGCCATGAGCCTGATCCTGCACGGTTGAGCTCGGCGCCACCGCGCCACCGCCTGCATCACTGACCTGCCGCGCGCCGCCGGCGCCACCGGCCACCGCGATGAAAGGACCACCGATGGACTCGATGGCAGCACAGACCGGAACCGGGCCCAACACGGGTCCCCTCTCGGTGGTCCGCAAGGTGCGCCGCCGGACCCTCCGCGACCTGCCGACGAACCGCACGCTGATCATGGGCGTCGTGAACGTCACCCACAACTCCTTCTCCGACGGCGGGCAGTACCTCGCCGCGGACGCCGCCATCGAGCAGGGGCTGCGCCTGCACTACGCCGGGGCTGACATCATCGACGTGGGCGGGGAGTCCACCCGCCCCGGGGCGGAGGCCATCGACCCGATCACCGAGCAGAACCGCATCCTGCCGGTGATCGAGGCCCTCGTGAAGGCCGGCGCCGTGGTGTCCGTGGACACCATGCACACCGTCACCGCCGAGGCCGCCCTCAAGATCGGGGAGGTCATCATCAACGATGTCTCCGGGCTGAATTACGAGCCCGAGATGCCCGAGCTGATCGCCCGCACGGGGGCGACGTACATCCTCATGCACAACCGTGGGGACTCCAAGACCATGGACTCCCTCGCGGACTACGGGGACGTGGTCGAAGACGTGGCCCGGGAACTGACCGAGCTGAAGGACGCGTTCCTGGCGGCCGGCGTGCAGCCTGAGCAGCTCATCCTGGACCCGGGACTGGGCTTCGCGAAGGCCGGCGCGCAGAACTGGGAGCTGCTCCAAGGCCTGGACCGCCTGCAGTCACTCGGATTCCCGGTCCTCGTGGCCGCCTCCCGCAAGCGCTTCCTCGGCACCCTGCTGGCCAACGATGCGGGCGCCGCGCCGGCGCCCGCGGACCGCGACCACGCCACCGCAGCGGTGTCCGCCCTCTCCGCCCTGCACCGGGTGTGGGGAGTGCGGGTCCACGAGATCGAGCCCAGCCTGCACGCGGTCAAGGCCGCCCAGGCCTGGCTGAACCCGGGTATCACCAGCACTCGCCGTCAGCAGGGCTGAGCCGTGGTTGAGAGCACTGGCGGCCGTCCGGCCGACCGCATCACCCTCACCGGGCTCACCGCTCGGGGATTCCACGGTTTCTTCGCCGAGGAGAAGCGGGACGGCCAGGACTTCACCACGGACGTGGTGGTGCACCTGGACGCGGCACCGGCCGCCGCCGGTGACGCCCTGGACCGCACCGTCAACTACGCCCAGGTCGCCGAGACCGTGCTCGGCGTGATCACGGGGGAGTCCCTCGACCTCATCGAGACTGTCGCCGACCGCATCGCGCAAGCGCTCCTCACCGAACAGCCCGTGGCCACCGCTGTCGAGGTGACCGTGCACAAACCGCACGCCCCCATCGAGGCGGACTTCGCCGACGTCGCGGTCACCGTCTTCCGGAGCCGGACGTGACCTCACTCGCCTCGCCCGCCGGCGGGTCCGGGCCTCACGGGCCGGACCTCGACCGCGTCCCGCACGCTCCGGTCCCGGCGGTGCTGGCCCTCGGCGCGAACCTGGGAGAGGCCGCCGCGACCCTCGCGGCGGCGGTCCGCCAGCTCGCCGAGACCCCGGGGATCGAGCTGACCGGGGTGTCTCCGGTGGCGATCACCCAGCCGGTGGGCGGCCCCCCGGGCCAGCCCGAGTACCTGAACCTCGTGGTGACCCTCACGACGCGCCTGTCCCCGCGTGCGCTGCTCGCCGCCGGCCAGCAGATCGAGAGCACGCACCACCGCACCCGTGAGGTGCGTTGGGGACCGCGCACCCTGGACATCGACGTGATCACCTACGCGGACCTGACCTCGGAGGATCCAGAACTGATCCTTCCCCACCCCCGGGCGCACCTGCGCGCGTTCGTGCTCACCCCGTGGTCCTGGGTGGACCCTGAGGCCACGCTCGGCGGCGCGCGCGTCGCGGACCTGGCCGCACAGGCGGACGACGCCGGCTCGGTGCGGCGGCTGCCCACCGGCACCGGGGGTCCGGCCTCGTGAACGGCATCCGTCCCCTGTGGCTGGCGCTGATCCTGGTCGTCTCCGGCGGTCTGGGTTGGGTGGCCGCGTTGCTCACGGCCGAGGCGGGTGTGGTCGCACCGGTGCTGGTGCGCTCCTCCACGATCACCCTCGGGTCCGTCGCCCTGCTGGTGCTGGTGCTCGGCATCCGCGTCCAGCGGGACAAGAGGCGCCCGCCCGCCGCGCGGATGAACCCGCTCGTCGCCACCCGGACCCTGGCCCTGGCGCAGGCCGGCGCCTACGCCGGATCGCTCATCGCCGGCTGGCACGGGGGTGTCCTCGTCCATCTGACCTCGGCCACCGGCTTCGGCACCCCCACCGTGAACGATGCCCTGTTGATGGTGGTCGGGGGACTGGTTCTGGTTATCGTGGGGTACATCGTGGAGCAATTCTGTCGCCTGCCCCCAGAAGACGGGGCGGACGGCACCACAGACGCAGACGGCCGTAAGGGCGAGGGGCACCGGGGACAGTCCGGACCCGCCTACGGCGCGGAGGGGGAAGGCGGATATGCCCGAACGAACGACTCATGATGTGGCTGGCCTCGAGCGGGTGCAGTGGACCCCGGTGTCCCCGAAGCTGGTCCCGGCCCATCTCATCTCCACCGGTCTCACCACGGTGATCATCACCGCGGTCCTGGCCGTCCCGCTGGTCCTGATGCTGGTGGACGTCTGGCCCGCCTATCCAGCCTGGCTGGCCTGGGGGCTGCCGGGGGTCGTGCTCGTCTGGGGCCTCGTGGACCTGGCCCTTGTCCCACGCCGTGTGCGCGCCATGGGCTACGCCGAGCGTGAGGATGATTTCGTGTTCAAGTCCGGGCTCTGGTTCCGCCGCGTGCTGGCCGTCCCCTATGGCCGCCTCCAGTACCTCGACATCAAGGAGGGTCCCGTGCAGCGGCGCTTCGGCATCCGCTCCCTGGAACTTCAGACTGCCTCCGCGGCCACCAACGCGACCATCGAGGGTATCCCGGCCGAGGACAGTGAACGGCTCCGCGACCAGCTCATGGCCCGCGGACAGGCACGTCTGGCCGGACTGTGACGGCGCCGGCGGAGCCGGCTCCCGGCGCGGGCAGACCGGAGGCGGCCGACGGCGCCTGGCACCGGGTCCATCCCATCAGCCCCTGGGTGCGGGGCTGGGTGATTCTCGTCGCCATGCTGTTCTTCGCCACCCAGTCCTTCGGCGAGGACATGGTCCGGTCGCTGGTCGGCCAGGGCGAGTTCCAGGCAGCCGAAGGCCTGTGGATCACCCTGGCCATCTACGGTGCCGTGTTCGTGGTCATGGTGATCATCTACTACTTCTCCTGGCGTTTCACGAAGTACCAGCTCGCCGACGAACAGGTTCTGCTGGACACCGGCGTGATCTTCCGGCAGCACCGGCGGGTGCGTTATGACCGCGTGCAGGCCGTGGACATCCGCCAGCCCCTGCTGGCTCGCATCTTCGGGCTCGCGGAACTGAAGTTCGAGGCGGCGGACGGCGGCAGCACGGCCATGCAGCTGGCCTTCATCAAGGAGGACGAGGCCCGCATCCTCCGCGCCGAGATCATGGGCCGCGCCGCCGGCATCCGTGCCGGGGCGGACCCCGAGGACGTCGCACGGCGGGGCGCCGTGGCGGCAGCGGTGGAGCCGGTGGGCCAGGGTGAGAACCAGGGCGATCGTCAGACCGACGATCCACGTGACGGCCTGGGTGAGGGTCTGGGCGAGAGCCAGCACCCGGCGACGGTCCAGCAGCCATCCCTGCCGGAGGCGCCCGAGCACATCATGCTCAAGGTTCCCGTGGGCCGGATGATCGGGTCGGTGCTGCTGTCCACGGCGATGATCGTGATGATCTCGATCATCGTCGTCCTGGTGCTGGGGGCCTGGATCCTGGACCTGACCGTCCCGCAGGACGGCGAGGACAGCTGGTGGCTGATCCTGTTGTTCGTCCTGCTGCCCTTCGTGTTCTCCCTGGTCGGCGTCGCGTGGGGCGGCTTCAACAAGGGCTACAACTTCACCGTGGCCACCTCACCGGACGGGCTGCGCCTGCGTTATGGCCTGCTCGAGACCTCCCAGCAGACCGTCCCGCCGGGCCGTGTCCAGGCGGTGCGCATCAGCCAGGGCCTGCTGTGGAGGGCCTTCGGCTGGTACAGGATGAGTGTCAATGTGGCGGGCTACGGAGCCGTGACCGAGGGCAGCGGCGCCGACAAGTCCACCGTGCTGCCCGTCGGGACCATCGAGGACGTCATGCGCGTGCTCTCCGTGGTGGCACCGGACCCGGGCGTGGAGGATGCTCCGGAGGTCATCCGTGCGGGGATCACCCGCAGCGGAGACGGGCAGGGCTTCACGCCGTCCCCGCGGCGGGTGTGGTGGCTGGACCCGCTGACCTGGCAGCGCAACGCCTACCGGTCCACGGACACCATGGTCCTGCTGCGCTCGGGCCGGCTCGAGCGCGACCTGGTCCTCATGCCGCACGAGCGGATCCAGTCCATCGGTCTGCACCAGGGACCGCTGGAGCGCCGTCTGCGGGTGGCCACCCTGCGGTTCCACTCCACCGCGGGCCCCGTGGTTCCGTCGCTGCCCCACGCGGATGCGGACGTCGCCGTCCGGCTGTTCCACGAGGAGGCGGACATCGCCGCCGTCTCGCGCCGCATGCGGGACCGCAACCAGTGGATGCGCCAGGACGAGCTGGCCCGCTTCGAGCAGCGCACGCAGCAGGTGATCGAGCAGTGAGCACCCAGCCCTGGGCCGCCGAGCCGCAGAACCGGCCGGGCCGGCTGGGCGTCGGCGTCATCGGGGCCGGCAAGGTCGGTGCCGTGCTGGGGGCCGCCCTGCGCAACGCCGGCCACGCGGTCACGGGCGTGCACGCCGTCTCCGAGGCCTCCCGCAGCCGGGCGGAGTCCTTGCTGCCCGAGGTGCCGGTGCTCGAGATCCCGGAGATCCTGCGCCGTTCCGAAATGGTGCTGCTGGCGGTCCCCGACGATGTCCTCCCGGACCTGGTCTCCGGGCTCGCCGGGGCCGGTCACTTCCAGACCGGGCACCTCGTGGTCCACACCTCGGGTGCGCACGGCGTCTCCGTGCTGGACCCGGTCCGGGCCTCGGGGGCGATCCCGCTCGCGATCCACCCCGCCATGTCCTTCACGGGTCTGACCCTGGACCTGGCCCGGCTGCAGGACTGCATGTTCGGGGTCACCGCGGACCCGATCGTGCTGCCGGTGGCCCAGGCCCTCGTGGTGGAGATGGGCGGGGAACCGGCCGTCATCGCCGAGGCGGACCGTGGGATCTACCATGCGGCGCTGGCGCACGCCTCGAACCACCTCGTCACCCTGACCTCACAGGCCGCGCAGGTCCTGGCCTCGATCGGGGTGGAGCAGACCGACCGGATGCTCTCCCCGCTGCTGAACGCCTCCCTCGAGAATGCCCTGGCCAACGGAGACGGGGCCCTCACCGGCCCGGTGGCCCGCGGTGACGTGGGCACGGTGCGCCGGCACCTGCAGGTGCTCGCCGCCGAGGGGATCCCGGCCGACGTCGGGCAGGCCTACCGAGCCATGGCCACGGCGACCGCACAACGCGCCCTGGCCCGGGGTGCGCTCTCGGAGGCAAGGGTGGCAGACCTGCTGGACCTCTTGGACCAGTAACCCCCGCCGGCCGCGCGCGGCGAGGGGTAGCGCCGGGATATCGAGTGGGGAGTTGTGGTGCCGGTTGGGGGGCCTATCGCCACGCTAACTGACGACTCGACGGGCAGCGCCCCGCCTGAACCTCCGTAGACTCGCACCGTGACCCCGCTCGACCGCGTTCCCGACCGCACCCCCGTCCCCCCTGGCACCGGCCTGACCCTGGAGGACACGGCCCGCCGGCCGGCCCCGGGCAGCGGTCACCTGCCCGCCGTGCACACCACCCGAGCGGCGTTCACGGCCGCGCTCGCGGAGAAGGTGCGGGCCGCCGTCGCCGCCGGGATTCCTGAGCCCACCGTGGGGCTGATCCCGACCATGGGCGCGCTGCACGGCGGCCATGCGGCCCTGGTTCGGCAGGCCCGCGGGGAGAACGACATCGTCATCGCCTCCGTGTTCGTCAATCCCCTCCAGTTCGGTGATCCCTCCGACCTGGAGAACTACCCGCGCACCCTCGAGGCGGACCGGACGATCCTGGGCGCCGAGGGCTGCGAGCTGGTCTTCGCCCCGGATCTGCAGGAGATGTACCCCGGCTACCCGGACGCGCCCATGGTCACCGTCACCGCGGGCCACATGGGCGAGGTCCTCGAGGGCGCCGCCAGACCGGGGCATTTCGACGGCGTCTGCACCGTCGTCGCGAAGCTTTGGCACGCCGCGACGCCACCGGCTCCGGCCCGGCTGCGCAGCTACTTCGGCCAGAAGGACGCCCAGCAGCTGGCGGTGCTGCGCCGGATGCGGGCGGACCTGGATTTCGACCTCGAGATCCGCCCGGTACCGCTGGTCCGCTCGCCGGAGGGTCTCGCGCTCTCCAGCCGGAACACCCGGCTGTCGCCGGCGGGACTGGAGGCGGCCCTGGTGCTGCACCGCGCCCTGGAGTCCCTGCGCCAGGCCGCCGACGCCGGCCGCCCCCTCGACCTCGCGGCGGCCCGTGCGCTGCTCCGGGCCGAGCCCCTGGCGGACCTGGACTATCTGGAGATCGTGGACCACTCGACCCTGGAGCCCCTGGGTGCCGAGCAGCTCGCCGCCCCGCTGGCACACGAGGCGCTGGCCCTGGTGGCAGCCACCGTTGAATCGGTCCGGCTCATCGACAACATGATCCTGCCGGCCACCGGGCGTGAACCCGGGGCACTGCGGGCTGGCCGGCGCTCCGTCTGACCGACCGGAGCGCCACCGCCCTTGAAAGTCAGGTGCCGGACGTGTTTAGGGTGCAGCATGACGATGAACGAGACCGCACACGGCGAGAAGAAGCAGACCGTCACCCGGACCATCGAGGCCCCGGCCAAGGACATCTTCCAGATCCTGACGCTGCCGGCCCGGCATCAGGAGTTCGACGGCTCCGACATGGTGCGCGCCGACGAGAAGTCCCAGCGCATCCAGCAGGTCGGAGACACGTTCGTGATGAACATGCACGCCGAGTCCCAGGGCGGCGACTACCAGCGTGAGAACCACGTGGTGGCCTATGACGAGAACAAACTGGTGGGCTGGAAGCCGGGTCCCGTCGGCGGGGAGCCGGGCGGCTGGCAGTGGGTGTACCAGTTGGAACCGGTGGACCAGGACACCACGGAGGTCACCTTGACCTATGACTGGTCCCACGTGACGGACCAGGAGTTACTGGCCAAGAACATCTTCCCCGCCATCAGCTCCGACCAGATGGACCAGTCCCTGGCCCGCCTGCAGTCGCTCGTCTGAGTCAGGGCACTTCGCCGCTAGGATCGGTGGACATGCCCGGCCCTTCCAAGGAGCATCCGTGACCGAAACCAGCCCATCCCGGCAGCCCAGCGCCCGCGAGGACCTCTACCGGCACGTCAACGGTGCCTGGCTGCAGTCCAACTCGATCCCCGCGGACCAGGGTGCCTATGGGGCGTTCATGGAGTTGCGGGACGCCTCGGAGCTGGCCGTGCGGCACATCGCGGAGGACGCGGCCGCGCACTTCTGGTCCGGCCCGGGCGCGGGGCGTGAGTCCGGCTCCTTCACCGCGGGGAATGACGAGGAGGGTGCGCGCCGCCGGATCGGAGCGCTCTACGCCTCCTTCATGGACGAGTCCGGAGTGGAGGAGCGCGGCCTCGAACCGATCGTCGCCGACCTCGCCCAGATCGAGGGCGTCTCCACCCCGGAAGAGCTCATCCACCTCTCCGGACAGCTGCAGCGTGCCGGCGTCAGCGGGCTGATCGGCACGGGCTCCCTCAACGACGCCGGCAACCCCGAGCGCATGCTGCTGCACCTGATCCAGGACGGCCTCGGGCTGCCGGACGAGTCCTACTATCGCGAGGAGAAGTTCGCGGAGCTGGTCACGGACTACCGCCAGCACGTGGACAACGTGTTCATGCTCGCCGGCATCGGCGGGGACCGGGATGAGGCCGAGCGGGACGCGGACCGGGTGGTGGACCTGGAGACCAAGATCGCCGCCGCCCACTGGGACGTCGTCAGGGTCCGTGACGCCGTGGCCCGGTATAACCTCCTGGACCGGGAGGCCCTGCTGGAGACCTTCCCGCTGGCCGACCGCTGGCTCGAGGGTGTCGGCGCCGCCGGGGGCCGCAGCGCCGAGGTCGTCGCCTGGCAGCCGGACTTCCTGGCCGCCATGCAGACGCTTCTCCTGGAGGAGGACCTGGGCACGTGGAAGCGGTGGCTGCAGCTCCAGCTGCTCCGGTCTGCCGCTCCCTACCTGACCGAGGCCTTCGTCAACGAGAACTTCGAGTTCTACGGCCGCAAGATCGCCGGCACCGAGGAGGTCCGGCCCCGCTGGAAGCGCGGCGTCGCCTTCGTGAACGGCTCCGTGGGAGAAGATGTCGGCCGGCTGTATGTGGCCAAGCACTTCCCGGCCGGCCACCAGGCCGCCATGGACGGCCTCATCTCCGCCCTCATCGAGGCCTACCGCCGGTCGATCAGCACCCTCGACTGGATGGGGGAGGACACCCGCCAGAAGGCCCTGGAAAAGCTGTCCATGTTCAAGCCCATGGTCGGGTTTCCCGTGAAGTGGATCGACTACTCGTCCCTGGCCGTGGACCCGGAGAACCTCATCGCCAACGTCCGGGCCGCCCACGCCTTCGAGTTCGAGCGCGACCTCGCCAAGATCGAGACGGGGCCGGACCCGGAGGAATGGCACATGACCCCGCAGACGGTCAACGCCTACTACTCCCCGCTGGAGAACGCGATCGTGTTCCCCGCCGCCATCCTCCAGCCCCCGTTCTTCGACCCGAACCGTCTGGCAGCGGAGAACTTCGGGGCCATCGGCGCGGTCATCGGCCATGAGATCGGCCACGGCTTCGACGACCAGGGCTCCCAGTACGCCGGCGACGGCTCCCTGCAGAACTGGTGGACCGACGCCGACCGCACGGCCTTCGAGGAACGCACCGCCCAGCTCGTCGGCCAGTACGAGGTGCTGAGCCCCGCCGAGGCCCCCGAGTACCACGTCAACGGCGAACTCACGCTCGGCGAGAACATCGGCGACCTCGGCGGACTCGGCATCGCCTCCCAGGCGCTGGGCATCTGGCGCGAGGAGAACCCCGGTGAGGGCAGCGCGGGTGGCACCGACGGTGACCGTGAGGGGTCCGGCTCAGACGGCCTCCCGAACACCGACGGGCCCGCCGAGTTGGCCGACGCCGATGAGGCCTCCCGCGAGCAGGACCGGGCGTTCTTCGCCTCCTGGTCCGAGTGCTGGCGCCAGCTGACCCGCACGGAGACCGCGATCACGCGCATCACCTCGGACCCGCACTCGCCCAACGAGTTCCGCTGCAACCAGGTGGTGAAGAACCTGGACGCCTTCCACGAGGCCTACGCCACCGAACCCGGTGATGCGATGTGGCTGGATCCGGAGGATCGCGTCACCATCTGGTGACGCGGGCGGCACTGTAGCGGCAGTTGGTCTCCCGCCGGGGGCACGTAGACTGGATGACCGTGAGCACGGACAATCCCACCAGCACCACCGACCAGCGCCAGGTGCGCCATGACAAGCGCGCCGAGATGCTGGCCTCCGGGCGCGAGGCGTACCCGGTCACCGTCGGGCGCACCCACTCCCTGCAGCAGGTCCGTGAGGCCTACCCCGGCCTCGAGCCCGGCACGGAGACCGGAGACACGGTCGGTGTTGCCGGCCGCGTGGTGTTCCTGCGGAACACCGGCAAGCTCTGCTTCGCCACGCTTCAAGAGGGGGGAGTGGGCGACGACGGCGGCGAGGGCGTCCGCCTGCAGGTCATGGTCTCTTTGGCGAACGTCGGCGAGGACTCCCTCGCGGACTGGAAGCGCCTCGTGGATCTCGGCGACCACCTGGCCGTGAGCGGCGAGGTCATCGCCTCGCGTCGCGGCGAGCTGTCCATCATGGCCGACTCCTGGCAGATGGCCTCCAAGGCCCTGCGGCCCTTGCCCGTGCTGCATGCCGAACTCAACGAGGAGACTCGCGTCCGCCAGCGCTACGCGGACCTGATCGTGCGGCCCGAGGCCCGGAAGATGGTGCACACCCGGGCGGCCATCATCCGTTCCATCCGCACCACCCTGGAAGCGCGCGACTACGTGGAGGTCGAGACCCCGATCCTGCAGCTCGTGCACGGCGGCGCGCATGCCCGCCCATTCGAGACGCACCTCAATGCCTTCGGCCAGGACATGACCCTGCGCATCGCCACGGAGCTCTACCTGAAGCGGACTGTCGTGGGCGGCATCGACCGGGTCTTCGAGATCGGCCGCGTCTTCCGCAACGAGGGCGTGGACTCCACGCACTCGCCCGAGTTCACCATGCTGGAGTCCTACGAGGCCTGGGCGGACATGTACGTCATGGCGGACCGCATGAAGGAGATGATCCTGAACGCCGCCGATGCCGTGGGCGCAGGTCGTCTCATCGAGACCCCCCAGGGCGAGATCGACCTGAGTGGAGACTGGGCCTGGATCGAGGTCTACCCCGGACTGTCCGAGGCGGTGGGCCAGGAGATCACCCCGGAGACCGCCGTCGAGGAATTGCGATCGGTCGCCGAGAAGCACGAGGTGAGGTTCGATCCCTTCTGGGACGCCGAGAAGATGGTTCTCGAGCTGTTCGGCGAGATCGTTGAGCCGACCCTGATCAATCCAACGTTCGTCTACAACTACCCGCCCGCCGCGCAGCCGCTGGCCCGCCCGCACCGGGACCAGCCCGGGGTCATCGAGGCCTGGGACCTGATCATCGGAGGCATGGAGCGGGGCACTGCCTTCTCCGAGCTGATCGATCCGGTCATCCAGCGCGAACGGCTCGTGGAGCAATCCCGGGCCTCAGCCGCCGGTGACGACGAGGCCATGCAGTTCGACGAGGACTTCCTGAGGGCACTGGAGTACGGGGCGCCGCCCATGGGTGGTATCGGCCTCGGCATCGACCGGCTCGTCATGCTCTTCACCGGCGCCGGTATCAGGGAGACGATCCTGTTCCCGCTGCTCAAGCCGGAGGCCCCGGGGAGCGGTCACTGATGGCAGATTTCTGGGATTACTTCTCCGTCCTGGCTCCCTCCGTGGGTCTCGCCCTGATCTTCTGGCTCGTCATGCGTTCCGTGTTCCGAGTGGACACCGGAGAGCGCCAGGCCAAGGCGGAGCTCGAGGAACGCGAGGCGCAGGAGTGGGCCCGCCAGCGTGCTGAGCAGGGCTCGGCGGCGGACCGAAAAACGGATACCCCCTAGAACAACTCCCTTCTCGGGTCGGTGGAACGCGAATATGTCACTCCTTGATCCATGAATGCCACGCCACGTCAGGGTGAAAGACGTGGATGAGGATCTTTGCTGTCCGGAAACATCACGCATTCCGATCCTGTGAGTTGGCATGGAATAGCCGGCCGTAAGCCCCTCTGAGTTGAAGGTTTCTTATCCTCTCCGCAATACTCGGTATTCGGATCAAAATCAGTGGATCAGATTCCAGATTGCCGAGGCATTGTCCGCGAATCACTGCGGCCGGTTGAACGGAAGCTGGAGTGGCAGAAGCAGAACACCTAGGGGGAGTCTTGGCACAGAAAGTGGAAGTGGTCTTGGTTGACGATCTGGACGGAACACCGGCCGAAGAAACCGTTCAATTCTCCTTGGACGGTCGTCACTATGAAATCGACCTGTCGGTGGAGCACGCCAAGGAATTGCGGACGACCCTGAAGGGGTACATCCGCAAGGCCCGCGCCGTGGCCCCGCCGGCTCCCGCCAATGAAGCGGCGAAGATCCGCGAATGGGCGGCGGACAACGGCTACGAGGTCTCCCGCCGGGGGCGGTTGCACCGCGACATCGTCGAGGCGTACCGGAACGCGAAGAAGTAGCCGGTGGCGCGGCAGGGCGAACCGCTCAGCGTCCGCCCCCGCGCTTCACCCAGGCGCCTTCGGGCGGCTGTTCTCCCAGTGGCGAACAGCCG
>NZ_JALDXU010000114.1:0-10116 GCF_032154715.1 Citricoccus sp. | reverse complement strand
TCATCCCCACCGTGACCTGGACAGTTCATCGGTCGCCGTCAACGCGCAGGAGAGCGCCCGGTGAACACCACGCTAAGAACGGTGGACATCGCGACCACTGGTCAGAGCCGCGTAGTCCCGACTGATCGCCGCGGCGGCCGTCTGCAGGAGGGTGACATAGGGCAGTACGGGAGCGGCGTCGTTGGGGACGATGACGGAGAGCGCGCCCAACAGGTCATCCTGATGCCCCCGCAGGGGCACCGCGATGCCGCGCGCGGCGGTGTGCAGGAAGCCATCATTGACTACGTGACCGGTGCGGCGGATCTCGGCGAGGCGGCGGCGGATCTGGCCCGGGTCTGTCACGGTCATCGAGGTGAACTGCTGCAGCCCGCCGGCCAGGGCGGCCTCCTGCTCCCGCTCCGGCAGCCACGCGAGCTGCACGAGCCCGGAGGAGGAGGCCAGTGCGGGCAGCCGCTGGCCGATCACCGAATAGTTCACGACGGCGTCCGGTGCGGACAGGCGTTCGATGAACAGGACGTCGCGGCCCGAGAGGATCCCGATCTGTGCATGCTGCCGGACGGCATGGTGGACCTTCTGCAGGTGCGGCAGGGCTGCGGCGCGCAGGCCGGCGGCACCGGGGGAGCGTGCCGACCATTCCCAGATCCGCGCGCCGAGCCGGTAGGTCCGGTCCGGGGCGCGTTCGAGCAGGCCCAGCGAGGTGAGCTCTCCCAACAGGCGGTGAGTGGTGGAGACGGGGCTGCCGGTGCGCTGCGCGATGTCCGTGGCGGTGAGGAACACCGAGCTGGAATCGAAGGCATCCAACAAGTCCACCGCACGGCTCAGTGAGGACCGGCCCGCGGACGTTCTGGCCATGCGTTTCCTTTCAAAGGGAGGACTCCGGTGAGATCAGTGTGACATGACTCATAGTCGGAGGCACCCCCGTTAACCAAGGAGACCACGATGCTCACACGAAAACTCCGGGATGCCCGCCGCCGCGGACTGCTGACCGCCGGCGCGCTGTCCGTCGCCGCGCTGACCTTGACCGCCTGCGGTGCCGGCTCACCCAGCAGCGCCGAGGCGGATGCCGCCGAATCGTCCTCCGCCACCGGGGCGGGCTCGGGCGGGCTGGAGCCCGTCAACATCGGCTACTTCCCGCTCGTGCACACCTCCACCCTCGTCAATGCCGACGAGCAGGGGTACCTCGAGGAGGTCGGCATCGATGCCGAGCTGACCCAGACCCAGGGTGGCGCGGCAGCCATTCCGGCCCTGGCCTCCGGCAATGTCGATGTCACCTACGCCAACTACACCTCGGCCCTGCTCGCCGCCCAGCAGGGTCTGCCCATCGTCCTGATCGCCGGCAACGACGTCGGCGCTGACGATCACGGCATCTACGTGGGCCCGGATTCCGGCATCGAGGAGATCGCCGACCTGAAGGGCAAGAGCTTCGCGGTGAACAACTTGCAGAACATCGGCACGGTGGCCCTCTACGCCCAGCTGGAGGAGGCCGGGCTCTCGCCGGCCGACGTCGAGGTGATGGAGATGCCGTACCCGGACATGGCAGCCGCCGTGCAGAACGGCAACGTGGACGCCGTCTGGCAGGTGGAGCCTTTCCAGGTTGTCGCCGAACAGGAGGGACTCGTGAAGATCGGCAACCTCTTCGACGGGCCTGCCGCGGACATGCCGGTGGCCGGATGGATCACCACCCGGGACTACGCCGAGGCGAACCCCGAGATCATCACCGGTCTACGTGACTCCCTCAGCCGGTCCATCGAGGACCTGGACGGAAACCGCGAGGCCTTCGCCGCCCTGGTGCCGGAGTTCACCACCGTGACCGCGGAGGTGGTGGAGGAGATCGAGCTGCCCGTGTTCTCCGCCGAGCTGGACCTCGAGAAGCTCCAGCAGGGCGCGGATCTGATGCTCGAATATGACCTGATCGACGAGGCCCTGGACGTCCAGGGCACGGCCTACACCGACTGACAGGAGAAGCCCTCATGACTGACACCACCGCCATCCAGGCCCCGGTGAGCCCCCACGGGGAGCGACCCGCCCCACCCCTGACCGTCCCGCCTGCACCCGCCGGCGTCCCGGTGGTCGACCGTGACCCGTTCTCGGACGAGACGCTGACCGATCCCTACCCCCTGCACGAGGCCCTGCGGGAGGCCGGCCCCGTCGCCTGGCTGCCCCGGTACGGCGTCTACGCGGTGGCCCGGTACGACGAGGTGGTCCACGTGCTGCAGAACCACGAGATCTTCGTGTCCGGACGCGGTGTGGGCCTCTCGGATTACCAGAAGGAGAAGCCCTGGCGGCCGCCGTCGCTGTTGCTGGAGGCGGACCCTCCCCAGCACACCCAGGCCCGCAAGGTCGCGACCTCGGTGTTCAACCCCAAGACCATGCGCCAGATCCGGGAGGAGTTCCAGGAGACCGCCCACCGGATGGTGGACGATCTCTTCGCCGAGGGCTCCACGGTGGAGATTGACGGGGTGGCCGAGCTCGCCGCCGCGTACCCGCTGTCCGTCTTCCCGGATTTCATCGGCCTGTCCGAGGCCGGGCGGGAGAACCTGCTGCCCTACGGCAATATGGCGTTCAACGCCTTCGGCCCTCAGAACCACCTCTACGATCAGGCCATGGAGACTGGAGGCCGGGCAGCTCCGTGGATCGTCGAGCAGTGCGTGGTGGGCACCCCGAAGCCCGGGCGGTTCGGTGCGGCCCTCCATGAGAAGGCCGCCGAGGCGGGGCTGGACGAGGACGAGGCGGCGCGGTTGCTGCGGTCCTTCCTGACCGCCGGCGTGGACACGACCGTTCACGGCATCGGTGCCGCGCTGCGCGAGCTGGCCGAGCACCCGGAGCAGTGGGCCGCCTTGCGCCAGGACCCGTCCAAGGCACGGGCGGCCTTCGATGAGACCGTCCGCTACGTGGCTCCCGTCCAGACCTTCTTTCGCACCGTGAACGAGGACACCGAGGTGTCCGGTGTGCACCTGCCCGAGGGATCCAAGATCCTGATGTTCCTGGCCGCCGCGAACCGGGATCCGCGCCACTGGGAGAACCCGGACACTTTTGACATCAGCCGCCAGGCGTCCGGCCACGTGGGCTTCGGCTTCGGCATCCACTCCTGCGTCGGCCAGATCATGGCCCGTCTCGAGGGTGAATGCCTGCTGGGGGCACTGGCCCGCCGGGTGGGCACGCTCGAGGTGGTCGGGGAGGCCCGGCTGCAGCTCAACAACACCCTGCGCGGTTGGGACAGCCTGCCGCTGCGGCTGACCGCGGCCTGATCCCTACTGCAGGACGTCCACCACGAGGCCGTCCAGGCCGGCCTCGGCATCCTCGATGATGCCGGCCTCCTGTGCGGCCTGCGCTCCGCGCTGCATGGCCTGCTCGGGGAAGCCCCAGCCGAATGTGGTGAGGATCATGGTCTGGGCAGTCTCCGGGTCGATCTCCGTGAAGTTGGAGAGCTCGGTCCGGAACTCCTCCGGGTGCTCGGTGGCGTACTCCTGGGACTTCTGGACGACCTCCACGAAGTCCTGGACGAACTGCGGGTCCTGGGCCCACTTCTGTTCCGAGGTCAGGTAGACGGCCGTGACGAACTCCGGGTCCACGTCGATGTAGGGGTCGGCGATCAGGCGATGTCCGGCCTCCTTGGCATTGCCGAGGAACGGCTCCGAGGTGGAGATGGCGTCCACGGAGCTACGCTCCAGGGCCGGCTGCATGTCCGGCAGGGCCAGTTCGAGGAAGTTCACCGCATCCGGGTCTCCGCCGGCCTTCTTCACGGACTGCCGGATGGCCGCCTCGTGGAGCCCTTTGACCGCGTTGACGGCCACGGACTTGCCCTCGAGGTCGCCGGCATCCTGGATCTCGGAATCGGCGGGGACCACGATGCCACCGTGGTCAGCACCGGGCTCGCCGGTGGTGCGGCCGCCCTCGGCCACGGCGATCACCGGAAGCCCCTTCTCGCGGGCCTGGAAGGCGTTGACGCTGCCGGTGTAGACCATGTCGTACTGGTCCTGCAGCAGGGCCGGGATGGAGATCGAGCTTCCGGTGGTGAACTGGATGTCGATCGTCATGCCCTTCTCGGCGAAGAAGCCCTTCTCCTCGCCGAGGTAGATAGCCGCCACGTCCACCACGGGGACGGCAGCCACGCGAACGGTCTGCAATTCGCCGTCGGCCGCGGGATCGGGGGCAGTGGAGGCCGCAGCGGAGCCGGCGCCCGTTGTGGCCCCCTCCGAGGTGGCGGCGCCGGAGGTGGTGCCGCCCCCCCCCGCAGCCGGTCAGCAACAGCATGGAGGCGGCCGCGGTGGCGAGGGTGGCGCGAAGTCTGTTCATGAGTACCTGCCTTGGGTGATCCGGAGGGGCCCGGCGGAGCGTGACCGGGAGGGCCACTTTCCGAGTTGCAATTGCAACGAGTGTCGCATCTCACATACGATTCGACAAGTACCCAAAAATCTAGGACGTGTGGATTCAGGCGTGATCGAGCGAGGGCGGGTTGTTCATCAGCGGAATGTTCTCGTACATCCGCCGCAGGAAGGACTGCAGCACCGCACGTTCTTCCGTGGAGAAGCCCTGCACCATCAGCTCGGCGCGCTCCAGGGCCACGGGCAGCACCGCATCGTGCACCTCGGCGCCCTGGGGGGTCAGGAACAAGCGGCGGCGGGATCCCTCCTGCTCCCAGCAGATGAGTCCCTTGTCCCGCAGGCGCTGGAGGCGGCGGCTGACCACCGACTTGTCCAGGGCCACCTGCTCCGAGATGTCCACGGCCTGGCATCCCGGGCGGTTGGACAGCGTGGACAGGATGGCGAAGTCCGGCGAGGTGACTCCGAACCGCTCGTTGTAGATCCGCGACCCGCCCCACACATGGGCGTTGTCCACGAGGGACAGGTAGGCCGGGGGGAAGGTCTCCCGGTCGATGGTGTGCTTGAGTCGGGTGCGGATCGGTTCGGCGGCGGACGTCATGAGGCCCATCAAACCATCAGTAGTGACCATTCCAGAGACGAAGGACAGCATGAAGAAGCTCCTCAACGACCCGCGCAACGTGGTGGTCGAATCCCTGACCGGACTGGTGCGAATGAATCCGGGCCTGCGGCTGCTGGAGGGCTCCCGCACGGTGGTGGAGGCAGGGGCCTCCGAGCGTGGCCGGGTGGCCGTCCTCTCCGGTGGTGGTGCCGGCCATGAGCCCGCGCATGCGGGATTCGTGGGAGCCGGGATGCTGACCGGTGCGGTCTCGGGTGAGGTGTTCACCTCCCCCTCGGCGGACGACATCCTGGCCGGCATCCGCGCGGTGGACTCCGGGGCCGGGGTGCTGCTGATCGTGAAGAACTACACGGGAGACCGGCTGAATTTCGGATTGGCCGCGGAGCTGGCCCGCGCGGACGGCTTCGACGTCCGGATGGTCGTGGTGGCGGATGATGTCGCCCTCGCCGGGTCCAGCGACCACGCAGGGCATCGCGGTATCGCCGGCACGGTCCTGGTGCACAAGATCGCCGGGGCCGCGGCTGCCGCGGGCCAGGACCTGGATGCTGCGGCACGAGCGGCGCAGTCTGCGGCGGACTCCCTCGCCACCATGGGCGTGGCCCTGGGCTCGTGCACGGTGCCGGCCGCCGGCAGCCCGAGCTTCGAGCTCGGCGAGGATGAGGTCGAGTGGGGCCTGGGGATCCATGGGGAGCAGGGGGTGGAACGCTCAGCCCTGGCCTCCGCCGCCGAGACCGTGGACCGGTTGCTGTCCGCCTGCCTGGCGGTGGGTCGGATTCCCGACGCCGGCCGTCTCGCCCTGCTGGTCAACAACCTGGGCGGCAGCTCGGCGATGGAGGTCTCCCTGGTGGCCGACGCCGCCCTGACCTGGTTGCAGGAGCGTGGGCTCGATGTGGTGCGGGCGTGGTCCGGCACCTTCTTGACGGCCATGGAGATGGAAGGCGTGTCCGTGTCCCTCCTGGCCGTGGACGACGGCCTACTGGACCTTCTGGATGCGCCGGCGCAGACGTCGGCGTGGCCTGCCCTCTCCGGCCGGGTGAACGCCGAGCCGTTCCTGGCGGCGCCGCCGGCCGAGGCGTTCGGCCTAAAGGGTCCGGCGCTCGCCGGACGTGGGTGGACGGTGCTGGAGGCTGTCCTGCGGGCGTTGCAGGACGCGGAGCCTGAGCTCACGGCCATGGACCAGCAGGTGGGCGACGGCGACCTCGGCCACAGCCTGGACCGCGGCGCCCGCGCGGTGCTTCAGGAACAGGCCAGCCTGCCGTGCCGTGCGGACCTGCTGCTGCGGCGGGTCTCCGCGGTGGTCCGCAAGAGCATCGGGGGCACCTCGGGGCCGCTGTATGCGGTCTTCCTGCTGAAGGCCTCGGAGGCGCTGACCGGCATCGACCGGCCTGCATCCGCTGACTGGGCCAGGGCGCTGGCCGCCGGCCAGCATGGGATCCAGGATCTGGGCGGGGCCGGCCCGGGGGACCGCACCATGCTTGATGCCCTCGCCCCGGCGGCTGAGGCCTTCGCCGGTGCCGGGTCCGAACCGCTGGTGGTGGCCCTGCGCGCCGCTGCCGACGCGGCCCGGGCCGGCGCCGAGGCCACCGCGGACATGGCCCCTCGCCGGGGCCGCTCCAGTTATGCGGGGGACCGCGTCAAGGGGCACCTGGACCCGGGTGCCTGGGCCGTCTACCTGTGGCTGGACGCGGCAGCCCGGGCGGTGGAGAGCTCTGATTAGCCCGGGGACATGGCTGCGCGGCTTGCCACGAGTGCCACAGACGTGACGACTCCCCATCAGCGGGAGTGCGCTACTTCAGCGTCACCCGCATCGGCATGGAGGTGTAGCCGCGCAGCCAGTGGTTGAGCTTGCGTACGGGTTCGGCCGTGACCTCGAGCGAGTCCACGCGGGTGGCGAAGGCCGTCAACAGGCATTCGGCCTCCATGCGGGCCATCATCTGGCCCACGCAGGCGTGGATGCCGTAGCCGAAGGCCGCGTGCCCGCGGACGTCCCGGGTGATGTCAAAAACCTCCGGGTCGGTCCAGCGGCGCGGGTCCCGGTTGGCGGCGGAGAGGCACGTGATGATCTTCTGCTCTGGTTCCAGCACCACGCCGCCGAGTGCGGTGCGCGTGCCCACGGTCCGGCCGATGTAGGGGCTCGGGGCATGGCAGCGCAACGTCTCCTCGAAGACCGTGCGGGCCAGGGACGGGTCCTCGCGGAGTGCGGACCAGGCGTCCGGGGCGCGGGTCAGGGCCAGCAGGGCGTTGCCGATCCCGAGCATGGTGGTGTCCAGCCCGGCGGAGAGGAAGGTCCGCACCAGCAGTCCGGCCGTCTCCTCCGTGATGGCACCCTCGTCCGCCGCGGTGAAGAACTTTCCGGCCAGCTTGGTCTGGTCCAGGTTCTCGCGGCGCATCTGCCATTCCACATACTCCGTGGCCTCGGCCGCCTGGACCACGGCCTCCTCATAGAGCGCATCGTCTCGAGGGCCCATGGCCTGGAAGTTCAGGTTGGCGTATTTCAGCAGGTACTGCCGCCCCTCCGGGGCCAGCCCGACGGCGTCCGGCAGGACCCGCAGCGGGTAGGCCTCGGCGAGGTCCGTCACGGCATCGAATTCGCCCCGGGCGCAGACCTCGTCCACCACGGCGAACGCCTCGGCCTGGAAGTCCTCCTTGAGCTGCTTGACGATCTTGAGGGAGAGCACGGAGTTCATGAGCTTGCGCGTGGCGGTGTGCTGCGGTTGGTCCTGTTCCAGGATCACGCTCGGCTTGCGCCAGTTCGCCTCCAGTGCGGTATTCGTCAGGCCGGTGCCGTGCGAGGAGATGAAGGTCTCCTGGTCCAGGAAGATCTCCTGGACCAGGTCCGCCCGCCCCGTGGCCCAGATGCCGTGGGACTCGAGCCAGACGATCGGGCCGGCCTCCCGGATCGCGTCCTCGACGGGGTGGGGGTCCTGCAGCGAAGGAACGGAGAAGGGGTCCACATCGAGCGTGGGCGCGCCGCTGGCCACGGTGGTCATGGTCTCTCCTTCACCGGCACCCAGGCCGATCGTTGCAATTGCAACTCAGTGTGCCATGAGTCACTGCCTCAAGCAATGTCCGAGGTCTTGCGCCGGCGCCGCTCCTCATCGATCCGGGCGATGTGGGGCGCGAAATTCGCCTCGGCGAAGGTGACCATCTCGGTGATGCGGCGCGGGGGCCGGCGTCGGGCCTGGGGTTTGAGCCAGGCGATGTGGACGAAGACGTTCCCGTCATCGACGTGCAGGGGGACCTCGACCACCGGGTGGCCGTCCACGGTCCAGGGGGAGGCGTCCGGTTGCACCAGGATGGCCACCCCCAGGCCTTTGCCCACGAGGGCGCGGGTCAGCGGCAGGGACGTGGTGACCCAGGAGATGCGCTCGTCGTCCTCCGTGGTGTCCAGGTCCCGAAGCGTGTTGGCCTTGCTCGGGGCATCGCCGAGCAGGATGATCTTCTCCGCGGTCAGGTCGGCCAGGGTCACGGAGGGCCGGTCCGCCAGCGGGTGGTCGGCCGGCATCAGGACGTAGGGCGGCCGCTCGAGGATGGGCTGGTGGTCCACCTCGGGCGGGACCTCGTGGAGGTAGGTGAACCCCACGTCGATGGCGCCGGAGGTCAGGCCGGCCATCAGCTCGGCATGCTGGACCTCCACGAAGGACAGCTCCACCAGGGGGTGCTCCTCGGCGAAGTCTCCCAGGAGCAGGGGCAGGACATAGGGGGCCAGGGTCTGGTAGACGCCGATCGTCAGCGGGCCGCGCAGCTGACCGTCCCGCTCCTGCAGGATCCGGCCGGCCTCCTGGGCGGCGTGGAGGACGATCCCCGCCTCGCGGTGCAGCTGGCGGCCCGCGGCCGTGGGCCAGGCGCCCTGGGCCTTGCGGCGGACGAGGAGGCGCTGGCCGACCTGCTTCTCCAGCTCGTCGATCGCCGAGGACACCGAGGACTGGGCCGTGTGCAGGTCACGGGCGGCGGCGGAGAGGGAGCCGGTGCGCACCACGGCGTCGAAGATCTCCAACTGGCGCAGGGTGAACGGCAGGGCCATGCGTCTCCTTAATCGGTATTAGTGATGAACCACCCCTAATCTTCCACTTTGCGCCGATGTGGTGTCCAGCACATTCTGGAGGTCACGCCACCCTCAGACCCCGGCACTGCCGCCGGGCCGAACCCCAGGAGCCCACCATGCCCACCATCACGTACCACCAGCCCGACGGCGACACCCAGGTCATCGAGCTCGAGAAGCCGGACCGCATCATGCAGGCGGCGCTGAAGAACAGCGTCCCGGGCATCGTCGGGGAATGCGGCGGCCAGGCGATGTGCGCCACCTGCCACGTGTACGTCCGCGAGGAGTACCTGGATGCCCTGCCGGAGATCGGCGACGACGAGGAGGAGATGCTCGAGGTCACCGCCTCCGAGCGTGATGAGCGCCGGAGCCGCCTGGGCTGCCAGGTCGAGGTCGGCGGCAGCGGCCCGGAGTCCATCGAGGTCGACATCCCGGAAGAGCAGGTCTGAGCCATGAGCGCGCAGCAGAACCAGAGCCAGAACCAGAGCCCGTCCGCAGCGGCAGATCAGGAGACCCGAGGCGTCGTGATCATCGGGGGCGGCCAGGCCGGGCTGCAGGCCGCCGCGTCCCTGCGCTCCGAGGGCTTCACCGGCGAGGTCACCATCGTGGCCGAGGAGCCGGGCCTGCCCTACCAGCGGCCGCCGCTGTCCAAGGACTACCTGAAGGCCCGTCTCACGGACGGTGCTGACGGGGTGGGCGGCACCTCGGCCTCGCCGCTGCCCCTGCGCGGGGAGGCGTTCTTCGCGGACCAGTCGATCACGCTGCTCACCGGCCGGACCGCCGTGGCCGTGGACCGGCCGTCCCAGACCGTCGCCCTGGCGGACGGCACGGTGCTGGGCTACGACTCCCTGGTCTTCGCCACCGGGGCCCGCAACCGCGAACTGCCCACCCCGGGCATCGACCTGCCGGGCATCCACGGCCTGCGCACCCTGGCCGACGCCGAACAGCTCGGCGCCGCATTGGACACCGCACGGAACGTGGTGGTGGTCGGCGCCGGGTTCATCGGCCTGGAATTCGCGACGGCGGCCCTCGCCCGGGGCTGTCGGGTCACCGTCCTGGAGTTCGCGCCCCGCCCCATGGGCCGTGCGCTCACCCCGCTGCTGGGGGACTGGTTCGCCGGGGCCCACCGCGAC